>JBPCPC010000206.1:0-15367 GCA_050999585.1 Solirubrobacteraceae bacterium | reverse complement strand
GCGTCAGAGCCAGCGCTGTTGATCCTCGACGAGCCGACCACGGCGTTAGATGCGACCGTCGAGGCCGAGGTCCTGGAGCTGATCCGCGGGCTGCGCTCGGAGTTCTCCACATCGCTTCTCTTCATCAGCCACAACCTTGCGGTCATCTCGACGATGTGCGACCGCGTCGGGGTCCTCTACGCCGGTGAGCTGGTCGAGGAGGGACCGGCCCAGGAGGTCTTTAACGACCCGCGCCACCCCTACACAGTGGGGCTGCTGCGCTCGATCCCCCGTCGCGAGGAAGGTCGCGCGGACGGGCGCCGCGGGACGCTGGCCACGATCCCCGGGTCGCTGCCGGCTCCCGGATCGGTGCTTGAAGGCTGCATCTACGCCGACCGCTGCGGGCTCGCCGATGACCGCTGCCGCGCTGACGCACCCCCGATGTACGAGGTGGGGGGCGGACGCGGCTCGCGCTGCCATTACCACGAGCGGGCGCAGACGGTCACGATGGGCGCACTCGGCGAGGGCCACGCCGACCGCACCCCCCAGCACGCGCCGTCGACCGAGCCGCTGGTCCGCGTCCGCTCGGCCTCCAAGACCTTCCACATGACCGGGCAGTCGGTCCGCGGGCTGTTCGACGTCGACCTCGACATCCGTCCAGGCGAGACCGTGGGCCTCGTCGGCGAGTCGGGGAGCGGCAAGACGACGCTGGCCCGGGTGCTGATGGGGATCATCCCGCCCGACGACGGAGCGCAGATCCAGCTGGACGGCCACGACGTCTCCGGTACGGCCAAGGGTCGCTCCGCCGCTGACCAGAAGGCGCTGCAGATCGTGTTCCAGAACCCCGATTCGGCGCTGAACCGCCGTCATTCGGTGCGCCAGCTGATCTCGCGCTCGCTGTCCAAGCTCGGCGGGTACGGAGGCGACAAGCTCAAGGAGCGCCTGTCCTCGCTGGTGGAGTCGGTGCGGCTGCCGGAGCGCTACCTGCCGATGCGCCCATCGCAGCTCTCGGGCGGGCTCAAGCAGCGCGTCGCGATCGCCCGCGCCTTCGCCGGCGATCCACGGATCGTGGTCTGCGATGAGCCAACCTCGGCGCTGGATGTCTCGGTCCAGGCGGCGATCCTCAACCTGCTGACCGACCTGCAGCAGCGCAAGGAGGTCGCCTACCTGTTCATCAGCCACGACCTCGGGGTCGTGCGCTACCTGGCCGACCGGATCGTCGTCCTGTACTTGGGCCGCGTGATGGAGATCGGGCCGGCCGGCAGGGTGTTCGAGGGACCCCACCATCCCTATACCGAGGCGCTGCTATCGGCGGTCCCGTCGCTCGATGACTCCGAGCGCTTGCGGATCCGGCTGGAGGGCGACATCCCCTCGGCCGCCGACCCACCGTCCGGCTGCCCGTTCCACACCCGCTGCCCGCGCAAGATCGGCGAGATCTGCGAGACGACCGAGCCCGAGCTGCGCGAGGAGCAGGCCGGTCACGGGATCCGCTGCCACATCCCGCTCGACGAGCTGCGCCGGCTGCAGGCGATGCCCGGCGAGGTCACGCCGACACCGGCGGCGCAGGCCGAGCACCCGCACGACTAGCCCACGGCCGGGCGCCGACGATCAGCCCGGTGGCGATCAGCGCACACGGCACGATCACCGCCAGGTACGCGAGCTGAGCTCCGCCGTGCTGCTCCAGCGCGCCGGCGACCACGGGCGTGAGCACCATCGCTCCGGCCCAGGCTCCGTTCAGCAGCCCGATGATGAAGCCGTCACCGTCGCCGGCCGCCGGCATCGAGGTCAGCGAGTAGGCGATCGTGGACACCGCGGCGCGCGGGATCGAGCAGAGGAACAGCGCGGCGACGAGCGCGGGAGCGCCGCCGCTGGCCAGGGCGGGCACCATCGCCAGCGCCGCGACCGACGCCGCCAGCGCGTTGAACCGAGTGTTGCGGGCGCGCTCGCCGAGCCGGAGGATGGCGACGCTGACCGCGATGTAACAGACGGCGGCGGCCGAGAAGGCCAGGCCGATGCGGCCCGTCGAGATGCCGTCCCCGTGCAGGCCGGAGGTGATCAGCAGCTGGCTGGAGCCCGACACCGCACCGGAGATCATCATTCCCCCGGCGGCGGCGGCGAAGCCCGGGCGCCGGGCGAGGTCGACGGCCGCGCGGAGCTTGCGCCGGCGCTGGGTCTCGAACATGGCCTCGCCAGCGGGACGTGACTCAGCCGCCGCGTGGCGTGCGCGCCGCACCGTGGTCGAGCCGAGCGCGAGCGGGACCAGGACCGCGGCGCTGACCGCCGCGATCAGCAAGAAGGGAAGGCTCGTGCCGTCGGCCTGGCCGAGGATGCCGCCGACAGCCGGACCGAACATCACGCCCACCGACGAGCACGTGACCGAGGGACCGAGACGCGCGCCGCCCGGACGGTCGTCGATCTCGGCCAACCACGCCACGCCGGTGGTCCACACGACCCCGAAGGCGACGCCGAACGCGATCCGGCCGGCCAGCAGCAGCCACAGTGACTGCCCGGACTGGGCCACCGCCGACACGCACAGCAGCAGGCCCGCGGCCAGCGTGACCCGGCGGGCGCCGTACCGATCGGCGGCCAGCCCCGATGGCACCGACACCGCCAACGTCGCCAGCCCCGGCAGAGCGAGCAGCAGCGCCGTCTCCGACGACGTCAGGCCATAGCGCTGTGACAGGTGCGGCAGCAGCGGAACGATCGCCGACTGCGACACGCCGCAGACCACGAACAGCGCGTAGACGAGCCAGAGCAGCACGGCAGGGCGCAGCAGGGCGCGGCTCCGGAGACGAGTGGTAAGGGAGAACAGCATCTACAGAACAACATACGATGCGAGATATGGTTTGTTTCATGACTTTTTAGGCCCGTTTTGATCGTTTGAATCGATCGCACCGATCAAACCGGGACGTGGACGGTGTTGCCGCCCGCCAGGGCCGCTTCGCAGCTGACCGCCACCTTCAGCGTTCCCTGCGCGTCACGTGGGGTACAGAACACCGCGGTCTTGTCGCCCCTGCGAGCGGCCGTCAGGAAGCGTTGCACCGAGCGGCGCATCGGGTCGCCGTAGCTGCCGTGGATCGCGGCCCCGCCGGCGTGGCCGTGTAGCTCGAAGCGGCCCGGTCCCAGCCGCAGCGAGAGCGTGGCCTGGTGATCGAGCACATCCAGGGCATGGACGTGGGGCTGGCCCGGGGCGGTCCACGCGACGCTGATCGTCCCCTCCGCCCCGCTGGCGAAGTGCAGCACGATCGCCAGCGCATCCTCGATTCCGAGACCCGTCCCACCCGCCGCGCCGAACTGCGCGAGCGGGATCGTGGCGCCGCTGGCCTGCACCGCCGTCACGTCGCCGGCAATCGCCCGCTGCAGGTCGATGTGATGGCTGGCCCGCTCGAGGATCTGACCGCCGGACTGGGCGCGATCCATGAACCATCCCCGGCCGGCCACGGGACCGTAATTGCGGGAGACGAGCATCGCCACGTGATCGAGCGCGACGGACTCGCGCGCCCGCTGCAGCAGCTCGGTTCCGCGCCACATGTAGCCGACCGCGCAGACGGCGTGCGAGCTCTCGGCCGCGGCCACGATCGCCTCGCCATCGGCGAGGTCGCGGGCGATCGGCTTCTCCAGGTAGACATGAATGCCCCGCTCGAGCGCAATGATCGTCGGGGCGCGATGGTGCAGCGGCGGGGTGCAGACCCAGAGCGCGTCCAGTGACTCGCGCTCGAGCATCTGCTCCCAATCGCCGTAGATCGCGGCGGCCGGCCCGGCGACCACGCCGGCGCGATCGGCGTCCAGATCGCAGACGGCCACCAGGTCCGCATCGTCGGCGGCCTGGATGTGCGCGACGTGGGACTCGGCGATCCAGCCCGCGCCGAGCAGTCCGACGCGCATCAGTACGCCATCCAGCCGCCGTCGACGAGCAGGTTGATGCCCGACACGTACAGCGCATCGTCGGACGCCAAGAACGCCACCGCGCCGGCCACGTCCTCGGGGCGGCCGAGGCGTGAGAACGGCGTGCGGGAGTGCGAGTACTCGAGCATGTCCGGCTCGGCGCGCCCGGGGGCGCCGGTGATGATCTTGCCCGGTGCGACCGCGTTGACGAGGATCCCGTGGCGGCCATAGTCGACCGCGATCTGATGGGTGAGATTGATCACGCCGCCCTTGCTGGTCGCGTAGGTGAAGCTGTTGGGCGGTCCGATCATCCCGTGCTGGGAGGAGAGGTTGATCACGCGGCCGCGGACCTCGCCGATCGGCTCCTGCTCAAGCATCTCCCCGACCGCGCGCTTGCAGCACAGGAACACCCCGCGCAGGTTGACGGCCATGATCTCGTCCCACGCCTGCTCGGTCGTCTCCAGCAGCGACACGTTGCCGCGACCCGCGATGCCGGCGTTATTGACCATCACATCGAGCCGCCCGTACGCGTCGACGGCGGCCGACACAAGCCGGTCGGCGTCCTCGGCGCGCGACACGTCGGCGTCGACGCGCAGGCAGGTCCCGCCCGCGCCTGCGATCACCGCCTCGGTCGGCTCGCCGCCCTCAACCGGATCGGTGCGGACATCCGACACGACGACGGATGCGCCCTCGGCGGCCAAGCGGATCGCGATCGCGCGCCCCAGCCCCGAGGAGGAGCCGGTGACGACCGCGGATCGGCCGCTCAGCCGACCGGCCACTCGGACTCCCGGCGCAGCTTCGCGGCCGCCGGCACCAGGTGATCCGCGAGGGTCACCTGGGTCGGCTGGTCACGAAGAGAGAAGCGTCCCGCTCAGGACAGGTACGCCTGATCCACGAACAGCTGCTGGATCTGGCCGGTCTTGATGTTGTGCACGTTGGGCTTGCCCGCGTTCAGGGCATCCTCAAAGTACGGGATGATGATCGGGGTCTCGTTGAGCAGCAGCGTCTGGATCTGACCGGCGATCTTCATTTGCGTGGATACGTCGATGGACTTGACGTACTCCTTGTACAGCTTGTCCATCTGCGGGTTCTTGAAGTGGGCCGCGTTCCACACGCCCTTCGACGTCGTCGTCGCCTGCAACACCGTGTTCGGCACGCCGCGGCCGCCGTAGTCCACCAGGCTCATCTCGCCGTCGAGCCAGTCCGAGTTGCCGAACGTCGCCTTGCCGTAGTAGGCGTTTTGGGTCTCGACCTTCAGCGTCACGTTGATCCCGATCTGCTTGCAGGAGGCCGCGATCGCCTGCGCCAGCTGCGGGATCTCCTGGTACTGCTCGCTGAACAGCGTCGCGCTGAATCCGTTCGGGTGCCCGGCCGCCGACAACAGCTGCTTGGCCTTGGCGATGTCCTGCGCGCGCTGCGGGACCGACTTGTCCGTCGACGCGTACACGGGCGCGAACACGCTGTCGTTGCCGAGCGAGCCGTAACCGCCGAGCAGCGCCTTGATCAGGCCGGGCCGGTCGAGCGATAGCGCGACCGCCTGGCGGACACGCGAATCGTTGAACGGCGGCTTGTCACAGCGCATCGACAGCTCGCGATGCAGCGTCGCCTTGACGTCGAAGATCTGGTACTGCGGGTTGTGGAGCAGCGCGCTCGCGCCGGCGACGATGAACGCGTCGACGACGTCGACCTGGCCACCCTGCAGCGCCAGGATCTGCGGCGCCTGGCTCTGGTAGAACTGGAACGCGGTGGCGGCAAGCTTCGGCTTGGCGCCCCAGTAGTACGGGTTGGGCTCAAAGGACGCGCTGACGTTCTGGACGTAGCTCTTGAGCTTCCATGGGCCGGTCCCGATCATGTCCTTCTGGAAGCTCGCGAAGTCCTGCCCCTTCTTGACGATGATGCAGTTGTAGTTGTCTGCTGACAACTGGTAGGGGAAGTTGCCGTCGGCCGCCTGCAGGTGGAAGGCAACCGTGTGGTCGTCGACCTTCTGCACCCCGCTCGGATCGAGCAGCGCGCCGAACACCGACAGCGCGTTGGCCGCGTTCTTCGGGTTGGACTGCTGCTGGAAGGTGTAGACGACGTCGTCGGCGGTCATCGGCGAGCCGTCGGAGAACTTCACGCCCTGACGTAGCTTGAAGGTCCACACCGTGCCGTCGGAGTTGGGCTTCCAGCTCGTGGCCAGCTTCGGGATCAGCGTCGGTCCCGGGTAGCCGGTGTTGTCGCGGATCAGGAAGTCGCCGGCCTGGCAGAGCATCGTTAGGCCGCCGTTGTCGGCGATCGTGAGCGGGTTGATGGCGGCGGCGGGGACCTGGGTAGCGATCTTCAGCGTGCCGCCGGCCTTGGCGGGCGCCGCGGCGCCCGAGCTCGAGGACGAGCCGCCGCTGCTGTTGGCATTGCCGCACGCAGCCAGCACGGCCCCCATCGCCGTGATCGACATGCCCAGCACGCCCCCGTGCCGGATGAAGTCGCGGCGGCTCAGGTGCCCGGCGACGTACTCGTCGATGCAGTTGTTCTCCAACTCACTGCTGTGTGCGCGGACCTGATCCAGCGAGCGATTGTCGATCTTCACGTGCGGAGGCCTTTCAATGGGATGAGGACACTCGGAGCGATCCAAGTGCCGTGTGAGTGAGCAGGTGAGATACTGCCTGTCCGGTCATCCGCGCCACGGCGAACTTCGATTGTCAGGCGCCGTTGTGGCTCATGATGCGGCGTGCGCGGCCCAGACGATGGTGGTAACCGTCCAACGATAAGGGAGCTGCGGGTCCGCAATCCGATGGCGCAGCTTATCAGACAAATTTGTCTTACGGGCCCTTACCGTGAGTCAAATGCCCGCACCCTCTGGACGCGTGTACGGGATGGCCAATGGGGTGTGGGCGGCCGCCATAGTCGTCGCCCCGTTGGTGCTCGGCGTCGTTGCGCAGCACGCCGGCGCCGGCCTCGGCTACCTGGCGGTGACGACGCCCGCGCTCGCGATCGGGTGTGGCTCCTATTGGTGTCGCGCAGAACTTCCCTGGACGGCGACCGGCTCCCGGAGTACGATTCCCAAGACCGTTTGTTTCATGACGTTTCTCGGTGAGAACGATCGCTGATATCGATCAAAGCCGCATTGATCTGCGCAACCTCCGCGCTCTGGTCGCCGTCGCCGATCAGGGCTCGTTCCGCGGCGCCGCTCGCTCGCTCGGCTATACGCAGTCGGCGATCTCACACCAGATCGCGATCCTCGAGCGCGGACTCGACGCGTCGATGTTCATCCGCCCGGGCGGACGGGCCGCGATCACGCTGACCGAGGCCGGTGACGCTGTCTACCGGCGCGCGCGCCGCG
Source organism: Solirubrobacteraceae bacterium (assembly GCA_050999585.1). Lineage (GTDB taxonomy): Bacteria > Actinomycetota > Thermoleophilia > Solirubrobacterales > Solirubrobacteraceae > Palsa-465. The sequence continues at coordinate 8,184 of JBPCPC010000206.1, read as the reverse complement.
TGCTCGGCGAGGTCGAGACGCTCAGCGCCGACGTGGCCGCGATCCAGAGCGGCGAGCGCCAGACGCTGCGGATCGGCGTGTTCCAGACCGCGACCACCGAGCTGCTGCCCGGCGCGCTGCGCACGCTGCGCGAGCACCGACCCGACGTGGAGGTCGTGCTGTCGGAGATCGACGACAACAGCCGCACCTTCGACCAGCTCGCCGCCGGGCAGCTGGACCTAGCGTTCCTGGTCAATCCCGACCCCGACGACCGGATCCAGTCGATCCCGCTGCTGGACGACCCGTGGGTGATCCTCACCCGCCGCGACAGCGAGCTGGCCGCCGCCGCCGAGCCCACCTTCGACCTGCTGGACGGCGTCGACGTGGTCGCCTGGAATCGCCGCTGGCGCACCCAGGTGGAGCTCGAGAAGGCGTGGCGGCGACGGGCGATCAACCCGCGCGTCGTCTACCGCACCGACGATAACCTGGCGCTTCAGCGGCTGGTCGCCGCCGGTTATGGCCACGCCTGCCTGGACCGGCTCGGCGCCGCCGGCGCGGTCGAGCCGTCGCTGACCTGGCTGGAGCCAAAGGAGATCCTGGTCCCGCGCACGATCGGGCTCTGCCGCCCCCGCCACCGCGATGCCAGCGCCTCGGCCCTGACCCTGATGGATGCCGTGCGAACCCAGTTCGGAGCGTGAGATGACAACTGTCACCGCCGTGGCCCCGCCCGCCGCCGACCGCCGCGGCGAGCTTCAGATGCGCGCCTGCGTGCTGCGCGAACCCGGCCGGCCGGTGGCCGTGGAGACCGTGACGCTCCAGCCGCCGCTCGCCGGCGAGGTGCTCGTCCGGGTCGCGGCCGCCGGAGTCTGTCACTCCGACGTTCACCTCGCCGACGGCCAGCTCGGGCCCGGGCGCTGGCCAATGGTGCTCGGCCACGAGGGCGCCGGGGTCGTCGAGGCAATCGGCGACGACGTCACCGAGCTCGCGCCCGGCGACCACGTCGTCCTGTCGCTGGTGCCGTCCTGCGGGCGCTGCGCGGCCTGCCGCTCGGCCCGGCGCACCCTGTGCGAGCCGGCCGGCGCCAACTCGGTCGCGGGCACGCTGCTGGACGGAACCTCGCGCCTGCGCGGTCGCGACGGCGAGACGCTCCAGCACGGGCTGACGGTGGCCTGCTTCGCGCAGTACACGGTGGTGGCGGCCGCAGCGGCGATCCCGGTCTCGAGCGACGTGCCGCTGTGGCAGGCGGCGCTGCTGGGCTGCGGGGTGGTCACCGGCTTCGGTGCCGTCGCCCACGCTGCCCGGGTGCGGGTCGGCGAGCGCGTCTGCGTCGTCGGCTGCGGCGGCGTCGGCCTGCAGGTGATCGCGGCCGCGCGCCTGGCCGGCGCGGCCACGATCGTGGCCGTCGACCGCCGCCCCGAGAAGCTGCAACACGCGCTGGCCCGCGGCGCCACCCACGGGGTGCTTGCGGGTGCCCCGGGCGTCGATGCGGCCGCCGAGGTCGTGGCGCTCACCGGCGGCGGCGTGGACCACGCGTTCGAGGTCGTCGGCGCACCGGCGACGATCCGGACCGCCTGGGACGCCCTGCGCCCGGGCGGCACCGCGGTCGTCGTCGGGCTGGCTCCGGCCGGCGTCGAGGTATCCCTGCCGGCGATCGAGTTCCTGTCGGAGAAGTCGATCATCGGCACCTACTACGGGTCCGCCGACCCGGCGCAGACGCTCCCCGGGCTGATCGAGCTGGTCCGCGCCGGACGGCTGGAGCTGGCCGACATGGTCTCGCACCTGATCGAGCTCGAGGACGTGGAGGAGGCGCTGCAGCGCCTGCGGCGCGGCGAGGGGGATCGCTCCGTGGTGATTCTCGCTTCCAAGTTTGCCTCCGCGGCCCCCGCCCCCGCCCGTCCGCTCCGATGACCCGCCCGGGCAGCACGTTCGACGGGCGGATCGGCGAGGGCTGGAGCGGCGTTGACCCCGACGGGGCGCACGTCAACGTCGTGCTTGCCGAGCGCGGTACCCCGACCGCGGCCGCGCTGCTGACGACGTTCACCTCCCCCGCCCCCGGCCACGCGCCGATCCTGGTCGTCGTCGGCGAGACCAAGGATGAGTACGAGCCGGTGTGGCCGCCGACGATCATGATCAACAAGGCCACCGCGACCGAGCCGCTGCATCAGAAGATCACGTGGGGCGCGGGCCAGCTGGGGATCGGCCAGGGGGTGCTCGACGCGGTCGCCGAGGACCTGATCCCGTGCGCTGGAGACGTGCTCGTGTTCGTGGCGATCTACATCGATCCAGACGCCCGCGACGAGACCGCGGTGCGGATCGCCTGCCGCGAGGCGACGCTCAAGGGCGTGCGCACCGCCCGGCGGGGGCGCGACCCCGAGGCCGCGCAGGCGTTGGTGGCGCGGCGCGACAGCGTCACCAGCCCGTTCTACGACGGCCAGTGAAAATCACCGCGATCGAGATTGAGCGCCTGGCGCTGCCGCTGGACCCGCCGTTCTTCGCGGCCTGGGATCCTGATCCACGCACGCACTTCGGCGCCACGCTCGTGCGCGTACACACCGACGAGGGCGTGACCGGGATCGGCAGCGGCGACACGATGAGCGGCTTTGCGGATTTCGAGCACCTGTTCCTGGGGCGCGATCCGCTGACGCTCGCCGCCCATGCCCGCACGCTGGAGACGATCGCCTTCCACGCCGGACGCTTCTGGCCGCTGGAGGCCGCGCTCTGGGACCTGACCGGGCGCGCGCTGGGCACGCCAGTGGCGACGCTGCTGGGCGGAGCGCTTGACCGGATTCCCGTTTACGCGTCGCTGGGCGAATTGCGCGCGCCCGAGCAGCGCGCGCAGGACGCCCGAGAGCTGGTGGACGCGGGCTTCCGCGCCGTCAAGGTGCGGATCGCTCGCGACCGCGTCGAGCAGGGCATCGCGGTCGTGGCGGCGATGCGCGACGCCGCCGGCGCTGCACTGGAGATCATGGTCGACCTCAACCAGTGGTGGCGGATGGCGGGGGACATCGCCCCCGGCCTCGGGCCGGCGGCCGCACGGCGGATCGTCGAGCGGCTGGCCGAGTACGACGTGCTGTGGGTGGAGGAGCCGCTGGCCGGCGACGACCTGGCGGGGATGGCGCTGCTGCGCGCGCAGACGGGCGTGCGGATCGCCGGCGGGGAGATGGCCCGGAGCTTCGACGAGCTGCGGCGCGCGCTGGCCGCCGACGCGCTCGACGTGCTCCAGCCCGATGTCGTGTTGTCGCTGGGAATCTCGGGAGCGCGGACACTCGCCGACCTGGCCCTGCGCAGCAACCGCTGGTTCACCCCGCACACCTGGACCAACGGGATCGGCGTGCTCGCCAACCTGCATACCTGCTGCGGCGTCGGCGGCGGCCCGTTCCTGGAGTTCCCCTTTGACCCGCCGGGCTGGACGCCGCAGCGGCGCGACTTCATGCTGGCGGCGCCGTTGCAGATCGACGAGCACGGCATGCTGTCGATCGGGGATGCCCCGGGGCTCGGAATCGAGCTCGACGAGGACGCCGTCGCCCACCACCGTCTGGACCGGGCGTGATCTGAATGAGACGACGGCGCCGCGTGGCGTTCGTGGGCCTGGGCCACATGGGCTCGCACATGTGCCGGCAGGTCTGTACGTTCGGCCATCAGGTCGCGGCGTTTGACCTCGACACCCGAGCGCTGCGTCGCGCTGAGCTGTCGGGCGCACGCGCGACCCGATCGCTCCCCGAGTGCGTCGACGGCGCCGAGATCCTGATCACGAGCCTGCCCGGACCGCGCCAAGTCCAGGACGTGCTCTGCGGACCGGACGGGGCGATCGCCGCGCTCCCGGCGGGAGCGCTGATCGTCGAGATGAGCACCAGCTCACTGGAGGTGGGACGCCGGGCGCTGGCGGAATGCCGCCGGCGCGGCCTGGACTTCGTCGACGCCCCGGTCGCCGGACAGACGATCCGGGCCGAGGCGGGGACGCTGTCGATCTATGCCGGCGGCAGCCGCAAGGCGTTTGGCCGCGCGCTGCCGGTGCTGGAGACGATGGGCGACACCAACCAGATCTTCCACCTGGGACCCAGCGGCAGCGGGTACGCGGTCAAGCTGCTCCTAAACCTGATCTGGTTCGAGCATGCCGTCGCCACCGCCGAGGCGCTCGCCGTCGGCGTCCGGGCGGGCGTCGACCTGGAGCGGCTGCACACGGCGCTCGTCCACTCCCCCGCGAACTCCAACTTCATCGAGCGCGACGTGCGGATGGTGCTGGACCGCGGTGACTACGACGAGGGGTTCGCGATGGCGCTCGTGACTAAGGACCTGGGCCTGGCGGTGGACCTCGCGCGCGACGTCGGCGTGCCCGCGGAGATGGCCGCGCTGGTAGAGCAGATTCATCGCCGTGCCCGGGCGGTGTACGGCGACAACGCCGGCGAGATGAGCGCCGTCCGGCTCTACGAGGACGTCGCCGGAATTCAGCTGCGCGCGGGTCGGACCAGCCCCGACTCATAGGCCGCCACCACCAGCTGTGCCCGATCGCGGGCGCCGAGCTTGGCGAACAGCCGGGCCAGGTGGGTCTTCACGGTCAGCGGCGAGAGCACCAGGCACCCGGCGATTTCGGCGTTGGAGTGCCCGCGGCCGACCAGCGACAGCACCTCACGCTCGCGCGGGGTCAGTGACTCCAGCGCCGGCGAGATCGCTGCGCCGCCCGTCGCGCCCGAGGCGGGCGGGACCGGGACGCCGGCGACAAACGCCTCGATCAGCCGCCGGGTCAGCCGTGGCGCCAGCAGCGCGTCCCCGTCGGCGACCACGCGCACGGCGGCGATCAGGTCGGCCGGCTCGACGTCCTTGAGCAGGAACCCGGAGGCGCCCGCGCGCAGCGCCCCGAACACGTACTCGTCGAGCTCAAACGTCGTCAGGACCACCACCCGCGTGTCGGCCAGCTGCGGGTCGGCGGTGATCGCAGCGGTCGCCTCGAGCCCGTCGAGCCGCGGCATCCGGATGTCCATCAGCACCACCTGGGGACGATGCTCGCGCGCCAGCCGTAGACCCGCCTCGCCGTCGGCGGCCTGCGCGACCACGGTGATGTCGTCCTCGGCCTGCAGCAGCGCGTGAAAGCCCGCTCGCACCAGCGACTGGTCGTCGACGAGCAGGACGGTGATCACGGGGCGCTCACCGGCAGGTTGGCCGTCACCTGCCAGCCGCCGGATCCGATCGGCGCCGCCTCCAGGGTGCCGCCGAGTGCGACCGCGCGCTCGCGCATCCCGCGCAGCCCGTTGCCGTCGACGATCCGGTCGTGGTCGATCGTCCGCGACGGCCCGTCATCGACGACCTCGATCGTCACCGCGCCGGTGGCGTGGCGCACGCGGACGCGCGCCGAGGTGGCCCCCGCATGGCGCGCGACGTTTGTCAGCGCCTCCTGCACGATCCGGTAGCCTGCGCTGTGCACGGAGGCGGGAAGGTCGGTGATCGCTTCGACGTCGAGGTCGACCGCGATGCCTGCCGAGCGCAGCCCTCCGGTCAGCGGCTCCAGATCGTCGAGGCCGAACCGAACCCCGCCCACTCCCATCGGAGCGCCCTGGGACGGATCGCGGAGGATGTCCAGTGTGCCGCGCAGCTCGGTCAGCGCCTCGCCGCTGGTGCGCTTGATGTGGCGCAGCGCGTCATACGCCTGACCGGGCTCGCGCTCGAGCAGATGTGCCGCAACGCCGGCCTGGACGTTGATCGCGGTCATCGCGTGGGCGATCACGTCGTGGATCTCGCGCGCGATCCGCAGCCGCTCGTCGGAGACCCGGCGCAGCGTCGCCTGCTCGCGAGCGTCGACCAACTGCTGCGTCGACCGGTGGCGGGAGCGCAGCACGTCGCCGGCGGCGATCGCCAACAGGCACAGCACGAGATTGTGCCCGACGATCGAGGCGATGTGCCCCCAGCCGCTGGCGAACGGGACGACGCTGACGAACACGCACGGCACGACCGCCAGACCCATCCACAGCGAGCGACGGCGGTCGCCGTTGAGCGCCAGCTCAAACAGCGCAACGATCGGGATCAGCACGACCGTGTTGACGCAATGCAGCTGCCACAGGGCGAGCACGACCCCGCCCACCAGCAGCGGCGCCAGCGTCGGGAACGAGAGCCGGCGACGCAGCGTCAGCGGCAGGCAGGCGATGAACGCCGCCAGCACGTTGATCACGTCGATCGGCTTGCCGGCCGACGAGAAGCCGGCGTCGGCGATCAGCACCGGCGGCAACATCAGCACCGGCAGCCAGTCGAGCAACAGCGGATGGCTGGTGGCGCGGTTGGCCACGGTGAAGCCGATGATACGGCCGCTCAGACGATCTCGACAGCGCTGGGGGCTGGGGTGACGGCCGCCGTCGACGCGGCAACCGCGATGTGCGGCCTGAGCGGCTGGGGTTCCGCCGGCACGATCCGTGCCCGCAGGCGGTGCATGAACGCCGGCGACCACCAGTTCAGCGACCCCAGCAGTGCCATCAGCGACGGCACCAGCAGCGAGCGGACCACGAACGCGTCGATCAGCACGCCGGTCGCGGCGGCGACGCCGATCTGCTGGATGAACGAGATCGAGCTGGTGCTGAAAGCGCCGATCGCAACCGCGAGCAGGATCGCGGCGGCGGCGACCACCCGGCCGGTGGCCCCCAGGCCGGCCGCGACGGCCTCGCGCTCGTCGGGATGCGCCCCCTGCGCGCGCGCTGCGTCGCGGGCTTCCTTGATGCGACCGAGCAGGAACACGCCGTAGTCGGTCGAGAGCGCGAACACGACCGTCGCCGCGACCACGAAGTCGGTCGGCTCGACGCCGCCGTTCGGCGTGTAGCCAAGCAGCCCGGTCAGCCGGCCGTGCTGGTAGATCAGGACCAGCGGGGCGAGTGAGGCGCCGACCGTCAAGGCGTTCATCACGATCGCCTTCAGCGGCAGCACGACCGAGTCGGTCATCAGCCACAGCACCAGGAAGGTGAGGATCACCAACAGGCCGATCGCCAGCGGCAACTGCGAGGCGATCGCGGACTGCTGGTCGACGAACGTCGCCGCGTCGCCGGTCACCTTGACCGCGAACGGGGTGCGGAGGGCACGGATCCGTGAGACCACGCGCTGGGCGACGGTGCCCGCGGAGTCACCCGTGACCGACGCGTTCAGCTGCCACGTGGCGTGGCCGAGCGACTGAGTGCCCGTCGTCCCGGTGACCCCGGGCAGCGCCGCGACGCGGTGGGCGAACGCGGTGATCGCAGCCCGCTCGGACACCGCGGCGCGGATCGCGACCGTCACCGGCGAGCGGCCGGCGCCGGCGAACTCTCGTCCGAGCGCGTCGGCGACCGTGCGCGAGCTCTGTCCCAGGGGAATCACCGAGCTGTCGTTCGACGACGTCCACACCGTCCCCAACGCCGGCAGCGCGACGGTGACCATCACTGCTGCCGTGACGATCGCGATCGCGCCCGGCCGGCGCATGACCGCGTGGGCGAGGCGATACCAGCGGCTCGTCTGTCCGTCGAGCTTGGCCTGCCCGGGCCGGCGCAGCTTGGCGCCCCACAGCCCCAGCAGCGCCGGCGTGATCGTCAGCGATGCCAGCGCCGCCATTAGGGCCACGACCGCCCCGGCGATCCCCATCGACTTGAGGAAGCCCTGCGGAAAGACGGTCAGCGTGGCCAGCGCGCCGGCCACGGTCACGGCCGAGAACAGGACCGTGCGCCCGGCGTGCGACATCGTGATCGCGATCGCCTGCGTGTTCGCGCCGTGGCGCTCGAGCTCCTCTCGATAGCGGGTGACCAGAAACAGCGTGTAGTCGACGGCCAGTCCCAACCCGAGCCCGATCACCAGGTTCAGCGCGAACACGCTCAGCCCGTAGAGATGGTTGATCCCGGTCAGCGCCAGGAACGTCCCCAGGATCGTCGCCACTCCCACCACGAGCGGCATCAGCGCCGCGCGCCGCCGGAAGAACAGCAGCGAGAGGATCACCAGCAGCGGGAAGGCGAGCAGCTCCGCCTTGGCGAGGTCACCGGTGACGGCGTGGTTGATCTGCTCGCCGGCCACGGCAGCGCCGCCGACGACCACGCTGCGGTCCGCGGCGAACGCGTGGAGGGTGGCTGTGGCCACCGCCTTGTCGTCGGCGGTTGCGCGCAGCGTGCCCGTGACCAAGACATGGCGCCCGTCCCGCGCGACCGCGGCCGGGCCGGCGCTCCGCAGCACGCCGGGAATCGCGGCGAGCCGATCGCGCACGGCGGCGAC
>JBPCPC010000153.1:0-32562 GCA_050999585.1 Solirubrobacteraceae bacterium | reverse complement strand
CCTTGCCGGTGAACTCGTCGCCGACCTCGACCTCCTTGGTCATCGAGCTGATCCGGGCCACCAACGCGTCGCCCAGCTCCCGGTTGGAGGCATAGACGAGCACCTGGCCCTCGTCGTTGACGTCGATCTGGGATTCGAACTCCTCCTGCAGCGCGCGAATCGTCTCGCCGCCCTTGCCGATCAGCAGCCCGATCTTCTCGGGGTCGATCTTGACCGACGAGATGCCCGGCGCGTATTTGGACAGCTCGTTGCGCGGAGCCTCGATGACCTTGTTCATTTCCTTCAGGATGAACTCGCGAGCGACCTTGGCCTGAGCCAGAGCGTCACGCATGATCTCGAACGTGACGCCCGTGATCTTGATGTCCATCTGCAGGGCGGTGATCCCGTCCCGGGTGCCGGCGACCTTGAAGTCCATGTCGCCGAGGTGGTCCTCGACGCCGGCGATGTCAGTGAGGATGATGTAGTCGTCACCCTCCTTGATGAGGCCCATCGCGATCCCCGCCACCGGCGCCTTGATCGGCACCCCGGCGTCCATCAGTGACAGCGTCGAGCCGCATACCGAGGCCATCGACGAGGAGCCGTTGGACTCGAAGATGTCTGACACGACGCGAATCGTGTACGGGAAATCCTCCTGGCTGGGGATCATCGGGACCAGCGCACGCTCGGCGAGCGCGCCATGGCCGATGTCGCGACGCTTGGGGCCGCGCATGAAGCCCGCCTCCCCGACCGAAAACGGCGGGAAGTTGTAGTGGTGGAAGTAGCGCTTGGTCGTCTCCAGGCCGAGCGTGTCCAGGCGCATCTCCTCGCGCGTGGTGCCCAGCGCGGCAACTGAGAACGCCTGAGTCTGACCGCGGGTGAACAGCGCCGAACCGTGGGTGCGGGGCGCGACGTCGACCTCGATCGAGATCGGTCGGATCTCGTCGGAGGTGCGGCCGTCGGGGCGCTTCTTGTCGACCGCGATGCGCTCACGGATCATCGTCTTCTCGAGCTTGTCGAACGCCCGCTGGGCGTTGGAGCGGTACTCGGCGAACGTCTCTGACTCCGCCGGGCCCGAGTACTGCTCGAGGATCGCCTCCTCGACCGCCTTGGTCGCATCCTGGCGCTCGAGCTTGTCCTCGACCTGGGTAGCCGACGAGAGGGCGGCGCCGTGCGAGGCCTTGATCTGCTCGTAGAGCTCGGGATGGACCGGCGGGACCACGACCTCGGTCTTGGCCTTGCCGGCCTTCTCGGCCAGCTCGCGCTGGGCGGCGCACAACTTCTTAATGTTGTCGTGCGCGATGTCCAGGGCGTCGAGGATCTCCGCCTCGGGGATCTCGTTGGCGCCCGCCTCGACCATCAGGATGGCGTCCTCGGTGCCGGCCACGATCAGGTCCAGGTCGGCGCCCTGCAACAGCGCCTCCTCGTCGGGATTGACGACGAAGTTGCCGTCGATCTTGCCGACGCGCACCGCGCCGACCGGCGCGGGGAACGGGATGTTGGACACCATCAGGGCGGCGGAGGCGCCGTTCATGGCGAGCATGTCGTAGGGGTTGACGTGGTCAACCGACATCGGCAGCGCCACCAGCTGGGTCTCATGACGCCAGCCCTTGGGGAACAGCGGGCGGATCGGGCGGTCGATGAGGCGCGCGGTCAGCGTCGCCTTCTCCCCCGCGCGTCCCTCGCGCTTGAAGAATGAGCCGGGGATCTTCCCGGCGGCGTACATCCGCTCCTCGACGTCAACCGTGAGGGGCAGGAAGTCGACATCGCGGAGGTTGCCCGCGGTCGCGGTACAGAGAACCATCGTCTCGCCCGCTCGGACGACGACGGCACCGGAAGCCTGCTTGGCGAGCTTGCCGGTTTCGAACGAGATCTCTTTCCCCTCGATCTCGACGGAGACGCGCGTAATGGCGTCAGACATATTCAATTTCCCTTCTTCTGTCTCCGCCCTTCGGTCGGCGGAGTGCATCGTTTCTTCGTTTCGTTCCGAACCCCGCCGATGCTAGCGGGTGGTGGCGACGCGAGGGCATGATCACCGCGGTCCTGCGCGCGGCGATGAGTTCGCCCCCGCCCTGCGGTCTACCGCTGCACGATCACAGAATCTAAACGGACCTGCTGGTCCGCTTGTGTTACCGTAAGCGGACCCGCTGGTCCACTTCCCGCCGCAGACAGGAGCCAACGCATGAGCGCAACCGTGATGAACAGCCCACCACCTGCCGTGCAGCGGGCAGGCCGAAGCGTCAGTCCCTGGCTCGTGCTCGTGATCGCCTGCCTGGCCCAGTTCATGGTCGTGCTCGATGCGACCGTGGTCAATATCGCGCTGCCTTCAGTGCAGCGCGGCCTGCACTTCTCCGCCGCCAACCTCCAGTGGGTGGTCAACGGCTACACGCTGATCTTCGGCGGCTTCCTGCTCCTGGGCGGGCGCGCCGCGGATCTGCTCGGACGCAAGCGGCTGTTCGTCGCCGGCGTGATCCTGTTCACAGCGGCCTCGCTGCTCAACGGGTTCGCCCAGTCCTCGGGGATGCTGATCGTCGGCCGCGGCCTGCAGGGGCTCGGCGGCGCGCTCGTCTCGCCTGCCGCGCTGTCGATCGTCACCACGACGTTCAGCGACGGCGAGCAGCGGACCAAGGCGCTCGGCGTCTGGAGCGCGATCGCCGCCGGCGGCGCCGCCGCGGGTCTCCTGCTCGGCGGAGTGTTGACCGACATCGCTTCGTGGCGCTGGGTGTTCTTCGTCAACGTGCCGGTCGGGGTAGCCACCGTCATGCTGGCGCTGCGCTATGTGAAGGAGTCGCGGATGGATGTCGCGCACCGCTCCTATGACGTGGCCGGTGCGGTGGCGGTGACCGGCGGGCTCGTCGTGCTCGTCTACGCGATCGTCAAGGCGCAGGCCTATGGCTGGGGCTCTGCCCGGACCCTGAGCCTGGGGGCGCTCGCAATCGTCCTGCTGGCCGCGTTCCTGGCGATCGAGAGTCGCGCCAAGGCGCCGCTGATGCGGCTGAGCATCTTCCGCATCCGCACCCTGGCGGTCGCCGACACGGCGCTGCTGCTGGTGGCCTCGGCGATGTTCGGGATGTTCTTCTTCGCCTCGCTGTACGTGCAGGAGGTCCTGCACTACAGCCCGCTGAAGGCCGGTCTGGCCTTCCTCCCGGTCAGCGCCGGGATCATGGTCGGCGCCGTTCTGGCCCAGCAGCTGCTCAAGCGTCTCGGCGTGCGCACCGTGTCGATCTTCGGGATCACGCTGGCCACCGCCGGGATGCTGGTGCTCACCCAGCTGCCGGTCCACGGCAGTTACGCCGGCAACCTGCTGGTCGGGCTGGTGCCGATGAGCATCGGCATGGGGTTGACGTTCGTGCCGATCACGTTGCTGGGCACGAGTGGTGTCACGGGCGAAGACGCCGGCCTGGCCTCCGGACTGTTCAACACCGCCCAGCAGGTCGGCGGCTCGCTGGGGCTGGCGATCCTATCCTCACTGGCGGCCAGCCGCACCAGCAGCCTGCTGCACGGCGCGTCGAGCAACGCGATCGCCGCGCGCGTGTCGGGCTATCACGTGGCGTTCCTGGCCGCTGCGATCATGCTGGCGCTCGGCGCGGTGCTGATGACCTTCGTGCTGCGCAAGTCGCACACGCGGGAGATCGAGCTGGAGCTGGCCGCCACGGGCGGACCAGTCCCGGTCTAGGGTGATGACGCCGTGAGCTCGCCGGCATGGGAGAATCCTCAGCCGATGGAGGAAGAGCCCCGTAGGCTGCGCGCGGACGCCGAGCGCAACCGTGTGCGCCTGATCGCCGCCGCGACCGAGATGTTTTGCGAGCGCGGGCTGGAGATCGGCGTCGGCGAGATCGCCCAGCAGGCCGGAGTGGGCCGCGGAACGCTGTTTCGCAACTTCCCCTCGAAGGATCATCTGATCGCGGCGGTCGTCGTCGAGCGGATCAGCGACTCCGTGATCCGGGGGCGTGTGGCCCTGGGCTCGCCGGACCCCGGCAAGGCACTGTTTGACCTGCTCGATCAGTCGATCGGGCGTGCGCAGACCGACCGGGCGCTGTTTGACGCGATCGGTGACACGTGGCTGGCCAACGATGAGATCCGCTGCGCCCACACCGAGCTGATGGATGTGCTCGACCAGTTGGTCGCGCGTGCGCAGGCGGCCGGGGCGGTGCGCGCAGACATCGGTGCGGTGGACGTGCTGATGATGATCAAGGGCGTCTGCGAGGCGATGCGATCCTTCTCACACCTCGATCCCGATGTGGTGATGCGCCAGCTGGACCTGCTGTGGTCGGCGATCAGCGCCCCGGGGGCGGGCCGGCCGCTGCGCGGTGCTCCCCCGACGGTGGCCGATCTCGAACATGCAACGCCCCCGCCCGCCCCGCCCGGCACGGTGCCGGACGCGCCGGCGGCGGTCTGAGCGGTTGCGGCCTCAGCGCGCCGCCAGCCGCGCGAGCGCCGGCTCGGCGAGCCGCCCGGCATACAGGGAACCGGCCGTGAACACCGTCGGGGTGGTCACCACGCCCGCGCGCACGCCGGCGCGGAAGTCGCGCTTGACTCGAGCGCGGACCGTGTCGCTGTGGCGATCGGCGTCAAAGCGCGCGAGATCCAGGCCCAGCGCACGAGCGCGGTCCCACAGGTGCGGGTCCTCCAGCCGGGCCGGATCGGCGAACAGCGCGTCGTGCATCTCCCAGAAACGGCCCTGGCGCCCCGCCGCTTCGGCGGCACACGCCGCCGGCCAGGCGCGCGGATGGCTGGAGTGCACGGGAAAGTGTCGGAACACGAGCCGCGCCGGCAGCTGATCCAGACGGGCGTGCAACGCCGCGCAGAACGGGCATTCGAAGTCGGCGTAGAGGATCACCACCGGCGCGTCGGGCGCCTCCCCCCCGCGCTGATGATCGTCATCCCCGGGCTCGGGGACCGGAGCGGAGCCAAGCTCGCCCACGGGGTGAGCTCCCGTCAGCGCTCCAGCGCGTCGAAGATCAGATTTGCCCCGGGCAGATCGCCCGGTGACGGCGCCTGGTAGGTCCAGGTCAGCACCTTGTCGGGCCCGACGATCGCCAACGCCCGCTGAGCGAACCCGCCGGGGTGATAGGCGTCAAAGGCGCGACACGTCGCCCCCTTGGGCTCAAAGTCCGACAGCTGCTCGATCGTCACCCCAAGTTGCTCGATGAACGCCGTCTGCGAGTACGTCGGGTCGCAGGAGACGCCGTAGATCGTCGCCCCCCGCTCGTGCAGGTCGCCCAGCACCTCCTCATAGAGGTTGAGCTGATCGGTGCAGACCGGGCTGAAGGCGAACGGGTAGAAGACCAGCACGGTCGTCTTGCCGTCCAGGTCCGCGGGCGTGAAGTCGCTCCCGTCGGCGCGTTTGAGCGTGAAGTCGGGGACCGTGGTCCCGGCTTCGATCACCGACGGAGGCCGAGCTCGCGGATCAGCGTCCGGTAGCGCTCGAGGTCTTCGTGCTGCAGGTAATTGAGGAACCGCCGGCGGCGGCCGACGAGCATCAGCAGGCCCCGCCGCGAGTGGTGGTCCTTGCTGTGCGCGCGCAGGTGCTCGGTGAGCTCGTTGATGCGCTCGGTGAGCAGCGCCACCTGGACCTCGGTCTTACCGGTGTCGGTGTCGCTGGCACCGAACTGGGTGACCAGCTCCTGCTTGCGTTCCTGGGTCATCGTCATGCGGCCGACGAGGCTAGCAGAGGCGGCGCATTCACCCGCACAGCGCGCGGGTCTGCTCGACGTCGAGCTGCATCTGCGCCACCAGCGCCTCGACGCTGTCAAAGCGCCGCTCGCCGCGCAGCCGGCTGATGAAGTCCACCGCGAGCATGCGGCCGTAGAGATCCTCGTCGCGATCTAGCAGGTAGGCCTCCACCAGCACCGCCCGGCCCGAGCCGAACGTCGGGCGCACGCCGATGCTCACCGCTGCGCAGGCACCGCCGGCGCGTGCGGCGTAGATCCCGTGGCCGGGACACACCAGGCGCTCGTCGGGCACCAGGTTCGCGGTCGGGAACCCGAGCGTGCGGCCGCGCTGGTCGCCGCGAACGACCTCGCCCTGCAGCCGGAACGGATAGCCAAGGAAGCGGGCGGCGTGGTCGACGTCGCCCGCCAGCACCAGCGCTCGAATGTGGCTGGAGGAGACGATCTCCCCGTCGACCTCCCTCAGCTTGACCACCCGGGTCTGAAACCGCGGGTCGGCCGCCAGCATCTCGGTGTCGCCGGCGGCGCCATGGCCGAAGCGGAAGTTCTCGCCGACCGACACGTGCTTGGCTCCGAGCCGATCCACCAGTACGTGCTCGAGGAACTCCGGCGGGGTCTGGGCGGCGAAGCGGTCGTCGAACGGGATCACCACCAGCTCCTGCACGCCGAGTGCCTGCACGAGCTCGGTCTTGCGCTCCAGGCTGGTCAGCAGCCGGGGCGCAGCCTCGGGGCGGATCACCGTCAGCGGATGCGGGTCGAACGTCAGCACGGTGTCGTTGCCCGAGATCACCTCGCGGTGCCCGAGGTGGACGCCGTCAAAGACCCCGACCGCCACCCGTCGTGGGCGCGGCTGGGTGTCTGAGAGCATCGTGACCTGCATCGCGCACAAGCGTATTCGGAGCGCCACCGGGACCGGCTCGTGCCACCCGACGCGATCAGGCAATGGTCTCGCGCGGGCACTCGAGCCGGCCCGCAAACAGCCACTTTGGTCCGACTCTCCGGGGGTCTCGGCAAGGGTGTGGGTGTGAAGCGGTGGGTCCCGCTATCTCAGGCCCCACACCCCCTACGAGATCACTTCGGGTGGTGGATTTGTGGCGGTTTCGCCGTGGTCACGGGCATCGGGGCTCGTTCGCCGGCGGTCAGGACGCCCGGAAGCCGACGATCGGTTTTAGCGTCCCGGAATCCTCCAGCGGCTGAGCGAGCGCGATCAGACCGACGTCATCGACCAGCCGGATGACCGCGTCCGCGGCGACCGCGCCGACCGTCCCGACCGCGCCGATCTCGACCGCCTGGCCGTGCCCGGCACGGCGCGCGGCGTCGGCATCGAGCCTGACCTCGGGGAGAAAGTCGAGCGCGGCCAGGAGCTCGATCGGCCGGCCGGGATCGGCGTCGTCGACCTCGAACGTCCCGATCCGCGTGCGCCGCAGCGCTTGACAGTAGGCATCGCCGAGGTCGGCGATCAGGCTGCGCACGTAGGTGCCCGACGAGCACTCGATCGCGAACGCGCGCCGGTCGCCGTCATGCCAGAGTTGCTCGAAGCGGTACACGGTGACTTCGCGCTCGGCCAGCTCCACGGTCTCCCCCGCCCGCGCCAGCTGATACGCGCGCCGGCCCCCGACCTTGACCGCCGAGTATGCCGGGGGCCGCTGACGCACTACGCCGGACGGCAACTCGAGCTCGTCCTCGGGGACGCGCCCGGTGACTTCGATGTCGCCCTCGGGGTCGCCCGTGGTCGACGTGGCGCCGAAGCGCGCCACCACCTCATAGCGCTTGCGGAGCGCCATCAGAAAGCGCTGTGCGCGGGTCGCCCGGCCGACGAGCACCAGCAGCAGCCCGGTGGCGAACGGGTCCAATGTGCCGGCGTGTCCGACCTTGGTCTTGCGCGGCAGCTCGCGGCGAATCGAGGCGACGACGTCGTGCGAGGTCACCCCGGCGGGCTTGTCGCACAGCAGCACGTAGTCGCCGGGACTCAGGATTGCGCGGCCAGTTGGTCGCGCAGGAACGCCACGAGCTCGTCGTGCGAGAGCTCGGTGCTGAAACCGGCGGCCTGACGGTGGCCTCCGCCGCCCTGGGCGCGGGCGATCGCCGAGACGTCGATCTGGTCTGAGCCGGACCGCAGCGAGACCTTGCGCATCCCGGCCACGTCGGGCCCGCCGAGCCGGTCGCGCACCAGCGCCGCCACCTGCGTGCCGCGCAGCGCCCGCAGGTGATCGATCACCCCCTCGGAGTAGCTCTCCTCGGCGTCTGAGTCGTTGAAGTCGGTGGCCGTCAGCGCGCTCAGCGTCAGCCGACCTTCGTCATAGCGCTCGACGTTGGCCAGGCCACGGGCCAGCAGCGCGAGCTTGCCGTAGGGCACGCCCTCATACACGCGCCGGTAGACGGCATGGACGTCGACCCCGGCCTCGATCAGGCTGGCGGCCATCTGATGGGCCCGCCGGCCGGTGTTCTCGTACATGAAGCGCCCGGTATCGGTGATCAGGCCCACGTACAGCGCCTCGGCCACGGTCAACGTCGGCTGCACGCCGAGCTCGTTCATCAGCTCCCACACGATCTCAGCCGTGCACGACGCCTCCGGCACGACCAGGTTGACCGTCCCGAACCGGGTGTTGTCGTGATGATGGTCGATGTCCAGGATGTGCATCCCCGGCCGGCGGAAGGCCTCCGCCGGGTTGCGCTCGACGTTGCCGCAGTCCAGGAACACGATCGTGCGCTGCGCGACGTCGGGCGGCGGCTCGGAGACGAGGCCGTCCAGGGTGAACCAGCTGTACTCCTGGGGTAGCGGCAGGTCTCGCTGCGCGATGAACATCAGGCAGTCCTTGCCGATCGCGGCCAGGATCCCCTGCATCGCGATCAGTGAGCCGAGCGCATCGCCGTCGGGGTTCTCGTGGGCGACCACGACCAGCCTCTCGGCCTGGCGCAGCTCGTGGAGAACCCGGTCGCGGTCCGAGCGGCTGCCGTTACCGGTCATCTCCCGCCTCCTCCCGGTCGGCCTGGAGAATCTCGGTGATGCGCATTCCGTGATCGACCGACTCGTCGTAGCCGAACGTCAGCGCGGGCGTGTGCTTGAGCTTGAGCTCGGAGGCCAGACGCCACTGCAGGAAGCCGTGCGCGGAGCGCAGGCCACCCATGGTGGCCTCGCGGGTGGGCTCGTCGCCGAGCACGCTCACGTACACGCGAGCGTGCCTCAGATCGGGACTCGTCTTGACTCCGGTGACGGTCACGAAGCCTACGCGGGGGTCTTTGAGATCAGTGGCGATCGCCTCGGAGAGGACGGCTCTCATGGCCTCGTTGACGCGACGCATCCGGCCGCCCCGCATCCTATCCTCCGCCCCCAGGTTCGCGCTGCGAACTCATCCGCGCAGGTCCTCCACCGAGACCACCAGCCGTTCCACCCGAGCGCCGTCGGGGCAGCGCGCCAGCACCCAGCGTTCCAGCTCATCGGCCGCCGCGCTCAGCCGGTGAAGCGTTCCGCCGGTCAGCGACACGGTCAGGGTCGCTCGCTGCCACAGGTCCTGGTGATCGGTTTCGGCGACCGCGGCGCCCAGCCGACGGTGCAGCTGTGCCTTGATCGAAGACAGCTCCTTGCGCTTGCCCTTGAGGCTTCCGGCATCGGGAAAATGCAAATCGATCACCAGCACCGCGACGAAGCCGCCGCCCGACATCGATTTATCGCGACACTAAGAGGCGAGCTCGCACTCGACCTGGCGGGTGGTGTAGGTCTCGAGCACGTCGCCCTCCTTGACGTCGGCATAGTCGCGCAGCACGACGCCGCACTCGAAACCGGTGGCCACTTCGCGAGCGTCCTCGTTGAAGCGGCGGAGGCTGGCGATCTCCCCGTCCCAGATCACGGTGCCGTCGCGGACCAGGCGGACCTTTGAGCCGCGCGTGATGGTGCCCTCGGTGACGTAGGAGCCCGCGATCGTGCCCACGCGCGAGGCGCGGAAGATCCGGCGGACCTCGGCCGAGCCGAGTGCCTCCTCGACCTCCTCGGGGGCGAGCATGCCCTGCATCGCGGAGCGCAGTTCGTCGATCGCGCGGTAGATCACGGAGTAATGGCGGATCTCGACGCCCTCGCGCTCGGCGACGGCGCGGGCATCGCCCACCGGGCGCACGTTGAAGGACAGGATGATCGCGTCCGAAGCGGCGGCCAGCATCACGTCGGACTCGGTCACGGCGCCGACCGCCCGTCGGATCACGTTGACCGAGACCTCATCCTGGGGCAGCTTGGCGACCTCGTCCTCGATCGCCTCCAGCGATCCGGCGACGTCGGCCTTGAGCACCAGGTTGAGCTCCTGCAGGTCTGAACCGAAGATGTTCTCCAGGGAGACGCGCTTGCCGCTGCCGATGCGGGCCAGCGACTCCGCCTTCAGCCGCGTGGCGCGCTCGGTCGCCAGCTGGCGGGCGCGCCGCTCGTGCTCGACGGCACGCACGTGCTCGCCGGCCTCGGGGACGCCGTCAAAGCCGAGCACCTCGACGGGCTCGCCGGGCAGCGCCTGGGCAATCCGGTTACCCATGTAGTCATGCATCGCGCGAACCCGGCCCCACTGGGCGCCGGCGACGAGCGCGTCGCCGACCTCGAGCGTCCCGCGACTGACCAGGATCGTGACCACCGGACCGCGGCCCGGGTCGAGCTTGGACTCGATCACGGTGCCCGACGCGGCCGCGTCGGGATTGGCCCTGAGCTCCTCGACCTCGGCCACCACAATAATCGTCTCCCGCCGGTTGTCCAGGCCCTCTCGGGTCTTGGCCGAGACGTTGACGAATTCGGTGTCGCCGCCCCACTCGACCGGCTGCAGCCCTAGCTGGGTCATCTCGGTCCGCACGCGGTCGGGTGCAGCGCCCTCCTTATCGACCTTGTTGACCGCCACCAAGATCGGCACGGCGGCGTCCTTAGCGTGGTCGACGGCCTCCTGGGTCTGCGGCTTGACCCCGTCGTCGGCGGCGACCACGATCACGGCGATGTCGGTCGCCTTCGCGCCGCGGGCGCGCATCGCGGTGAACGCCTCGTGACCGGGCGTGTCCAGGAAGGTGACCGAGTGTCCGTCGTGCTGGACCTGGTAGGCGCCGATGTGCTGGGTGATCCCGCCGGCCTCGCTGGCCGCCACCGAGGTCTGGCGGATCGCGTCCAGTAGCGAGGTCTTGCCGTGATCGACGTGACCCATGATCGTGACCACCGGGGCGCGCTCGACCAGATCCTCCTCGGCGTCGTCGAACACCGGCGCGGCGACCTCCTCGTCCTCGGAGTGGACGATCTCGACCTCCTTGTCGAGCTCGGCGGCCAGCACCTGGATCGACTCGTCAGACAGGGTCTGGGTCAGCGTCTTCATCTCCCCGAGCGTCATCAGCTTCTTCATTACCTCGGGCACGGGCACGTTGAGGTATTCGGCGACGTCCTTGACGGTGGAGCCGGAGTTGATCTGGATCGCGCTCGGGTCGGCGACGGCGGTGCGTGCGGGACGCGACTCGGCCGCTTCGTCATAGACACCGCGGCGGCGGCGGCCGCGGCGCTGACGGCGCGGCGGCTGGTTGGACTGTGGCGGACCGCCGCCCTGGGCACGGCGCGAGGCCTGGGAGTCGATCACGACCCGACGCCGACCGCCGGCATTGCCGGGGGCGCGTTCACCCTGCAGCGAGTCGCGCGTCGGGCGCTTGGGGGCCTCGCCGCCGGCTCCCGCCGGGCCTGCGGTCTCGTCCGCGGCGGGGGTCTCGGCCGACGCCGCGGCGGGAGCGGGCGCATCGGTCTGGGGCGGGGCAGCGCTCGGGGCCGGCGTAGTCGAAGCGTCGGGAGTGGCGGCGGCCTTCCCATTGTCCGCCTTGCCGGCCGCAGCCGGACCGGGAGCGGCGGAGCCACCGCCGTTGGCAAGCACACGTGTGGCCACGGCCTCGTCGACCGAGGATGAGGCCGCCTTGACGTCGACGCCGGCCGCCTTCAGGCGGGCCAGTACGTCCTTGGCGGGAAGGCCTCGCTCCTTCGCGATTTCGTGCACGCGCTTGTTCATGTCTCTAGGAGTGTACGTCGCCCTCTGGGGCTAGCCCTCGGCCGGTTGGGGCGACGGCGCGGGGGCGTCGGCCGCGATCTGGTTGCTGCCAGTACCGGCCAGCGCCTGGTGCGCGTCGATACCGCAGTACCGCGAGCCGGGCAGGGCTGCGTTGGGGCAGCGGCGCCCGTTGGTGAGGATCGCTGCGCAGCGACCCTGGGCCTCGTCCTCGTCGAAGCCGTGCTCGGCCTCCTCGGCCGCGAACTCGGTCTCTGAGCGGATGTCGATCCGCCAGCCGGTCAGCCGGGCGGCGAGCCGGGCGTTCTGGCCCTCGCGGCCGATCGCCAGAGACAGCTGGTCGTCGGGCACGATCACGGTCGCCTGCTTGCCGGCGTCGTCGACCAGTACCTCGCGGACCCGCGCGGGGGACAGCGCCTTGGCGACGAAGCGGGCGGGCTCGTCGTTATACGGAATGATGTCGATCTTCTCGCCGCGCAGCTCGGACACGACCATCCGCACCCGGGAACCGCGCGGCCCGACGCACGCGCCGACCGGGTCAACGCCGTCAACGTGGGAGATCACGGCGATCTTGGAGCGATAGCCCGGCTCGCGGGCCACGCCGGTGATCTCCACCAGCCCGTCGGCGATCTCGGGGACCTCGAGTTCGAACAGCGACTTGATCAGCTCGGGATCGCGTCGCGAGACGATGATGCTCGGACCCTTGGTCGAGTTCGACACGTCCTTGATCACGGCCTTGATCCGCTGCGAGTGGGCATAGCGCTCGCCGTCTACCTGCTCGGACTTGGGCAGCAGCGCCTCGACGCGCTCGCGCAGCTGGACGAGCGTGTAGCGCGAGTCCGACTGTTGCACGATGCCGGTGATCAGCTCGCCCACGCGATCGCGGTACTCCTCGAACATCATGTCGCGCTCGGCCTCGCGGATCCGTTGCAGGATCACCTGCTTGGCCGTCTGCGCGGCGATCCGCCCGAAGTCATGCGGGGTGACGTCCGCGACCTCAATCTGGTCCTCGTACTCCTTGAGCTTCTCCATGTCGATCTCGGGCTCGGGCGCGTCACGCATCTCCCCCGTCTCGGGGTCGACGGTCGGCTGCGCATCCTCGGTCGCCTCGACGAGCAGCTTCTCCTCGAGCTCCGGCGGGATCTTCAGCTCCCAAACGATGAAGTCGCCGCTGTCGCGGTCCATCTCCACCTTCGCGTAGGGAGCCGAGCCGGGAGTCTTCTTGTAGGCCGACAGCAGCGCGTCCTCAAGCGCCTCCATCAGCTTCTCGTGCGAGATGTTCTTTTCCGCTGCGAGGCCGCGTACGGCCTCGACTATCTCCTTGGACATGAGGTCAGTCTCCGGGGACGAGGTTGGAGCGGACGATCTGCTCATAGGGGATCGTGACGATCCCGTCGCCGGCCGCGATCGTGACGTCGCTCTCGGAGGCGCCGACGAGCTCGCCGGTCAGCTGCTGGTGGGCGGGCACCGACGGGCGAGCCTCTGACGAGTCCGTTGGTCTGGCCTCACGCAGCCGCACGCGCGCGCGGCGTCCCAGAAAGCGGGAGTAGTGCTGGGGTTTAGTCAGGGGCCGATCCTGGCCGGGAGAGGAGACCTCGAGCGAATACCGCTCGCGGTAGTCGAGCAGGTGGCCCGAGACACGCTCGCAGACGGCCAGGGTCACGCCGTCGGGATGGTCGATGAAGAGACGCAGGGCGGGGCCTGCGAGCTCCGCCAGCAGCACCTCGACATCGGGCTCGACGCCGGCCAGGCGGGCTTCGATATCGGTCTGTAGCGCACTCACGGTCTCCTCCAGAAATCTCAATAAAAAAAGCGGGCGTGCGCCCACTTTCGGTACTGCGCCGGGACCCGCCCGGCCGGAAAGCTGTCCTTTCAGAGTAGCACCGCTGCGGGGCGGCGCACGACGATCACGAGCCCGCGGCCTGCTCTGCACGAGCTCGTGCGCGATCGCGGTACACGCGGTAATCGCGGCGGCCTGGCTGCAGGCAGGCGGCCAGCGCGAGCGGCTGGCGGGCCTCGGCGTGGCGGCCCAGCAGCTGCAGACAACGGCCGAGGCAGAACAGCGCGAAGTCATTCGTCGGCGCCTGCTCCACGACCGCCGAGAACTCTTCGGCCGCCTGCTCGTAGCGCTGGCTGTGAAACAGCGCCCGACCCAGCGCTTCGCGAATCGAGGTCTTGTCCGGCGCCAGCTCGCGCGCCCGCGCGAGCGGGATCACCGCCTGGTGGTTGTGCCCGGCCTCCAGCAGCTCGGTGCCCCGCTGGTAGAGCTCATAGACGCCGTCCATGACCCCCAAGTTTAGGCGCCGCGACTGCGGTTTGTGCGGCTGCCGACACTGACGTCGGGGACGCTTAGGACCGGTCCGCGGCCGCCTTCCCGTGCGATGTGGCCCGCAGGCGCGGCGGCAGCGCCCACAGAGCGCGCAGCCCTCCCATCGCGCCCAGGCCGAACGCCAGCTGCCGGCGCAGGGCACGCCGCTGGACGGCGGTGGGCCGTCCGGCGCGGGCGCCGTATCGCTCCAGACGCAGGGCACGCACGTAGCCGGCGGCGGCCGGGGAGTCACCGAAGCGGTGCTCGAGTGTGGCCAGCGTGGCGTCGTCGGTCAGCGGCCGCCCCGTGCGCGCCATCGCCCGGCGAAGCTCGGCCAGCAGTTGCTCGGTCGAGCCGGCGGGCGCCAGCAGCACCCAACCCAAACGGCCGACCAGCGCCAGCCCGAGCAGACCCGCGACCACCAGCCACGGGCTCGGGCCCGACGAACCGGGGCTTCGGTGCCCGGCGGCCGTCGCGGTGGTGATCTGGCCCAGCCCGTGCGGCGACCCGCCCGGCGTCGTCCCCTTCAGCGAGCCGACGCCCTTGATGATCGGGTCAGGCGCGGTGCCGCCGCGCGCCGGAGCGGTCGCCGGCGTGGGGTCAAAGCGCACCCAGCCGTACTCGGGGAACCACGCCTCCACCCACGCGTGCGCGTCGGTGTCGGCGACCTGCCAGGTGTGACTCTCGTTGGCAAACGCGCCCGAGGTGAAGCCGGCGGACACGCGCGCCGGGACCCCTCCCATGCGCAGCAGCATCGCCATCGCGCCCGAGAACTGCTGGCAGTAGCCGAGCTTGTGCTTGAACAGGAAGCTCTCCAACGGAAACCGAGCGGCCGGTGGGTGCTCGTCATAGGTGAAGCCCTTGGACAAATACTGCTTGACGTCGGTCACGAACTGAAACGGCGTGCGCGCGTTGCGTTCCAGCTGCTGGGCCAGCGCATACGCCCCCGCGTAGGGCGAGCTCCGCAGGATCGCGAGCTGAGACGTACGCTCCGCCGGGACCCATCCCCGGTGAAAGCGGGGGAACTCGACCCGATCGGTCGGCGAGGAGATCTGCTGCTGGGGGATATTCAGGGTTCGGTACTCGGCGGTGGGCTGGTTCAGGTACCCCTGGCGGGCGACCGCCCGCAGCTCGCTCGCCGACGGATGGGGCGAGTAGCTGGACACGGTGTAGCTGGCGCCCGGGCCGAGCGCCGAGCGCAGCATCCAAGTCCCGGGATCAGACCCAGGAACGAGCAGGCCGCCCAACCCGGAGATCGGCCGCGCCGTGTAGCCGGCTCCGATCAGGTCGCTGGTGCGCAGCCCGGTGATCGAGACGCGCACCCGCTGCGTCCAGCGGGCCTGTGACGCCGCGCTCGGCTGTGGCAGTGGGTCCAGGCCCGTGACCGCGGGCGCCGGTGGGGACGAAACCCACTCGCGCCCGTCGAACTGATCGAGGTCCTCGGCCTTCCAGTAGTCACCCGAGCGGGCGCTGACCGTCAGCACGTCGTGCCCAGATCGTGGCCAGCGCAGTGGCCCGTACGTCTGATTCCAGTTAAACGAGTCGACGTGAACCTTGACCAGCGTCCCGGCCCACGAGCGGTAGTCGATCCATGGCCGGTGGGTGTCCAGGCGCGGCGCCACCAGCGCACCGATCACCCCGGCCACCGCCGCCACCGTCAGCGCCGCGGAGGCGCCGTCACGCCGCAGCCGCTCGCCCCACATGAACGCCGCCAGCAGCGCGAACAGGATCAGTCCCTGCAGATAGGGCAGCTGCGGGTGCACGAGCGTCGAGGGCACGACCGCCAGTGCCAGCAGCGGAAGCGCCGCCGCGGCCCGCCGGCCATCACCGAAGGACGGTCCCGCCCGCCCCGCGAATGCCATCACGGCGGCCGCGTCGAGCAGCAGCACGGCGGCGCCGAGCACGATCACCAACCGCACCGCGTGACTGTGGCCCACGTAGGGGACGAGCACGTTGGGCAACGCCTGCAGCCCGGTGCCGACCCGACCAGCACTGACCGCGATCCGCACGTGCACGACCCAGTGCCAGCGCAGGCCCGCCATCGGGAACGCCGCCAGGATCAATCCGACAGCGAGCACCGCGGCCAGCACGCGGCTGTAACGCCGCAGCAGCGGCACCCCGCCGGCCAATGCCACCGCGAGCGCGAACAGCCCGAGCAGCCGCGCACCGGGCGTGGGGTGCAGCAACGTCCCCCAGCGCTGCACGCCGTACAGGCTCAGCGCGGCAAAGGTCGCGATCCGGACGACGGCGCGCAGCCGCGTGGTCGAGCCGTCCGCCCCGGCCGCATCGCGCTGCTGGCTGCGGCGGTAGCCGGCCGGGACATGGATCGTGTGCGCGCCGGCGCTCATCGGGCAACCGTCTCGGGCTCGGTCCGCGGCCGGTCGCGCTGTGCGCCGAGCCGGAAGCCGCGGCAGCCACTGACGTCGAGCGTGGCCAGCATCCGCCCCCGCGCGCCGCTCGGTCGCCCCGAGGTCAGCTGCTGATGGGGGACGACCAGCACCACGAGGCCGTTGCCGGGCGCGGTCAGCAGCGCCGTGACTCGCGGCGTCGGCGCCGGGGCGACGTAGATCGTCGCGCCCAGCCGGCTCGTCGCCGGCCCCAGCGCCGGAGCGCGCGAGGTCCCGTCGCTCTGGACGAGTGCGAGCCGCGCGTATGCCGCCGGCCAGGCGATCAGCTCGCGGTCGACGGCCGTCGGACGCTGCTCGCCGGGGAGCAGCAGCCCGCAGCCGCCGCGCCGGGCGAGGTCGAGCACCAGTGACGCCGTGGCCCGTACGGCGGCGTCGAGCAGCTCGGGGTGGCTGCCCGCCTCCGGCATCCGGGCGTCGAGCACCACCAGCGGCCGGGAGTCGCCGTCGGCCCGTAGGCGACGCTCGATCAGACCATGGCCGCGCGCGACCGCCGGCCAGTGGATCCGGCTCGCCGGGGTGCCGACGCGGTAGGGGCGCAGCCCGTCCATGTCGACCGCCGCCTGGGCCTCGGCGAATGCGTCGCCGTCGGGTTGATCGAAGCGCCGGCCCGCGTCGGAGGCCAGCCAGCGCACCGCCTCGGTGCGCGGTAGAACCAGCAGCCGTTGGGGCGGCGCGGCGCTCTCGGTCTCTACGCGCGCGAGCTCGAGCGGATCGGAGACGACCAGCGAAGGCGCGGGGAGCGACTGCATCCCGCGGCGCGGGAAACGGGCCACCACCCGGACGTGGGCGGTGCGCCCGCCGCGGATCGGCGACAGCGGGCCCGACAGCTCCAGCCGCGAGGCGGTGAACGGGTCAACCACCTCGAGGCGAGCCCATCCCCCCAGGCCGAGCCAGCCGCGCCGAACCTCGATGCTGGCTTCCAGCGGCTGCTCCTCGACGACTCGCTCGGTGGACAGCACGCGCTGCGCGTCGGCGCCGCGCGCCGTGAACCACACCCAGATCGGAGCCGCCAGTCCGATCCCGACCAGCGCCACCCCCGGTACGAACAGCGGCGAGGCATCGAACACGAACGCGATCAGCGTCAGCAGACAGCCCGCGAGCGTGACCGCAGC
Organism: Solirubrobacteraceae bacterium; assembly: GCA_050999585.1. Taxonomy (GTDB): domain Bacteria; phylum Actinomycetota; class Thermoleophilia; order Solirubrobacterales; family Solirubrobacteraceae; genus Palsa-465. The sequence continues at coordinate 15,090 of JBPCPC010000153.1, read as the reverse complement.
GGCTCGCCGAGCGAACAGCCGCGGGCGATCCACTAGCGGGCCTCCCTCTCCCCCGTCGCCCGCATCACAGCGCCCGCGTGTTGGCCACGGCGTCGAGGATCACGTCACGGGCGGCCCCGCGCGGGGTCTCGGGAGCCAGCACCAGACGGTGCGCCAACACCGGCTCGGCGAGCGCCTGGACGTCGTCGGGGAGCGCGTGGTCGCGGCCGGCCATCATCGCGTGCGCCTTGGCAGCCCGGAGCAACATCAGCCCCGCCCGCGGGCTGGCCCCGAGGTCCACGCGGGGATCCTCGCGCGTGCGCCACAGGAGCTTGACGATGTAGTCGCGCAGTGGCGCGGCCGCCCGCACGCGGGCGGCGGCGTCCTGGGCGGCCAGCACCTCGGCGGCGGTGACCACCGGGCGCAGCGCCAGCACGCGATCGCCGGTCTCGTGCGCGGCCAGCATCCCGGCCTCGGCCGCGCGGTCGGGATAGCCGAGCGACAGGCGCACCATGAAGCGGTCCACCTGGGCCTCGGGCAGCGGATACGTGCCCTCGTACTCGATCGGGTTCTGAGTCGCCAGCACCAGGAACGGGCGCGCCAGCTCGTGCGTGTGCACATCCACGGTCACGCGGCGCTCCTGCATGCACTCCAGCAGACCCGACTGCGTCTTGGGCGATGCGCGGTTGATCTCGTCGACCAGCACGACGTTCGCGAACACGGGTCCCGGACGGAACTCGAAGCGATGCTCACGCTGGTCGTAGACGTTGGTGCCGACGACGTCGGCGGGCAACAGGTCCGACGTGCACTGCACGCGCGCGAACTGGCAGTCGATCGACCGCGCGAGGGCGCGCGCCAGGGCGGTCTTGCCGACGCCCGGGTAGTCCTCGACCAGCGCATGGCCCTCGGCCAGCAGCGCCACCAGCAGATGATTCAGCGTCTCCTGTTTGACCTGGACTGCCTGATTGATGTTCGCCTGCAGCGCTCGCCCAACGGCGGCGAACGCCTCAAACTCCTGCGGCGCGATAGGAGTCGGCTCGGTGGGTTCGATCTTCGCACTCCTTCGATGACCTCAACAGCTGCACCTGCTCAAGCACACCATCGGCGATGTGCTGCTTGCTTGCCTTCCCCAGGCGGCGCTCGGCGCCGGTGGCGGTGACGATCGTCACCTCGTTGTCAGACGCATCAAAGCCGATATCCGGCTGCGAGACGTCGTTGATGACAATCGCATCCAATCGCTTCCGCGACAACTTGTCGCGCCCGTACCGCACCGCGTCCTCGCCGTGCTCGGCGGCAAAGCCGACCAGCACCTGGCCGGGACGCCGGCGCTGGGCCAGCGTGCTGATCACATCCTCGGTCGGCTCGAGCTCGAGCTGCGGCGCGATCGGCGGGTTTCCAGTCTTTTTGAGCTTGTGCGCGGCCGGGTTGCGCGGACGGAAGTCCGCCACCGCGGCAGCCATCAGCAGCACGTCGCAGCGCTCGAACTCGCGCCGGCAGGCCGTCGCCAGCTGCGCCGCGGTGCCGACCTCGATCACCGTCACCCCCGGCGGTGGGCCCAGCGTCACGTTGGCGGCCACCAGCGTGACCTCGGCGCCGCGGGCCGCGGCCGCCGCGGCCAGCGCGAAGCCCATCCGTCCCGAGGAGCGGTTGCCGACGTAGCGCACGCTGTCGATCGGCTCGCGCGTGCCGCCGGCGGTGACCAGCACGCGGACCCCGAGCCAGCGTGCGTCCAGCGCCGCGTCACCCCCGGCCAGCCGCGCCTCGATCGCCGTCAGCAACTCGGCGGGCTCAGACATCCGCCCGATCCCCTGCTCGCCGTGCGAGGCCAGCGCGCCGCTGCTCGGGCCGATCACGGTCACGCCGCGGTCGGCCAGCAGCTTCAGGTTGGCCTGGGTCGCCGGATGTCGGTACATGCGGTCGTTCATCGCCGGCGCCACCAGCACCGGAACCCCGCCCACCCCGCCCGCGGCCAGTGCCGCGGTGCTCACGAGGCTGTCGGCATGTCCGTGCGCCAGCTTGGCCAGCGTGTTCGCGCTGGCGGGCGCGATCAGGTAGAGGTCGGCACGCTGGACCAGCGCGAGGTGGCTGATCGCTGCGCGCTCGGGTGGCGGCTCGCCGGGATAGGCACCTTGCAACGGGTCGGTCTCAAACTCGTCGACCAGCACGGGCGCGCCGGTGATGCCGGCAAATGACGCGGCGCCCACGAACCGCTGGCTCGTGGGCGTCTGGATCACGCGCACCGAGTGTCCGGCTCTGATCGCCAGGCGGACGGTCTCGACCGCCTTATAGGCGGCGATGCCGCCGGTGACTCCGATGAGCAGCCGCGACACCGAGCATCACTCGCAGGTCGCGTGGGCTGCAGCGCGCGTCACCGACGCCGTCTACCGATAGTGGTACTTGATCTTGCCCTGGGCGACTTCCTCCAAGGCGATCGTCAGATAGTTCTTGGAGCGGGTGTCCACCATCGGCGGCGGGAACTCGTCGAACGTCCCCTCACCGAGGTTGTGGTAGTAGGAGTTGATCTGGCGGGCGCGCTTGGCGGCCACCACGACGCTGGCGTAGTCGGAGTCGACATGGTCCAGCAGCTTGTCGATGCGGGGAGAGATCACGATTTCAGTCCTTCGTCGGGGACGTTGAACAGTAGCGGTCGGCTACCCGTCCTCCGCCAGCGCCTGCTGCACGATTCGCGCCAGCTCGTCGGTTGCCGGCTGCAGCCGATCGTTGATCACCACGTGCGCGAACTCCGGCTGCGCCTCGAGCTCGCCCTCGGCGGTCCGCAGGCGCTGCTCGATCTGCTCGGCGGCGTCGGTGCCTCGGCCGACCAGCCGCGCCCGCAGCGCCTCGCGTGACGGCGGGGCGATGAACACCGGCAGTGCCTCGGGGAGCGCGTCGCGCACCTGGCGAGCCCCTTGGACCTCGATCTCCAGCACGACGGGCGAGCCTTCGATCAGCCGTCGCTGCAGCTCGGAGCGCAGCGTCCCGTAGCGGCGTCCGGAATAGGTCGCGTGCTCGACGAAGTCCCCCGAGCGGGCACGGCGGTCGAACTCCTCGGCCGCCAGGAAGTGGTAGTCGACGCCGTCGAGCTCACCGGGGCGCGGCGCGCGCGTGGTGGCCGAGACCGACAGTTCAAGCTCGGGGACTCGCTCCAGCAGCCCGCGGATCAGCGTGCCCTTGCCGACGCCGGACGGCCCGGTGATGACGAACACTCTGGCCAATGGACCGCGGCTGAGGGCGCGGGCGCCGAGCTCAGCGACGCCGCAGCAGCGTCACGAGCTCGCCGCGCTGGCGCTCGGACAGGCCGCCCAGCGTCTTGCTCGGTGAAATCCGGCACTGCGAGAGGATCTTGTTGACCTTCACGCGCCCGTACTTGGGGACGGCCAGCAGCAGATCGAACACCTTGGCCGTCTGCAGATAATCTGGTGGGTCGAGCAGCAGTTCGTGGATCGGCTGGCGACCCGCCTTCAGGTCGCGCTTGAGCTGAGCGCGGCGGCTGCGGATGTCATTGGCGCGCTGGAGCGCTTCCATCCGCTGCACGAGCGAGCGCTCGGGCGCGGCGAGGGGCTTGGGGAACGACTCACTGACCGGCGGCATGGGCGGCAACTATATATCGTGAGGCCGGGCGATCAAGGTCAATCCGCCATATTCGACTCGACCTCAACTTGAGCTTGAGCATTGTCGAGCCTGGTTGCGCTTATGGCCAGCTTTTGCAGGGTGTTTCGTTCGCCTAGCCCATAGGCGCGGCGGCGTGACCGATGGCTGGTGGATCGTGCACCGAATGCCGCTCGGTCGGATCGGAGAGCTCCATTTCGGCGGCGATCCGGGTCCCTGCTGCCGGGTCTCGGAAGCTTTCGGTGCCGATCGCCACGAGCGTCGCGCCGACCCGCAGCAGATCAGCGGCGTCGCGGCCGCTCTGCACGCCGCCCATCCCGATCACGGGGATCCTGACCGCGGCGCACACCGAGTGCACCTGGGCGAGCGCGATCGGGCGCACCGCTGGACCGGACACGCCGCCGGTCTCCCCGCCCAGCCACGGCTCGCCAGTGTTCGGGTCAAGCGCCATCCCGCGGACCGTGTTGATCAGCGACACCGCGTCGGCCCCCTCCTCCTGGGCGGCCACCGCCACGGCGGGGACGTCGGACGCGTTCGGGGTCAGCTTGACGATCAGCGGCTTCTCGGTAAGCGGTCGCACCGCCCGCAGCAGCCGCCCGACTTCATCAGGATCGGCGCCCATCACCATCCCGGTCTCCACGTTCGGGCACGACACGTTGAGCTCGAGCGCCGCCACCTCCGGGCGCTGCGCGAACGCCGACACGAGCTGTGCGACCTGTTCGCGGCTGAAGCCCATCACGTTGACGATCAGCGGCACCGGCAGCTGGGCGAGTTGCGGCAGGTCGTGGGCCAGGTACCCGTCCAGCCCCTTATTGGGCAACCCGACCGAGTTGATGAGGCCGGTCGCCAGCTCCCACAGACGTGGTGGCGGGTTGCCCTGGCGCGGCTCCACCGTCACCGTCTTGGAGACGAAGGCCGCGAACGGGAAGCGGCGCAGCAGCTGATCGCCGAACGCCCGCCGGGCGGCGATCGCGTCAAACGTGCCCGACGCGTTGATCACCGGGTGCGCGAGCTCCAGGCCGCAGAAGTCCACGCTCATATGCGCTCCAGACGCGCGGCGTCGAGCACCGGGCCGTCGACGCATAGGCGCAGGTAACCGTCACGAGTGGCGACGACGCAGCCGAAGCAGGCACCGTAACCGCACGCCATGCCCGACTCCAGCGCGAGCTGGGCGGGCACCGAACGCTCGGCGCAGAGCGCGCGCACGGCCTCGAGCATCGCCGGCGGTCCGCAGGCGTATAGCTCGGCATCCGGCGTGGCGGCCAGCTCGTCGGCCAGCAGCTCGGTGACCAGGCCGGCGTGACCGACCGAGCCGTCGTCGGTGGCGACCCGCGCCCCGGCGAGCAACTGAGCGCCGGCGGCGTGCGCACGGTCGCGGAAGCCGAGCAGCACCGACACCGGCCCCGCCGCGCGCAGCTGGTCTGAGAGGATCGCCAGCGGCGCGGTCCCGACGCCCCCGCCGACCAGCAGTGCGCGTCGATCGTCTCTCGGTGGCTGAAAGCCGTTGCCGAGTGGTCCCACCAGTCGCAGCCGGTCGCCGCACCCGAGCTCCCCCAGCCGGTGGGTGCCCGGGCCGACGTCCTCGAGCATGAACTGCAGCTCGTCGGTGCCGGCGGGGGCCCGCAGCACGCTGAAAGCCCGGGGCAAGAACGGTCGCTGGTCGACGCCCGCCCCCCAATGTTGCGCCGCGCTCAGCATGTAGAACTGCCCGGCCTGCGGGCGCGGACCGGCTACGTCCTCGCAGCGCAGCACCGCGTAAGGGCCATGGTGTTCACGGCCGGTCACGGCCGCGAGGCGGGCACCGAACGGGGCCTGGACGCGGCCGACGGTGGCGCTCACGTCATCGAGCGGGTTACCGGATGCTGGCCGTGCAACTGCTGCAGTGAGATCACGTCCGGTTCGCCGCGGCGGGCCGAGATGATCGCCCGCGCCGCGGCCACGCCACCCGACATCGTGGTGATGCACGGGATGCCGCGAGCGATCGCCGCTGAGCGGATCTCATAGCCGTCTGAGCGTGCCCCGGTTCCGACCGGGGTGTTGATCACCAGGTCGACTTCGCCGCGCACGATCCAATCGACCACGTGCGGGGAGCCCTCCCCGAGCTTGTTGATCTCGACCACGGGGACGCCCATCCGGCGCAGCGCCTGCGCGGTGCCCCGGGTGGCGACGATCCGGAAGCCGAGGTCATTCAGCGAGGTGGCGATGCCGGTGGCGGCCGGCTTGTCGTTGTCGGCCACGGTGATGAAGACCGTGCCCTGTTGGGGAAGCTGAGCCCCGGCAGCGGCCTGGGCCTTGGCAAACGCCGTCGGGAAGTCCTTGGCGATGCCCATCACCTCTCCGGTCGAGCGCATCTCGGGCCCGAGCAGCGAGTCGGCGCCGGCGAAGCGGCTGAACGGCAGCACCGCCTCCTTGACGCAGACGTGGTCACAGGTGGCGGGCTCTGGCAGGTCGAGCTCGGCGATCGTCTGGCCCATCATGATCCGGCAGGCCAGCTTGGCCACCGGCTGCCCGATCGCCTTGGACACGAACGGGACGGTGCGCGAGGCGCGGGGGTTGGCCTCGATCACGTGCAGCCCGTCATCGCCGTGGATCGCGAACTGCACGTTGAGCAGCCCCACCACCCCGAGCGCCCTGGCGATGCCGATCGTCTGCTCGCGGATACGCTCGAGCATCTCGCCGCCGAGGGTGTGCGGCGGCAGTACGCAGGCGGAGTCACCGGAGTGGATCCCGGCCTCCTCGACGTGCTGCATGATCCCCGCGATCCACACCTCCTGCCCGTCGCAGAGCGCGTCGACATCGACCTCTATCGACTCCTCCAGGAAGCGGTCCAGGAAGATCGTGGGATGGGCCGGGTCGCGATCCGCGCCGACGCGCGCCAGGTAGTCGTTGAGCCCGGCGACGCTGTAGACGATCTCCATCGCGCGGCCGCCGAGCACGTAGCTGGGACGCACCAGCAGCGGGAACCCGACATCCGGGGCACGCTCCAGCGCCTCGTCGGGACCGGCCGCGGTCGCGTAGGGCGGCGCGTTGTAACCGAGGCGATCCAGCAGCGCCCCGAACCGCGACCGGTCCTCAGCGAGGTCGATCGCGTCGATGCTGGTGCCGAGGATTGGCACGCCCGCGGCGTCCAGGTCCGAGGCCAGCTTGAGCGGCGTCTGGCCGCCGAACTGGACGACCACGCCCTCAGGCTGCTCGAGCTCGCACACCGCCAGCACGTCCTCGAGCGTCAGCGGCTCGAAGTACAGCCGGTCCGAGGTGTCGTAATCGGTCGACACCGTCTCAGGGTTGCAGTTGATCATCACCGCGTCGCGACCGAGCTCGCGGACCGTTTGGGCGGCGTGCACGCAGCAGTAGTCGAACTCGATCCCCTGACCGATGCGGTTCGGACCGGAGCCGAGGATGACCACGGCGGGACGTTCAGAGCGGCGCACCTCGTGGCTGGGGCGGGTGGGATCTGATGCCGGGGGGCGTTCCCAGGCCGAGTAGTAGTAGGGCGTCTCGGCGGCGAACTCGGCCGCGCAGGTATCGACTGCTTTGTACGTGCGCACGCCGGCGAACGGGTATCCGTGCTCACCCGGCCGCCCCCAACCGCCGGCCACCAGCTCAGCCAGCTCGTGCAGGAACCACGGATCGATGTTGGTGCGGCGCTGCAGGTCCTCGACGGTAGCCCCGCGCCGCAGCGCCTCCAGCAGGTGGTCATAGCGATCAGAACTCGGCCCGCCCACCCGCTCGAGCAGCGCTTCATCATCCTCGGGGAACTCCGGCACGGTGTCCAGCTCGCGGGAGCGCATCGCCTTGGCGAACGCTTGCTGGAACGTGCGGCCCAGCGCCATCGCCTCGCCCACGGACTTCATGTGGGTGGTCAGCGCGGCCTCGGCGCCGGGGAACTTCTCAAACGCGAACCGCGGCCACTTCACCACGCAGTAGTCCAGCGCGGGCTCGAAGCTCGCGGGGGTCGCCCGGGTGATGTCGTTGGGGATCTCCTGCAGCGTGTAGCCGACCGCGAGCCGGGCGGCGATCTTGGCGATCGGGAAGCCGGTCGCCTTGCTGGCCAGCGCACTCGAGCGCGACACCCGCGGGTTCATCTCGATCACCATGATCTCGTCGGTGGCCGGGTTGACGGCGAACTGGACGTTGGAGCCACCGGTCTGGACCCCGACGGCGCGGATCACGGCGATCGCCTGGTCGCGCAGCTGCTGGTAGAGCTTGTCGGTGAGCGTCTGCTGCGGGGCCACGCAGACGCTGTCGCCGGTGTGCACGCCCATCGGATCGAGATTCTCGATCGAGCAGACGATCACCACGTTGTCGGTGTGGTCGCGCATCACCTCGAGCTCGAACTCGCCCCAGCCGAGCACCGACTCCTCCAATAGCACCTGGCCGATCGGCGAGGCGGTCAGGCCGCCGGCCACGAACCGCTCGATCTCGGCCTCGGTCCTGACCACACCACCGCCGGTGCCCCCGAGCGTGAACGCCGGGCGCACGATGAACGGCAGCCCGAGCTCGCGCAGCGCGCGGTAGGCGTCGTCGAGCGTGTTGGCGATCACGCTGCGCGGGACTCGCAGTCCGGCGGCAGTCATCGTGTCGCGGAAGCGCTCGCGGTCCTCCGCACGGTCGATCGCCTCGTAGTCGGCGCCGATCAGCTCGACCCCGAAGCGCTGCAGCGTCCCATCCTCGTGCAGCTCCTTGGCGAGGTTCAGCGCCGTCTGGCCGCCGAGCGTGGGCAGCAGCGCGTCGGGACGCTCGCGCTCGATCACCTGGGTGACCGGCCCTTTCAGCAGCGGCTCGATGTACGTCGTGGTGGCGACCTCGGGGTCGGTCATGATCGTCGCCGGATTGGAGTTGACGAGCACGACCTCGTAGCCGTCCTGCTTGAGCACCCGGCAGGCCTGGGTGCCGGAGTAGTCGAACTCGGCCGCCTGTCCGATCACGATCGGCCCCGATCCGAGCAGCAGGATCTTGTGGATGTCGTCGCGGCGCGGCATCAGACGGCGGCCTGAATTTGCGCCACGAAGCGATCGAACAGGTAGCGGGCATCGTGCGGTCCGGGCCCGGCCTCGGGGTGATACTGCACCGTCGCGCCGGGGACGTCGCGCAGCGTCAGCCCCTCGACAGTGCGGTCATAGAGGTTGCTGTGGGTCAGCTCGGCGGCTCCGAAGTCGGTCTCCCAGCGGACGGGCTCGTCGCTGTCGATCGTCCGCTCGCCACCCGGCCCGAGCACCGCGAAGCCGTGGTTCTGGCTGGTGATCTCCGTCCTCCCGGTGGTCAGGTCCTTGACCGGATGGTTCGCGCCGTGGTGACCGAACGGCAGCTTGTAGGTCTGCAGCCCAACGGCGCGGCAGAGCAGCTGGTGGCCGAGGCAGATCCCGAACACCGGGAGCTTGCCGACCAGCTCGCGGACGGTCTTCACAACGTAGCCGAGCGCGGCCGGGTCGCCGGGTCCGTTGGCGAGGAAGATCGCGTCGGGCGAACCCGCCAGCAGCTCGGCGGGTCCGTGCGTGCACGGGTGCAGTTCCACGGTGACCCCGCGCTGGCGCAGGTTGGCGATGATCGACTGCTTGACGCCCGTGTCGATCATCGCGATCCGCGGGCCGGTCTGGCCTTCGTAGGGCGCCAGCACGAGCGTCTCGGCCGGCGTCACCCCGCGCGCCAGGTCCCGGCCGGTCATCTCGGGCTCGGCGGCGATCAGCTCGTGCGCCTCGGGCTCGGAGATCGCCGTTCCGAACAGGCCGCCGCGCATCGCGCCACGGTCACGGATGTGGCGGACCAGTGCCCGGGTATCGAGGTCGGTGATCGCCGGCACACCGCAATCAGCCAGCCAGGTCAGCCACCCGCCCTCGGCTCCGGAAGCGTCCTCGCGGTCGGTCCCGGCGCGCATGATCGCCGCCCGGACGTGGATCCGATCAGACTCCATCGCCTCCGCGCTGACGCCGTAGTTGCCCATCTGCGGAAACGTGAAGGCGATCAGCTGACCGGCGTAGCTGGGATCGGTCATCGCCTCCTGATAGCCCGCCATCGAGGTCGTGAACACGATCTCCCCGACGGCGTGGGCGGCGGCCCCGCAGGCGATCCCGTCAAAGCGGGCGCCGTCGGCGAGCAGCACGTACGCGGTGGCAAGTCGGCTCGGGCTCACCGGCGGCTGTCCTGGAGCCGGGCGCCGATGTCATCGGCGCGGCCGTCACCGTCGTGCGCGACCAGCAGCGGACGCCGGTGGGCGACGGCCCCGGCGGCGAGCGTCAACAGCACCCGGCCGCTGAGCATGCGGCCTTCAAACGCGCAGTTGTCCGAGCGGCTGGCGTACCCGTCCTCGCCCACCGTCCAGCGCGCGTCGAGGTCGATCAGGGTGAGGTTGGCGGGCTCACCGACCGCGATCCGCGGGATCGGCAGACCGTAGAGCCCACCGCCGGCGGTCATCCGCTCGATCAGCGTGCTCAGCGGCAGCTGGCCGGTCAGCACCAGCTCGGTGTGCAGGGCGGCGAACGCGGTCTCCAGGCCGGTGGTGCCCATCGGCGCCTGCTCGAACGGGACCTCCTTCTCGTGCACGGCGTGCGGTGCGTGATCGCTGGCCACGCAGTCGATCGTGCCGTCGCGCAGGGCCTCGACCAGCGCCCGCCGATCGGACTCGGCGCGCAGCGGCGGGTTCATCTTGAACCGGCTGTCGAGGCTGCGCACCGCGTAGTCGGTCAGCGTCAGGTGGTGGGGTGATGCCTCTCCGGAGATTTGGGCGGGTGGACGGGCCTGGCTCTTGGCGGCGGCCAGCACCCGCACCGACTCGATGCACGAAAGGTGCTGGAAGTGCATGCGCGCGCCCTCGTAGATCGCCAAGGCGCCGTCGCGAGCGACCATCGTGGACTCCGACAGCGACGGGATCCCGGCCATCCCCAGCCGTGCCGACACCGCGCCCTCGTGCATCACCCCGTCGCCGGAGAGCTCGGGGTCCTCCTCGTGCAGGGCGATGATCCCGCCGCACAGTCGTTGATACTGCAGGGCCTTGCGCAGCATCCCCGCCGAGACGACGGGCTTGCCGTCGTCGGTGAAGCCGATCGCGCCGGCGTCGCGCAGCTCGGCCATCTCGGTCAGCTCGTCTCCGGCCAGGCCGCGCGTGATCGCGGCCAGGAATCCGACCGCAACGCGGGCCTCGGTCCGAGCGCGCTGGACCAGCGAACCCAGTACGGCCGCGGTGTCGACCGTGGGGATCGTGTTGGGCATCGCGACGACGGCGCAGAAGCCGCCGGCGGCGGCCGCGGCGGTGCCGGTGCCGAGGTCCTCTTTGTACTCCTGGCCGGGCGTGCGCAGGTGCACGTGGGGGTCGACGAACGCCGGGAACAGGTGCTTGCCGGCACCGTCGAGCGTGTCCGCACCGGCCGGCGCGATCAGGGAGTCAGACCGACTCAGCTCGGCGATCTCCCCGTCGCGGACCAGCACGTCGTGGATCGCGTCGAGCCGCTGGCGCGGATCGATCACGTGGACGCTGCGGATCAGGAGGTTGGCCGCCGGCCGGGAGGCGACGAACAGTCTCGGGTCGTTCATGCCACCGCCGCCAGGCTCGGTGAGCCGACCAGCAGCTCGTAGAGCACCGCCATGCGCACCGCCACTCCGGCCTTGACCTGATCGCCGATCAGCGCCTGCGGGGAGTCGATCGTTGCCGCCGACAGTTCGACGCCGCGGTTGACCGGGCCGGGATGCATGACGAGTTGCCCGGGCGCCAGCCGGCGGTCGTTGATCTGATAGCGGGCCGCGTACTCGCGCAGCGAGGGGATGAACGACTGGCTCATCCGCTCGTGCTGCATCCGCAGGACGTACACGACCTCGGCCTCCGGCAGACGATCCAGCGTGACCTCGGACTCGCATCCGAGCGCCTCGATCTCGCGCGGGATCAGCGTCGGCGGGCCGGCTACCGTGACCCGCGCGCCCATGCGCGTGAAGGCGAGGATGTTGGAGCGGGCCACCCGGGAATGGGTGACGTCGCCGACGATCCAGATCTTGACTCCGTCCAGCGAGCCGAGCCGGCGGCGCAGGGTGAACACGTCGAGCAGCGCCTGGGTCGGGTGCTCGTGCTTGCCGTCGCCCGCGTTGACGACCGCGGCGCTGGTCCAGCCGGCCACCAGCTGCGCCGCTCCCGCGTGCGGTGAACGGATCACGATCGCCGCCGGGTCATACGCCGACAGCGTCTGCACCGTGTCCTTGAGCGACTCGCCCTTGTCGACGCTGGAGCCGGCGGAGCGGATGTTGACCACGTCGGCGCTGAGGCGCTTGGCGGCCAGCTCGAAGCTGGAGCTCGTGCGGGTCGAGGCCTCGTAGAAGAGGTTGACGACGGTGCGTCCCCGCAGCGCCGGGACCTTCTTGATTTCCCGGCCCGAGACCTCGGCGAACGACTCCGCGCGATCCAGGATTCGCTCGATCCCGACGCGATCGAGATCGTCGATTGAGATCAGATGGCGTGAGCCAGGCGCGTTCATGCGACTTTGATCCTCGCTTCCCAACCCCGCCCACCCGGTCCGATCGTGACCTCGTCGACGCCGTCGACCTCCTGCACGCGGACGTTGACCCGCTGCTGCTGTGAGGTGGGGATGTTCTTGCCGACGTAGTCGGGCCGGATCGGGAGCTCGCGATGGCCGCGGTCGACCAGCGTGGCCAGCTGAATCTTGGCCGGGCGTCCGTAGTCGAATACGACATCGATCGCGGCGCGCACGGTGCGACCGGTGTAGAGCACGTCGTCGACGATCACGATCGTGCGGGCGTCGACGGGGAAGTCCAGCTCGGTGGCGTGGACGACCGGGAATCGATCCCCGCCCGCCCCGACGGGACCGATTCTGAGGTCGTCGCGGTAGAACGCGATGTCGACCGAGCCGAGCGGGACCGGCGAGTCCAGCAGCTCGCTGGTCAGCGCGTGCACGCGGCGAGCGAGGTGGGCACCGCGGCGGTGGATGCCCACCAGCGCGATCGTGCCGTCCGGGTTCTTCTCGACGATCTCGTGAGCGATTCGCACGAGCGTGCGGCGCATGTCATCACGGTCGAGGACGACCGTCGTCGGTTCCAACTCTGCTCCTTCTGGCCTCACGGGACCGGGTTAAAGGGGCTGGCAGGTTGCTGTGGATAACCCTAGCAACGGGCCCGGCGGTAGAGCACATGCGCCATGCCCGCGTGCACGACGTCGCGGTCGTAGGCGAAGCCCGCCTTCTCCATCACCCGGCGCGACCGCGCGTTGGGCGGGAGCGTGACCGCCAGCAGCTCGGTCAGCCCGATATCCGCAAACGCCGTGTGAACCGCGGCGTGGGCCAGTTCGGTGGCCAGGCCCTCGCCCCAGCGCTCGGCGACGATCGCCCACGCGACCTCCACCGCCGGCGTTCCGGAGACGTTGGTGTACTGCAGGCCGCCGCGGCCAACCATCGCGCCGGTAGCGCGGTCGCGCAGCAGCCACAACCCAAACCCGTGGCGTTCCCAGTGCCGCCGCTGGCGATCCAGGCCGCGACGCACATCGGCGACCGCGGGTGGCTCGGGGCCGCCCGACAATGTCGGGAACACGCGTGGGTCCTGCTCCATTCTGAGCAGCTCGGACTCGTGCTCAGACCGAAGGCGCTCGCCCCGCAGCCGGCGCGTCGCGATGATCTCGGGAGCGATCGGCTTCACGCGCGCCCTTGCGCCCCCCAGCCCGCCCGGGTCAGGCTCCGGTGGGGCAGGTGGGCTGGCCGGTGGGCGCTGACGGCGACGGGAGCTGCGCCGGAGAGGTCCCGGTGGGCTGCCCGGCCGCCGCGGCCTGAGCGTCCCACCGCGTCAGGCTCGGTTCGCCGCGCTCGGCGAACGGGATCTCGATCGTGTCGAAGTCACGCGGGACGACCGTGTTGGCGAACACCGCTCGCGCCTCGTCGCGCATCAGGCTCGGGGGATGGCGGGTGGAGATGTGGTTGATGGCCAGCATCCGGACCTCGGCGTCGCGAGCGACGAGCGCCGCCTGGCGGGCGGTCGAATGCCCGTTGTCGGCCGCGCGATCGCGTTCCTCCTCGGCGAACGTCGCCTCGTGGACGAGCACGTCGGCGCGGTGGGCCGCGATCTGGATCGAGTCACACGGACGCGTGTCACCGGAGAGCAGCAGCTTGGGCCCCGGCCGGGGGGAACCCACCACATCCTGCGGTGGAACCCCACAGATCGTCTCGCCGCGCTGCACACGGCCGAACTCGGGGCCCTCCTGCAGTCCACGGGCACTCGCCAGCGCGGCATCGAACACGCCCGGCCGTTCGTCCTCATAAAGGACGTAGGCGAGGTCGGGGCCGCGGTGCGAGCCGGCCACGGGCGCAATCCGATAACCGTCGCGCTCCAGCACGTCCCCGCTCTCGATCTCTCTGGTCTGCAGCTCGAACCCGGGCCGGCCGGCCATCCTCTGCACGAGCGCCATCAGGGCGTTGAGTCCCGGCGGCCCATGGATCGCGAGCGGACGCTCGCGTCCGCGCAGATTGAACGTGTTCAGCATCCCCGGAAGCCCGAGCCAGTGGTCAGTGTGGAAATGGGTGAGGAACACCTCGCTCAGGTCGGCCAGCCCGACCGAGCTCACCAGCTGGCGCTGGGTCCCCTCGCCGCAGTCAAACAGGATCCGGTCGCCGCCCCGGCGCACCAGGATCGCCGGCAGGCCCCGGCGCGCGCTGGGGACCGACCCGGCGGTGCCGGCGAAGAAGATCGAAAGGTCCACGGTGTGAGCGAGTCTGCCATCCGGGTGATGGGGGCGTTTGCCGGCGGATCGAGTCAGTCGAGCTCGATCAGCTCGAACGTCAGCCGGCCGTGAACCAGCCGAGCGATTCCCATCGTGTGGTGAGCCGCGCGACGGCGCTCGGTCGGGCTGCCCGGGTTGAAGATCTGAAAGCCGTCCTCCCCCAGTTCGTGCAGAGCGATGTGCGAGTGGCCGAACACGACGGCATCGGCCTCCGGGAACCGCCGGCGCAGCCTCGCCCGACGTCCCCGCGCGGGCCCGGCATCGTGGATCACCCCCAGCCGCACACCGTCGGCGTCCACTGTCGCCACCTCGGGCAGGAGTGAGCGCACGCCGTCGTCATCGACGTTGCCCCGCACGGCCACCACCGGCCGACCCAGCGCGCGCAGCTCCATCAGCACCGCCGGCGTCGACAGATCTCCCCCATGCACGATCAGATCGGCCGCTCGCAGCCGCGCCACGCACCGCTCGGGCAGCCGGCGCGGGCCCTTGGGCATGTGAGTATCGGAGATGATCGCGATCTCCACGGTAAGCTGGCCAGCGATCATCCCCGATCACGAGCGCCCGTAGCTCAGGGGATAGAGCGTCCGCCTCCGGAGCGGAAGGTCGCAGGTTCAAATCCTGCCGGGCGCGCTACGAGGTCTTCACGTTTGGCCTCGGTTGATGTTCACGTTTGGGCCGGACGGATCGGCGCTTGGGGTCGTGGGCGCGCTCGCGCGGGGGTCCTGCGGTTTCGGTTGCGCCGCTTGCGTTGGTAGTCGGGCTGTTGGGCGCGGGGGCTGTCGCTTTGGCGGGGGTGGGTG
>JBPCPC010000122.1:0-5019 GCA_050999585.1 Solirubrobacteraceae bacterium | reverse complement strand
CCACGCCGCCCACGCCGCCGATCCCGCCCACGCCGCCGACGCCGCCGACGCCGCCGACTCGGCCACGCCCCGCGACGCCGCTGCTCGCCGCGCCGCCGGAGTCCGCCTGGCGTGAGAGTTGCAGCTGACCCTGGACGTGGTTGACCGAAAGCAGCGTCACCCGGTCGCCGGAGCTGTCGGCGGTCCGCGCGACGATCCGGCGTACCTGTGGGAGCGGCGTCGAGCTTCCCACGGTCCGCCGCAGCGCGCCCGAGTGTACCCGCGCGGAGTGAGCCAGGTCTGAGAACTTCTCGCCCATCAGCCGGCTCTGGAGCCCCGGCGCGACGTACAGGTACAGCGCCGCGATCGCCAGCAGCGTGACCATGAAGAACACCAGCGCGAGCCGGTTGGCCAGCGACAACCTCATGCTCGGGCGCTGCGCCGCCGGCTAGGCGTCGGTGTCGCGGAAGCGGTAGCCGACGCCGCGCACCGTGAACAGGAACTCGGGGTCCTTGGGATCGCGCTCAACCTTTTCACGCAAATGGCGGATGTGGACATCGATCGTGCGTGGATCACGGTACGCGGAGTCACCCCAGATCCGCGCCAGCAGCATGTCGCGGGTGAACACCCGTCCCGGGGCCCGGGCCAGCGCCGACAGGATCTCGAACTCGACGTAGGTCAGCTGGACGTCGTCGCCCCGGATCCGGACGGTGCGCTTGGGGAAGTCAACGCGCAGCTCGCCGACCTGGAGCGGCGCCTCGTCAGCTCCGGTCTGCGCCGGGCGGCTCATCTCGGCGCGGCGCAGTGCCGCCTTGATCCGGCTCGAGAACTCACGCAGCGAGAACGGCTTGGTGATGTAGTCATCGGCTCCGAGCTCGAGCCCGACGACCTTATCGATCTCCTCGGACTTGGCCGTCAGCATGATGATCGGCACCGAGCTGTGGCTGCGCAGCCGCCGGCACACCTCGAGGCCGTCGATCCGCGGCAGCATCAGATCGAGCACGACGAGGTCAAACGATTGCTCCTCGAAGCGGTCCAACGCCTGGCGACCGTCGGTCGCCTGGACCACGTCATATCCCTCCTTGCGCAGTGGATAGGAGAGGAGCGTCTGGATCGACTGCTCATCGTCGACCAGCAGGATGCGCGCGGAGTGCTCGGGCAAGATTTCTAAATCTCCTATTTAGGAGGGTAGTGGCGGCCGCTCCAGATAGTCTCCTTCGGCGATGCTTGACGTGCGCATCTACCGCACCGGCCTGGTCGTCGCGGCGCTCGCCCTGGTCGTGCTCGCGTTCTCGCTGACCAACCAGCAGAGCGCCCGCAGCGCCTCGCTGGCTCCGGAGGCGTTCAACGGCTCCAACGTGTACGCCACGATGGCCTCGATTGCGGCCGACGATCCGTCGCGCCGGCCGGGCTCTGACGGCGACAAGGCGCTTGCCACACAGGTCGCCAACACGTTCACGGCTGACAAGTTCAGCGTCAGCACCGATACGTTCGCCGGCCACACCGTGGACGGGACCCGGACGCTGGAGAACGTCGTCGCCACGCGGCCGGGGATGCAGAGCGGCAGCATTGTCGTCGTCGCCCACCGCGACGCGCGCGGCTCGCCCGCGCTGGCCGACCTGTCGGGTACGGCGACGCTGCTCGAGCTCGCCCGGGTGCTGGAGGGCGAGACGCTCAACCGCACGGTCGTGCTCGCCTCCACCAGCGGCTCGGAGGGAACCGCCGGAGCGGTCAAGCTGGCGTCGACGCTGTCGGGGCCGATCGATGCCGTGATCGTGCTCGGCGACCTGGCCAGCGCCCATCCCCATCAGCCGGTGATCATCCCCTGGTCCACGCGCGGCGCGGTGGCGCCGCCGGTGCTGCGCAACACCCTCGCCGCCGCGCTCGCCGCGCAAAGCAACCTCCGCAGCGGCTTCACCGGCATCGGCGGCCAGTTCGCGCA
The DNA here is from genome assembly GCA_050999585.1 of Solirubrobacteraceae bacterium. Classification (GTDB taxonomy): domain Bacteria; phylum Actinomycetota; class Thermoleophilia; order Solirubrobacterales; family Solirubrobacteraceae; genus Palsa-465. The sequence goes on along the minus strand of JBPCPC010000122.1, from coordinate 3,098 downwards.
CCTGGCCTTCCCGTTCACGCTCTCTGAGCAGGCTCCGTTCAGCGCGCGCGGCGTGCCGGCCGTCGAGCTGTCGGTGTCCGGCGAGGGGGGCGCGGGCAATGCGGGCAACGCGCCGCTGGCCGGCACACCCCAACTGGCCGGCCTGGGCCGTGCGGTGCTGTCGACGATCTCGGCGCTTGACGGCGGGTCCACGGTCTCCGCGCCATCTGCCTATGTGCTGCTCAGTGGAAAGGTCGTGCCCGGCTGGGCGATGGCCCTGTTCGTGCTCACGCTGCTGGTGCCGCTGGCGCTGACGACCGTGGACGCGCTGGCCCGCGCGCGGCGCCGCGGACACCTGATCGGACGCTCGCTGACGCTCGTGCTGGGGGCGGCCCTGCCATTCGCACTCGCGTTCGCGGTCGTGATCGTGGCGCGCCTGTTGGGTGTCATCTCCGCTGCTCCGCCCGGCCCGCTGGCTCCGGGGGCCGTGCCCCTCAGTGGCGCTGGGATCGACGTGATGGCGGTGGCGGCGCTGGCGGCGATCGGATCTGCGGTGCTCATCGGCGTGGCCGCCCGCCAATGGATTTCACCACCGCCGGCGCGGGTGTCGACGTCGCGGGGTGACTCCCGGACCCGGGGCGCGCAACGGCCGGGGGACGGCGTCGCCGTGGCCCTGCTGATCGTGCTGTGGTTGGTGACGCTGGCGATCTGGACCCAGAACCCCTATGCGGCGGCTTTGCTGATTCCGGCGCTGCATCTGTGGCTGTGGGCGGTTGACCCCGACCGGCGCATCGCGCTGGTGCTCCGGCTGGGGATGATCGCGCTCGGATTCGGCCCGATCGTGCTGGTCGTCGTCTACTACGCCGGCTCGCTGGGCTATAGCGCGCCCCAGCTGGCGTGGGCGGCGGTGCTGCTGATCGCCGGCCACGGCGTCAGCCTGCTGGCGCTGCTGGAGTGGAGCATCGTGCTCGGCTGTCTGGTCAGCGCCGCGACGCTGGTGACGGCGGCGGCGTGCCGGCCCGAGGTCCAGCCGGCGCCGGTCACCGTCCGCGGGCCGATCACCTATGCCGGCCCCGGCTCGTTGGGCGGGACGAAGTCCGCGATTCGGCGCTGAGACCCGCCGGTCACTCGGTCTCGGACCCTGACGGGACCGGCGGGTGGACAGCGGCGCTCGTGGCATCATGGATCGATGCGCCGGCTGATCCGCGACGTCTCCTCGGTCTTGATTCTTTCGGGCCTGCTGCTGGTGGCCGACGCCGGGGTCACGTTGGTCTGGCAGGAGCCGGTGACGGCGGCGATCGGCATGGTGCTCCGGACTCAGGTCGACAAGAGCTATCTCAGCTATCGCACCGCGCCGCTGTCGAGCACCGACACGCAGGCGCTGGCCGGAATCCGATCGCTGTCGGCCCGGATCGCCTATCTGGCGCGCCAGGACCGCAGTGAGGTCAAGACCGGCGCCGCGATCGGGCAGATCGACATTCCCCGGATCGGTCATACCTACAACGTCATCGAGGGGACCGACACCCAGAGCCTGGAGGAGGGGCCCGGCCACTATCCGTCGACGGCGTTTCCCGGCATGGGGCAGACGATCGGGGTGGCCGGACACCGGACGACATATCTGGCGCCGTTTCGGTTCATCAACGAGCTGCACGCGGGCGACCGGATCCTGGTCACGATGCCCTACGGCCGGTTCACCTACGTCGTCCAGTACCAGCGGATCGTCCAGCCGAGCGAGGTCTCCGTGATCGACAATGTCGGCTACGAGCGGCTCGTCATGTCGGCCTGCAACCCCCTGTACAGCGCCAGCCAGCGGATTATCGTGTTCGCCCGCTTGCGCTCCGTGCAGCCGCTCGGACCGGCCCGGACGGCCATCGGCTGACCAGGGCGATAGCCCATATTTCGGTAAAAAATCCTCGACCAACCAAACGTCCAGAACCCGTCCACGGCCGTCCAGGTCCCCAGAATCGCTGCCGACATTTAGGCCAGCGATGATCGGCCATCCCCCGATAGCGGAAGGGACTTCGAACATGAAGATCGACCAGCTTCAGCAGTTGATCGGCAGCGGCGATTACCACATCGAGCCCAGCGCGGTCGCCGAGGCGATCCTGCGGCGCCTGGCGCAGGAACGAGCACTCTTGGCCGCTGGGGCCGAGGGTGCTCAATCCGAGTGCTCGTAACCGGCCAGCGGCGAGTCGGCGTCGGTGAACGCCAGCTCGCCCGGTCCGGCTGACACGCGTCCGACGATCGTCAGCGCTCCCAGCTGGGCCGAGCGCCGAGCCCACTGTGCCTCGGCCAGTGGCACGGCCGTCGCACCCAGGCAGGCGCACAGCTCGTAGTCCTCGCCCGCGGTGGCGGCAAACGCCGATGGGGAACGGGCGATCAGCTGCGCCACCTCGGCCACGCCGGGAGCGAGTGGCAGCGCGGCCAACCGCAGCTCGATCCGCACGCCGCTGCGCCGCGCCAGGTGGCGGGCATCGGTGGCCAGCCCGTCGGAGACGTCGATCATCGCGGTAGCCCCGAGCTGCGACAGGGCTGCTCCGGCGGCCAGGCGAGGCTGAGGGCGCGCGTAGCGCTCATGCAGGCTCTGGACGGTCGCCGGCGCCAGGGCGACGCCGGCGGCGCGCCTCTCGAGCAGCGCCAGGCCTGCGCCCGCGCCCCCCAGTTCGCCCGTCACCACCACCAGATCTCCCGGCCGGGCGCCGTCGCGACCGACCAGCTGACCGGGATCGGAGACCCGGCCGACGACGGTGACGGTGACGGTCAGCGTCGCCGATGAGCTGACGTCACCGCCCGCGAGCGTCGCCCCGCAGGCCGAGAGGATCGCGTGGGCGCCGCGGACGAGCGCGAGCGCCTCCGCGGTCCTCATCACGGGCGGCAGCCCGAGCGCGATGTAGGCCTCGCCGGCGGGCGCGGCCATTGCTGCCAGGTCAGAGAGCGCGCTGGCCGCCGCGCGGTGCCCGATCTCCTCCGGGGTGAGCTCACCGGCGCGAAAGTGCACGCCGTCGACGAGGTTGTCGACCGACGTGACCGCGTAGCCCCGAGCACGGACGACCGACGCGTCATCGCCCAGCCAGCGCACCACGCGGGGGGGCTGATGTGCCCCTTCCGGCCCGTCCGGC
>JBPCPC010000113.1:0-5645 GCA_050999585.1 Solirubrobacteraceae bacterium | reverse complement strand
CGTTGGCGACGGGCCGCTCGGTCCGGTCGCGCGCCAGCTCTCCTATCTGGATGCCCAGGGTGGGCGCCCGCGCGGTTTCGCGGGCGCGCCGGGCGATCGCAACGTGGTCCTGTATCGCCGGTCACCGGTCTGAGCGACCGGCGGGCGGCGATCGCCCGTCGAGCGACCGGCGCGCCGATCACGGGTGGTCCGAGGCGGAGAACCGCAGCCTGGCCCCGGTCTGGCTCCCGTCGGCGGTGAACGTCGCCGTTGCCCGGTTGAGCGCGAACGTCTCCAGCCGCCCGTCGTCGGTCGTGACCTCCACGCGGCGGCCGTCGACGTCGACCTGGCTGACGACCCCGGTCACGGTGGCGCCGAGGTACTCGATCGACACCTGCCCGCCGACCTGGGGCATTGCGCGCAACGGCACCGCGCGAGTGATAGCAGCGTCGGGGACGAGACGACCACCGGGTCGCGGTGACCCGGTGGTCGCTGGTCTCAAGGCGCGGCTGAGACCCGTGCCGCGCCGAGCCTTTCCGGCTGGCTGGTCGCTAGACCCCGAGCTCCTCGGAGGCCAGCCGGGCGCCCTCGAGCCGGGCGCTGATCTTCTGCATCGCCACGTCGCGGGCGAAGTCGGGCGAGCCGTGAGCGGGCTTGACGTCACGGCTGAACGGCGAGAAGCCGCAGTCGTCGGTCGCGCCCAGGCGCTCCACCGGGATGTGCTTGGCCGCCGCCAGCAGTTCGTTCTTGACGTGCTCGGCGGTCTCGACCTCCGGTGACAACGGGTTGATCACGCCCATGAAACACACCTGGGCCACGCCGTTGGCGTCTTCGCCGCTGTACTTGCCGCACATCTCGTAAATCGCCTCGCGGTCATCCTCGGAGGCGCACTGGATCAGGAAGTAGCCGGCGTTCATCTCGAACATGTGCTCGAGCAGCAGCGCGTAGGGGACCTCCTTGGAGTGCACCGAGTCGCAGTCGCCGCCCGGGCAGGTGTGGACGCCGATGTTCTTGCGCTCCTCGGCGGTGAAGCGGTCGAACAGTCGGTTGTTGAGGTCGATGAACTCCTGCAGCATGTTCTTGCCGGTCCACGGGTTGCGCGAGTCGTTCTTGTTGGCCAGGCGGCCCTCGGTGAAATCGAACGAGACGCGCACCGCGCCGGCGTCGAAGCACTGACGGATGTCCTTCTCGGCCTCGTTGACGCAGTCCTCCAGGAACTGATCGCGCGTGTAGCCCTCGATCTCGCCCTCCAGAGGCCACAGCAGCATCATCATCGACGGCGAGATGACCGCCTGCTTGACCGGATGCGTCGCGATCGCCTTATTCTTGGCCACGAACTCCGCGGCGTAGGTCTTGTAGCGGAACGGGCCCTTGGTGATCCGCGGCAGCTGACGGTTGTGCCCGTCGTCGAAGATCGCGAAGAACTGACCGTCGCCGGCGAGCCCGTCGGCCAGGCCGGTGCCGGCCAGGGTGTCGGTCAGGTTGTAGGTGGCGAAGCTCGATTCACGCTGTTCGCCGTCGTTCACGATCGGCTCGCCGGTCGCCTCGAGGCGCTTGATCGAATCCTCGGCAGCCGTGTCCTGCATCGCCTGCAGCTGCTCGAAGGAGATCTTGCCCTCGTCGTGGTCGGCGTAGGCCTCCTGCAACTTCATCGGACGCGGAAGGGACCCGACGAGTTCGGTGGGGATAGGCATGCAGATTCCTCTCCTGGGGGTCTATGGTGGTGGTCGTCCGGTGGAAACGCGCACGGCGCCCCCGGGGTCAGACTGACCGGTCTCCCTCTCTGCGTCGAACATATAGCGGCGATCGGGCTCAGTCAAGCCGTCGCCGCCGCCCGTCGCGTAACCTGGCCCGCCGCATCGATTCGTCAGAAAGCGAGGCCCCATGGCCCTCAGAACCCGCTCTCACCAGCCCGCGCCCGATCCGGTGAGGGCATGAGCATCACCGTCGTCGGCTCGATCGCGTTCGACGCGGTCCAGACGCCCTTCGGCGAGCGCGAACGTATGCTCGGAGGCGCTGCCACGCACTTCGCCCTGGCCGCCTCGCTGCTGAGCCCCGTCAACGTCGTCGGCCCGGTCGGAGACGATTTCGGCGACGAAGAGCTGGCCGTCCTCGCCACTCGCCAGACCAACCTCGACGACGTCGAGCGGGTCGCCGGCGGCAAGACATTCTTCTGGAAGGGTCGCTACCACGAGGATCTCAACACCCGGGACACGCTGGAGACGCAGCTCAACGTGTTCGAGCACTTCGATCCCAAGCTGTCAGATGGATCGCGCGCCGCCGAGGTGCTGTTCCTGGCCAACATCCAGCCCGGCCTGCAGCTCAAGGTCCGCGAGCAGTGCGACGCTGCCCGGTTCGTCGCGCTGGACTCGATGAACCTGTGGATCGACATTGCCCGCGATGAGCTGGTCGAGATCATCGGCCAGGTCGACTGCCTGATCCTCAACGATGAGGAGCTGCGCCAGCTGACCGGCAAGCCGAACCTATTCACCGCCGCGCGGGAGATTCTCGGGTGGGGTCCCTCGACCATCGTCGCCAAGCAGGGCGAGTACGGGTCGGCGCTGATCACCCAGGACGACTTCTTCGCCCTGCCCGCCTATCCGCTGGAGCGGGTCGTCGATCCAACCGGCGCCGGCGACACGTTCGCCGGCGGGTTCGTCGGGCTGATCGCCAACCAGATCGACCAGCCGCTGACCGGCGACGTGCTGCGCAACGCGATGGCTTACGGAACCGCACTGGTGTCGTTCAACGTCGAGCAGTTCGGCACCGAGGCGCTCGAGTCCGTCACGCCCGCTGCGGTGCTCGCCCGCGTTGCCGATCTGTGGCGCTTCGGCCGCTTTGACCGCCTGGACCTCGAGCTGCGGTGATCACGGTGCGCGCGGTCCGCGCCGGGGAGCAGACACCCCTGCGCGAGCTGCGCCTGCGCGCGATCGGGGAGGCGCCGGAGGCGTTCGGCGGGACGCTGGCCGAGGAACTCACTCGGCCCGACGAGGCGTGGTCTGAGCTGGCCGAGGGTACGGGGCCGGACGGTTCTGAGGTCGGCCTGTACGTCGTGATCGACGCCGAGCGCTGGATCGGAATGGCGGCCGGACGCTGGTTTGAGCGCTCGCGAGGGATCGTCCAGCTATGGGGGATGTGGGTGGAGCCCGGGCGCCGCGGCGAGCGCATCGGCGAGCGGCTGGTGGATGCCGTCCGCGGCTGGGCTGCGGGCCGGGACGCCCGCTTCCTGCGCCTCGGCGTGATCGAGGACTCGCCGGCGATCCGGTTCTACGAGCGCCTGGGGTTCGTGGACACGGGGGAGCGCAAGCCGCTGCAGCGCGATCCCTCGATCACCGCCGTCTACATGGCGCGGCCGGTCTAGGACGTCAGGGTTGGTGTGTTCGGAGGAGAGTTGGGCGGGTGCGCGCGTGGGTTGAGGGACGCCCGGGTGCGTGCGGTGTTGGGGCTGATGGTCGCGTGGCGGGCCGGTGGCGTGGGGGCGTTGCGCTATCACCGCCGTGTGGTGGGGGGTGTTGCACCAGCACCACCGTGCCGACCTGGCGGGCATGGTGTGACAAACCCGATCGACGTCGGGGGTTTGTCACCGGCGGCCGGCTGAGCGTGGGTTGTGACAAATCTCCGACCGCGGGTTGGGTTTGTCACACAGTGCAGAGCACGCCGGCGTTTCGCCGCGCGCGCCACGACCCTGTCGCGCCCGGCGTCTTGATGACCCCGCGGCCGAACCACGGTCGATCAACCAGTCACGTTGCGGGCCTTGAATCCAGATGCCTTTCAGACAGTCGCGGTTCGCGACCTTCAAGCCAGCAACCGCAGTCGCGCTTGTGGTTCGGCGGGTGATCGCCGCCAATCCGGTCAACGGCCGGGGGCCAAGGCAGCCGAGTGAGGAATGGCTCATCGGCCAGTGGTGGATGATCGAGCTCGGCTACCAGCAGCACAAAGGGGCGAGCTCGGCTGACCACCACCAAACGCTGCAGCTACTCGGGTTTCACCACCACGGCACGCTGATGAGGGCCACCCGGCTACTCTAGGGGCCGCCGACGACCGAGCGTGCCCGGACGCCGACCTCGTCCAGCAGCAGGCCGCCCAGCCGCCGGGCGCGTAGGGCGGCATCGCGGTCGCCCTCGCCCGCGGCCACAATCGAGCCCTTCATCAGGATGTGCCACTGCCGGGCGAACGGCTCGGGCTCGGCGATCCCCGCGTCGGTGGCCAGTTTGGTCAGGAACTCGCGGATCCGCGCCAGGTACTCGGCGGCCGCGCGGTGCAGCGGATGCTGCTCGTCGGGATGCTCGAGCATCACGTTGATGAACGAGCAGCCCTCAAAGCCGGGGCGGCGAAACCATCCGTCGAACACGTCGAAGATCGCCAGCAGACGCTCGCCGGGATCAGCGGTGAGCCGCCGCACCTCGGCGATCAGCCAGCCGTGGGTCCACAGCTCCTCGCGCCGGGCCAGGAACGCGAGCACCAGATCCTGCTTTGAGCCGAAGTGGCGGTACATGGTCTGGCGCGCCACTCCGGAGCGGTCAATGATCGCGTCGACTCCGACAGCCTGCACGCCATGGTGAGCGAACAGCTCATAGGCCGCCGTCAGCAGGCGCTCGCGCGCGTCGCTGGCGTTGCGCACGGCGACATCCATTACCCGAATCTACCAGTAGCCCCACGGATCCCCGGACCGCGGAGTGTCGCGCATCCGTGTGTACGATCAGCTTCGGTGCCTCCATTCGCGTTCCTCACCAACCACGGCGCGGTGCTCCTCTGCATCGCGGAGGATTTGCACGTGCTGATGCGCGAGATCGCCGCCAACGTGCAGATCACCGAGCGCGCCGCGCAACGGATCGTCGCCGACCTGATCGAGGCCGGGTATGTCGAACGCACCCGCGAGGGACGGCGCAACCTCTACACGGTGCGCATGGACCTGCCGATCACGCTGCCCAGCCAGCGCGACATCGACCTCAACTCGCTGCTCAGCGTGCTGCTCCCCACCTCCTCCAGCCACCAGCGTCGCGGCGAGATGGCGGCGGCGCCGCTCCCCTAGCGACTTGCCCCCGGTAACGGGCCAGAACTGAATGGTCGGGGTCGGTCGTGTGGGTCGGTCGCGCGGGTCGGTCGCCGTCCACGGCGCGCGATCACGCCGGGACCCGCTCCCATCCTCTGACGCCCGCGTCGGGGCACAAACCCCCTGAATTCGACCATTCGATGCGATCCGCGAGGGGGTGTGGGGTCTCAGACCCCGGGATCTGCGACCTGGCGCCCATACCCGCTTTGATCGCTCGTCGAGTGGGACGGATTGGCCGTTTTCGGTGTCTGCTCGGGGGCGTGTGGGGGTGGCGAGGGCGGTCGTGGCCGTCAAGCCCCGAAGGAGCGGCTGCGTTGAGCTGGTCGCTGGTGGCGATGCTTGACAGCCACCCGCGCCGCGCAATGCAGCCAGGATGTTGGGGCTGACGCCCGACTCGGCAAGAACCGCCGTAATCCCCCACTCGATGACATCCGGGAGGGGGTGTGGGCCTCAAGTGCGGGGAACCATCGCCTCACACCCACACCGCTCGCGAACCCCCATCGATTGGCACCGATGTGGTGTTTATGTGACGACTCGGGGCGACAGCCCCGAGATCGTTGCCACATTGCGACCACGCAGCGGATGTCAAGCAGCGCCCCCACCCACCAAGCAC
>JBPCPC010000105.1:0-6367 GCA_050999585.1 Solirubrobacteraceae bacterium | reverse complement strand
ACACGCCGCCGCGCGATCGGAGCTGCGCTGAGCGTCGTCACGGCCGCGACCGCCGCGATCGCCGGCCTATCGCTGCTGCTGCGGGGGAGCTATCGCCCCACCCGGACGCTGAACGCATCGGTGCCGGCGAGCAGCAGCCCGGCCTCGGGACACACTCACACCTCGACCGGCGCTCACACCTCGACCGATGCCCACACCGCGACCGAGGCCGGAGCCGGCACGTCCGGCACGTCCGGCACGTCCGGCACGGCGAGCAGTCTTCCCTCCGGAGCCGTCAAGCTGGGCGCGGGCAGCCGCTTGCCCGCCGGCCAGGGAGCCACCTACCCGGACCCGGGCAACGGCCAGCCCGACATCGTCATCCGGCAGTCCGACGGCACCCTCGTCGCTCACAGCGCGGTCTGCCCTCACGCCGGCTGTACGGTGGACTATCAGGGCGGCCAGATCGTGTGCCCATGTCACGGATCGATCTTCAACGCGCAGACCGGCGCGGTGATCACGGGCCCCGCCTCAACGCCGCTCGCGCCCCGCAAGGTGCTCGAGCATGGCGGCGAGATCTACGCGCTCCCAGCCTGACGCAGTCGCCGAGCCGCCTGCGTTCGCTCGCAGCTCGAGCATCGCTGCCCACCCGCGCAGTGGCGTCAGCGATCGACGCAGATCGCCTGGTGCAGCTCGGCCGTGAGCCGCGCGATCTGCTCGGTCATCTGGGTGTTCTGAGCGAGCAGCGCGAGGTGTTGCTCGGCCAGTTCGCGCTCGCGCTGCAGCACCACCGTCTGGCGTTGCTCGAAGGCCTTCTCGCGCTGGACGTCGGAGTCGTGGTGGATCTGCAGCGCGCTGTCCCGGATCCGGTCGCGGTCGGCCTGGCGAGTCTGCGCCAGCAGGATCAGCGGCGCGGCGTACGCCGCCTGGGTCGAGAACGCCAGGTTAAACAGGATGAAAAGATACGGATCCCATTGAAAGCTGAACGTGGCCGCGTTCAGGGCGATCCACACCAGCACCAGGATGGTCTGCCCGACGATGAAGCGCGGCGTGCCGAAGAACCGCGCGAAGCGCTCCGCGAGAATGCCGAAGCGATCGTTGCCAAACGCGCCGTGATGAACGAGGCGATGTGGGGTTGCCGGCGTCAAGCTGCCTCCTTGGGCCGGGCGCTTCACGGCGGTGTCGGGGCCACCGCGAGCTTCGCCGCGCTGGGACGCGCGCCGGCGAGGGCGCGGTCCAGGATCGACCAGGCGGCGTAGCAGAGCGAGCCCACGGTCCCGGTCACGGTCAGAAGCACTCCGGCGGCGGCGGTCGCCGCCACCCCGTGGGCGCCGAGGATCAACACGGTGGCGGCCGCGCCCACGCTGGGGCCGAGCGGCAGCTGGCCGAGCGTGAACATGGCGATCAGCAGCGCAATCGCACCGAACACGGAGACATGCACGCCGATCGCGTTGAGCACCAGCCAGTTGCGAGCGATCTGGGAAACCACCGCGAGCAGCACGAACGTGATCATCCGGTAGCGGCCGCGGCGCATCACCGCCAGCCCCGCCCAGAGGCCGAGCCGCCGGCAGTCCGAGAGCCGTTTGAGCGCCAGCCCGGCCGCCGCTATCGCGGCGATCGCCAGCACGGGCACCCACCACGGGACGCCGAGCGGGGCGATCAGGGTGAACGAGAAGATGGCCGCCAGCGCAACCTCGACGGCGATGATCGGAACCTCGGCGGCCAGCAGGGCCGGCACGCGCGGCGATGTGTCGGGCGCGACGCGACGCAGGCACGTCAGCCGTGCGGCCAGGCCCAGCGAACCGTTAATCACGCTGGCCAGATAGCCGAGGCCGGCGGCGCGAAACAGTAGCCGCCGACCGACCGTCCCCCCGGCGGCGCCGACGCAGACGTACCACGCCTCGCTGCGCGCGAGCAGCGCCACCGCCTGCAGCGTGACCACCACAACCAGTGTCAGCAGCGGGACAGCGTGGAGCGCAACGCTGAACTGGTGGCGGCGCCCGGACAGCTCGATCACGAGTGCCAGCGTGACCCCGGTCGCTCCCAGGATGCTTAGGGCGGCCCGTCGGCGCAGCTTGCGGCGCCGTTGAGCGCAGGGACCCGGTTCGTCCTGCACCGGCATCTGTCCGGCGATCGGGCCGGATGGATCAGCGACGATTACTTCGCCCTCGCGGCGGCCACCCTACGTCTCCTCGGGACAACCGCGACCGGTGGCTGCAGAGCGCGCGCGGCACGGCGCTCTGCCGCTTCCCGCTTGAGCTCGCCCTGCCTGCCCGCCACCTCGGCGGCGCGTGCCGCCCGGCGTTCATCGGCGGTAGGCCGATACTTGTCCTTCTGGGTGGAGATGCTGACCTTGTGCCTCTGCGCCATAACTACCTCCGGCGTTCGCTTGTGAGCCCTCGGCGTCACGAGCGCTCCCTCACGCCGCCGTCGACTGATGCCGTACCCGTTCGACAATACACGACGAACGAATCAGGAATTTCGCGTCGGCTTTTGGGCGGCGACGACCCTCACCGATCCGAATGACCTAGCGAGCTGCCACGACCGGCACGCGAACGCGGAGTAGGATCGACTCAGGCTCGTCTTCACTTCGGCGGGTTGCGCTTGTTCCGGCTCTAGTCCTCGGCCGGCATGGACGCATCGACCGCGAGCGGTCATGCGATTGCCGACGCCGTCAGGAGCCGAGTCTGTGAACCGCCTCGTCGTGGGAAACGAAGCAAAGCGACAATCCTCGGGCCTCACCAACCATCCACGATTGGGAGCTCAATGACCGCTGCCCTGACCCAGACACCCGGGCGCGGCGCCGCGTCGGGATCGGAGCTTCGGGCTCTGGACGCGTACTGGCGCGCGGCTAACTATCTGTCGGTCGGTCAGATCTATCTGCTTGACAATCCGCTGTTACGCGAGCCGCTGCGCCTGGACCACATCAAGCCGCGACTGCTCGGACACTGGGGCACGACTCCGGGCCTCAACCTGATCTACGCGCATCTCAATCGTGTGATCCGCAACCGTGACCTCGAGGCGATCTTCGTCACCGGTCCGGGTCACGGCGGCCCGGGCGTAGTCGCCAACACCTACCTGGAGGGAACCTACGGCGAGGTCTACCCCGAGATGGGCTTCGACGAGGAGGGTCTGCGGCATCTGTTCCGGCAGTTCTCCTTCCCGGGCGGCATCCCCAGCCATGTCGCGCCGGAGACGCCGGGCTCGATTCACGAGGGCGGAGAGCTCGGTTACGCGCTGGTGCACGCATTCGGCGCGGCCTTTGACAATCCGGATCTGCTGGTGTGCTGCGTGGTTGGCGATGGCGAGGCGGAGACCGGACCGCTCGCCGCCAGCTGGCACTCGAACAAGTTCCTCAACGCCGCCCGCGACGGAGCAGTGCTGCCGGTACTGCATCTCAACGGCTACAAGATCGCCAATCCGACCGTACTGGCGCGGATCGGACACGAGGAGTTGCGTTCGCTGCTGATCGGGTACGGCTACGCCCCCCGCTTCGTCAAGGGCGACGATCCCGCGGCGGTGCACAAACTGATGGCCGCCGCGCTCGATCAGGTCGTCGATGAGATCGCCGAGATCCAGCGGCGAGCCCGCGAGGACGGCGATCTGAGCCGCCCGCGATGGCCGATGATCGTGCTCGAGACGCCGAAGGGATGGACGGGGCCCAAGGAGGTCGACGGGTTGCCGGTCGAGGGGACCTGGCGGGCCCATCAGGTTCCGCTCGCACAACTGGCCGAACATGCCGAGCACATCCGGATCCTCGAGGACTGGATGCGCTCATATCGACCACAGGAGCTGTTCGACGAGGACGGCGCATTGCGCCCGGAGATCCGTGAACTCGCCCCCATCGGCGAGCGGAGGATGAGTGCCAATCCGCACACCAACGGCGGGCTGCTGACCCGGCCGCTGCAGCTGCCCGACTTCCGCGGCTACGCGATCGACGTTGCCAGCCCCGGTGTGTCCACCAGCGAGGCCACGCGAGTTCTGGGAGGTTGGCTGCGCGACGTGATCCGGGCCAATCCTCTCAACTTCCGTCTGATGGGCCCTGACGAGACCGCGTCCAACCGCCTCGGCGCCGTACTCGAGGCCACCGAGCGCACCTGGGAAGCGGAGGTTCTCCCCACCGATGAGCACTTGGCGCCCGACGGCCGGGTCATGGAGGTGCTCTCTGAGCACCTCTGCCAGGGCTGGCTCGAGGGGTACCTGCTGACCGGTCGCCACGGACTGTTCAACTGCTATGAGGCGTTCATCCACATCATCGACTCGATGTTCAACCAGCACGCCAAGTGGCTCAAGGTCACGCGTCAGATCCCCTGGCGCCGACCGATTCCCTCCCTGAACTATCTGTTGAGCTCACACGTCTGGCGCCAGGACAACAACGGCTTCTCGCACCAGGATCCCGGGTTCATCGACCACGTCATCAACAAGAAGGCCGAGATCGTCCGGGTCTACCTGCCGCCAGACGCCAACTGCCTGTTGTCGGTTGCTGATCACTGCCTGCGCAGCCGTAACTACGTCAACGTGATCATCGCCGGCAAGCAGCCCGCGCTGAACTACCTGACGATGGAGGAGGCGGTCGCCCATTGCACCCGCGGCATCGGGATCTGGGAGTGGGCAAGCAACGACGGAGGGGTGCAGCCTGACGTGGTCCTGGGGTGTGCGGGCGACGTGCCGACCCTTGAGACGCTCGCCGCCGCGGCGATCCTGCGCGAGGCGCTGCCCCAGCTCAGCGTCCGCGTGGTCAACGTCGTCGACCTGATGCGCCTGGAGCCCGAGACCGAGCATCCGCACGGCCTCTCAGACCATGAGTTCGACGCGCTGTTCACCACCTCGCGTCCTGTCGTGTTCGCGTTTCACGGATATCCGGCACTGATCCACCGGCTGACCTACCGGCGCTCCAACCACCACAACATCCACGTGCGCGGGTACAAGGAGGAGGGGACGACCACGACGCCGTTTGACATGGTCATGCTCAACGACCTGGATCGCTTCCATCTCGTCATCGATGTCATCGATCGGGTGCCCGGGCTGGCCGAGCCTGCGGCGCATCTGCGCCAGCGAATGGTCGACGAGCGGATGCGTCACCGCGCCTACACCCGCACCGTCGGCGACGACCCGCCGGAGATTCGCGACTGGAACTGGCCTGGCGTCATCGCCGCCTGAGCGCCGATGCGGGTGCTCGTGGTCAACGCCGGGTCGAGCAGCGTCAAGCTGAGCGTCCTGGATGGCGAGCAGCTGATCGCCGGGCACGAGCTGGCCGCCGAGCGGGCCCGGGTCGATCCCGAGCGGCTGGCCGACGCGGTGACCGAGCTGGGGCCCGTGGACGCGGTCGGGCACCGCATCGTCCACGGGGGCGCGCAGTTTCGCGATCCGGTGCTCGTCGATCCCGAGGTCGTGCAGGCCCTGACCGAGCTGTCCTCACTCGCGCCCCTGCATCAGGCCAAGTCGCTCGACGCACTGGCCGCGGTCAGCGACGCGCTGCCCGGCGTGCCGGCGATCGCCTGCTTTGACACCGCCTTTCATGCCACGCTCCCGGCCGCCGCCCACACCTACGCGTTGCCCGAGGCGTGGCGTGAGCGATGGGGGTTGCGCCGTTACGGCTTTCATGGCCTGGCCCACGCCTACGCGGTCCGGCGGGCCGGCGAGCTGCTGCGGCGCCCGCTCGCGGGCCTGCGCGTGGTCACCTGCCACCTCGGTGCCGGGGCGTCGCTCGCCGCCGTCCAGGACGGTCGTTCCGTGGACACGACGATGGGCTTCACCCCTCTTGACGGGCTCGTGATGGCAACGCGCAGCGGCAGCCTGGACCCGGGCATGCTCCTCTGGTTGCTCGAGTGCACCGGACTGCGGGAACACGAGCTAGCCGAGGTGCTCGAGCACGAATCGGGCCTGCGGGCGCTGTCGGGCAACGCCGACATGCGCACGATCGTTCGCGACGCCGACCGCGGCGACCCCCGCGCAACCCTGGCTCTCGGTGTCTATGAGCACCGCCTGCGCGCGAGCATCGCCGCGATGACCGCGGCGATGAACGGCCTCGACGCCCTGGTGTTCTGCGGCGGTGTCGGCCAGCGCTCCGCGGCGGTCCGAGCCCGCGCGGTGACCGGACTCACGTTTCTCGGGGTCACGATCGACGCCCCCGCCAACGAGCGTGCGAACGGCGATCGCGACGTGACGGGCTCCGGAAGCCGGGTGCGTACGCTGGTGCTCGAGGCCCGCGAGGACCTCGAGATCGCCCGTCAGGTACGCGGACTGCTTGGCGCCCCAACCAACTAGTGGAGTGTTCTGTAATTAGTGGGTGATTGCGGTAGGGTGAGGTATGCGATCACCCTCACCGCCTCTGCAGGTCAGCGACGAGCAACGGCTCGTGTTGGAGAAGTTGATGCGGTCCCGGACCGCG
>JBPCPC010000075.1:0-6359 GCA_050999585.1 Solirubrobacteraceae bacterium | reverse complement strand
GCTCCGTGGGGACCCGGCGCGACCGGAACGGCCGAATGGACGGGCACGCCGCTGGCCGACGTGCTGGCGGCCGCGGGACTGGGTCCGGAGGCCCACTACGTCGAGTTCGTCGGCGTCGACACGTCCTCTGAGGCCAAGCCGCCACAGCCGTTCGGCGCCTCGATTCCATGCCGCAAGGCGCTCTCGAGCGAGGTTCTGCTCGCCTGGGAGATGAACGGACGGCCACTGACCCCCGCCCACGGGGCGCCGTTGCGCGTGGTCGTCCCCGGTTACATCGGCGCCCGCAGCGTCAAATGGCTGGACCGGATCACCGCGCGCGCGACCCCATCGGAGAACTTCTTCCAGGCGCTGACCTATCGACTGCTGCCTGCCGACGCCGATGCCGACGCCGGGCTGCGGGGCGAGGGGGTCGCGCTGGGCGCGGTCGCGGTCAACTCCGACTTCACGTCACCCGATGACGGGGCGCAGGTCCCGGCCGGGGCGCTCGAGCTCGCGGGCTACGCATTCGCCGGCGACGATCGGCACATCATCCGCGTCGACGTCTCGATCGACCGCGGCCGGTCGTGGCGCCAGGCAGAGCTGCTCGACAAGCCCAGCCGCTGGACCTGGCAGCGGTGGCGGATGACCGTGGAGGTCTCGGCCGGGGAAACCGAGATCGTGGCCCGGGCATGGGACAGCGCCGCCGCGATGCAGCCCGAGAGCCCGGCGCAGCTGTGGAACCCCAAGGGCTACGTCAACAATTCATGGGCGCGCCTGCACATTTCCGTCCGCGGCTGACGCCGTGACGGGACACCGGTCGGCTCAGGCGCCGTCGGGATGGGATTCCTCCCAGCGCAATGCGGCGGCGGCCGCGCTGGCCGAGACCCGCGGGCGATCCCACTCCCAGCTCGTGTCCGGAGCATCGTGGCGCTCGACATGCAGGTCCTCGGGAACGTCGATCTCGATCCGCTCCTGCTCGATCGGGCCCAGCGCCTCGCGGATGTAGCGCTCGCGCGCGGGATGATGCAGATAGGAGCCGAGCGCGTCGTCATCGGAGAGCTTGACGATCAGGGCGTGACTGAAGCCGTGGTCGGCCTCGCCGCGGTTGCGGCCCAGCGAGATCCGTTGCACGCCCTCGATCGCGTCGGCAAGTTGCTGGGTCTCGCCGAACGCCGCGTCGATCTGGGCCTGGGTGGTGCCGGGCTGGAACTTCAACAGCACGATGTGCTGGATCACGGCGTGGCTCCTCTCCGTAGACGGGATTTCCCTCTGCGGATACATGCTATTTGGCCTTTGGGTCCGCGACTTCAGTCGCGGACCCTTACATCCGGAACATGCCATAGCGGATCTCGGCCAGTGGGGCGTTGCCGGCCGCGGAGAGGGCCAGGCCGACCACGTCGCGGGTATCGCGGGGGTCGATGACACCGTCGTCCCAGATTCGGGCGGTGGCGTAATACGGCTGGCCCTGGCGCTCGTACTGCTCGCGCAGCCGCGCTCCGGCCTCGGCCTGGCCGACCTCGGTCATGACGGTGGCCGCCTGCTCGCCGCCCATCACCGAGATCCGCGCGCCGGGCCACATCCAGAGCAGGCGCGGGGAGTAGGCGCGGCCGCACATCCCGTAGTTGCCGGCGCCGAACGAGCCGCCGACGATCACCGTGAGCTTCGGAACCCGGGCGGTGGACACCGCGGTGACGAGCTTGGCCCCGTGCTTGGCGATCCCGCCGGCCTCGTAGTCGCGCCCGACCATGAACCCGGTGATGTTCTGCAAGAACAGCAGCGGGATCCGGCGCTGGTCACAGAGCTCGATGAAGTGCGCTCCCTTCAGCGCGGACTCGGAGAACAGGATCCCGTTGTTGGCCAGGATCCCCACCGGATGGCCGTGAATGTGGGCGAAGCCGGTCACCAGGGTGCTGGCGTAGAGCTGCTTGAACTCGTGCAGGCGGGAGCCGTCGGCGATCCGGGCGATGATCTCGCGGGCGTCGTAGGGTTTGCGCACGTCGGCCGAGACGACCCCGAGCAGCGACTCCGGATCGAACGCCGGGGGGTCCACCGGCTCGCGGGTCCACGGTAGCGGCGAGCGGGGCGCCAGCCGGGCGACGATCTCACGCACGATCTCAAGCGCGTGAGCGTCGTTGTCGGCCAGATGATCGGTGACGCCCGAGGTCCGCGAGTGCAGGTCACCGCCGCCGAGCTCCTCGGCGGTCACCTCCTCGCCGGTGGCGGCCTTGACCAGCGGCGGGCCGCCGAGGAAGATCGTGCCCTGGTCTCTGACGATCACGGTCTCGTCGCTCATCGCCGGGACATACGCGCCGCCGGCGGTGCATGAGCCCATCACGGCCGCGATCTGCGCGATCCCCTGTGCCGACATGTTGGCCTGGTTGAAGAAGATCCGTCCGAAGTGCTCGCGGTCGGGGAACACCTCATCCTGGCGCGGCAAAAACGCGCCGCCGGAGTCGACGAGATAGATGCACGGGAGGTGGTTGTGGAGCGCCACCTCCTGGGCGCGGAGGTGCTTCTTAACCGTCATCGGGTAATAGGTGCCGCCCTTGACGGTGGCGTCGTTGGCGACGATCACGCACTCGCGTCCCGAGACGCGGCCAATGCCGGTGATGATCCCGGCGCTCGGCGCCTCGTCGTCGTAGAGCCCGTGGGCGGCCAGCGCCGAGAGCTCCAAGAACGGCGCGCCCGGATCCAGCAGCCGGTCGACGCGCTCGCGTGCCAGCAGCTTGCCGCGGGCGAGATGACGGTCGCGCGCGCGCTCACCGCCGCCCTGGGCGACGCGCTGAAGCTGCACGCGGAGGTCATCAGCCAGCGCGCGGTTGGCCTCGAGGTTGGCCGCGAACTCCGCCGAGCCCGGGTTGGCGCTCGAGCGCAGCACGCTCACGTCGAGGTCGCCTCCACCCGGGCCAGCGGCTGATCAACCGACACCCGGTCACCCACGGAGACCGTGAGTTCGGTGACCGACCCGTCCATCGGCGCGGCGAGCACCAGCTCCATCTTCATCGACTCGAGCACCACGACCGGGTCCCCGGCGCTCACCGGGTCACCCACGGCCACCGGGACCACCAGCACCTGGCCGGGCATCGGCGCGCGCAGATCACCGTCCGCGGCGCCGACCCGGTCGTCGGCGGCCGACACGGCGCGCACCGGCCAGGCCCAGCCGCCATGCCCGATCCAGGTCACGTCGCGATCGCGGGCGATCAGCCACTCGCCGCGCTCGCCGATCGTGAACCGCCCCTCGCCGATCCGCCGCACCGTCGCGACCTGAGCCGCCGAGGCCTCCACGTCGACCGGTTCGCCGGCGCCAACCGCCAGCCGCCAGTGCGACCCAGCCCGCTCGCCGCCCAGTCGCCAGCCGTCGATGCGGGCAAACGGTTCGTCGCTGCCGTGCCCGCGCCGGTCGGCGAGCGTCAGCATCGCGGCCGCCAGCGCGACGCCGGCGTCTGACATCGGGGGCGCCGGCACGCCCCGGCGCGACACCAGTCCGGTGTCCAGCGCACCGGCGCGGACCGCGTCGTCGGCCAGCAGCCCGCGCAGGAAGCCGGTCGTGGTGGTGACGCCAAGGATCGTCTGATCAGCCAGCGCGCGCTCCAGCCGGGCGAGGGCCTGAGTGCGGTCGTCCCCGTGGGCGATCACCTTGGCCAGCAGCGAGTCATACCGCGTGTCGACCACGGTGCCGGTCTCGATCGCGTCGTCGACGCGGACCCCGTCTCCGCCGGCGCGCTGATAGGCGAGGACGCGCCCGGCGGACGGCAGGAACTCGCGCGCCGGATCCTCGGCGTTGATCCGGGCCTCGATCGCATGACCGCGCAGGCGCACATCGGCCTGGGCGAGCGTGAGCGACTGCCCGGCGGCGACCCGCAGCTGCTACTCGACCAGGTCCAGCCCGCAGACCAGTTCGGTCACCGGGTGCTCGACCTGCAGGCGCGCGTTCATCTCCAGGAAGTAGTGCTCGTCGGGGTTCTCGAAGTCTGCGATGAACTCGACGGTGCCGGCGTTCACATAGCCGCTGGCTCGGGCGAGGGTCACCGCTGCTTCGCCGAGCGAAACCCGCAGCTGCGGCGAGACGGCGGGGGAGGGGCACTCCTCGATCAGTTTCTGGTGGCGGCGCTGCAGGGAACATTCGCGCTCGCCCAGGTGGAGCACGTTGCCGTGGGTGTCGGCGAGGATCTGCACCTCCAGATGGCGCGCGCGGGGCAGCAGACGCTCGATGAACACGCGCGCGTCGCCGAACCCGGCCTGCGCCTCGCGACCCGCCGACGCCAGCGCCGCCTCGAGGTCCTGGGGACGATCCACGATGCGCATCCCGCGCCCGCCTCCGCCCGCGGCGGCCTTGACGAGGAGTGGGTAGGCGGCGGTGCGCGCCTGCTCGACGCTGAACATCGGCACCACGGGCACGCCGGCCTCGGCCGCGGCCTGCTTGGCGCGCAGCTTGTCGCCCATCAGCTCGGAGGCCGCGGGCGGCGGGCCGATGAACGTGACGCCGGCGGCCGCGCACGCCCGGGCCAGGTCGGGGTTCTCCGACAGGAAGCCATAGCCCGGGTGCAGCGCGGCGGCATCGGTCTGCGCGCAGGCAGCGATGATCGCCTCGATGCTCAGATAGGAATCGACCGGGACGGCCAGGCTCGCCTCGCGCACGTGCGGCGCGTCACGGTCGTCGCGCGCGTAGACGGCGACCGAGCGGATCCCCAGCCGGTGCAACGTGCGGATCACGCGCCGGGCGATCTCGCCCCGGTTGGCGATCAGGACCGCCTCGAACATCACCGGCAAGGGGATCGCCACGCACTCATGCCCCCAGGGCGCGTGCGATCACCATCTGCTGCACCTCGTCGGTGCCCTCCCCGATCGTGAGAATCTTGGCGTCGCGGTAGAAGCGGCACACCGGATACTCCTCGATGAAGCCGTAACCACCATGAATCTGGACCGCCTCCTCGGTGGCTCGGACCGCGAGGCGTCCGGTCTTCAGCTTCGCCTGGGCGGCGACCAGCCCAAACGGTTGGGCCTGGTCTTTGAGCCACGCGGCGTGGTACGTGAGCAGGCGCGCGGCGGCGATCTCGGTCGCCAGGTCGGCGAGCTTGGCCTGGATCGTCTGGAACTTCGAGATCGGGCGACCGAACGCCCGGCGCTCCCGGGCGTAGGCGAGCGCCTCGTCGAGGGCTCCCTGGGCCAGGCCCACCCCCATCGCGGCCACGCCGATGCGGCCGATGTCGAGCACATGCATGAACTGCTTGAAGCCGGCGCCGCGCTCCCCCAGCAGGTTGGCCGCTGGGACCCGGCAGTCGTCAAACATCAGCGGACGCGTGTCCGACGCGTTCCAGCCCATCTTGCGATACGGCTCGGCCTGTTCATAGCCGGGGGTGCCGTTGGCCACGATCAGGTTGGAGATCTCGTTGTCGTCAGTCCGCGCGGTGATGCAGACCACGCCGGAGATGTCGGTGCCGGCGTTAGTGATGAACTGCTTGGCGCCGTCGATCACCCATTCGCCGTCCTGGAGTCGCGCCCGGGTGCGGACGTTGCCGGCATCGGAGCCCGCCTCGGGCTCGGTCAGGCCGAACGCGCCGAGGATTTCCCCACCGCACAGCCGCGGCAGCCACTGCGTCTTCTGTTCATCGGAGCCGAACAGGTAGATCGGCTGGGTGCCAAGCGACGTGTGCGCGCACAGCGTGATCGCGACGCTCGAGTCCACGCGCGTCAGTTCCTCGACCGCGATTGCGTACTGCAGCGAGCTACCGCCGGAACCACCCACCTCCTCGGGAAACGGGATCCCCATCCAGCCCAGGGCGGCCATCTGGGCGACGATCTCGTACGGAAACGCCTTGGTGCGGTCCAGCTCGCCGGCGGCGGGAGCGACCACCTCGCGCGCGAACTCCCGCACCGTGCGCTGCAACAGCTCGGTCTCGTCGTCAAGTGAGAAGTCCACGGGCCGCAAGCATACAGAGTATGCGTTCGGAGTCCGAACGGCAATTCGGTTTATCGTAGAATCGCCGGCATGGCCACGGCCCCGACCAGACCGGCGCTGCGCGAGCGCTACGACCGCCGCCAGGAGGCCGTCGTCCGCCAGGCGGCCAAGGTGTTCGCCAAGCGGGGCTATGACCAGACGACGATGCAGGAACTGGCGGCCACGATGGGACTGGCCACGGGAGCGCTGTATCACTACTTCGGCGCCAAGGAGCAGCTGCTGACGGCGGTCTGCGACCAGCTGATGGAGCCGCTGCTGGCGCAGTCCCGCGAGCTCGCCGAGCGTGAGCTGCCGCCCCGGCAGCAGCTGCGCATGCTCGTGCGACGCTGGGTCGGGGATGTGGTGGTGCCCCGCGACCACACGCTCGTCTTTCCACAAGGGCGCCACATGATCGGGACCAGGGAGCAATGGAGCGGCGTGT
>JBPCPC010000043.1:0-20851 GCA_050999585.1 Solirubrobacteraceae bacterium | reverse complement strand
GCGGACACGGCCACCGTCTGGTCTACGGCGGCTACACGATCTCGATCGCAGCCGCACAGACCACTCGCGCGCTGCCCAAC
The DNA here is from genome assembly GCA_050999585.1 of Solirubrobacteraceae bacterium. Classification (GTDB taxonomy): domain Bacteria; phylum Actinomycetota; class Thermoleophilia; order Solirubrobacterales; family Solirubrobacteraceae; genus Palsa-465. The sequence goes on along the minus strand of JBPCPC010000043.1, from coordinate 20,771 downwards.
CTGCTGACGATCCTGGCCTGGCGCAGCTGCGAACACACGGGCCCGGTGTTCGAGGGGGACATCCTGAGCACCGAGCTGACGCTCGAGGCCGTAGAGCTTGTCGAACTGGCCGGCGATTCGTGTTCGCTTCTGGACCTGCGCGCGCTGGTGGTTGCCCACCGCGCGGACGCGCACGAGCCTGCACCGGTCCTCGACTGGCGATTCATCGGCCTCATGGCATGATGCCGCCACAGGAGAGGGGAAGAAGACGGTGAACGGCATCCTCGAAGGCATGCGGGTGATCGAGGGTTCGGCCTTCGTGGCGGCTCCTCTCGGCGGCATGACCTTGGCCCAGATGGGCGCCGACGTGATCCGCTTCGATCCGATCGGCGGCGGTTTGGACTACCACCGCTGGCCGGTGAACGACGATGACGTGTCCCTGTTCTGGCACGGGCTCAACAAGGGCAAGCGCTCGATCCAGGTGGATCTACGCAGCCCAGAGGGCCGTGAGCTACTCACCGCCCTGATCGCCCAACCGGGCGAGAGCAACGGCATGTTTCTGACCAATTTTCCCGCCCGGGGCTGGCTGAGTTTCGACTCGCTCTGCGCACAGCGACCCGATCTGGTGATGGTCAGCATCGTCGGCAACCACGACGGCTCCTCCGCCGTTGACTACACCGTCAATCCCGCGACGGGCTTCCCCTGGGCCACGGGTCCGCGCCATCTAAACGCGCCGTTCAATCATCTGCTGCCGGCCTGGGATTGCATCACGGGTCAGATGGCGGTCGCCGGCTTGCTCGCCGCCGAACGCCACCGCCGCCTGACCGGCGACGGTCAGATCGTGCAGATCGCGCTGTCAGACGTCGCCTTCGCGATGATCGGCAACCTCGGCAAGATCGCCGAGGCACAGGTCCTCGGCCGCGATCGCGTCAAGGATCAGAACTACCTCTACGGCGCCTTCGGCCGCGACTTCACGACCAAGGGCGGCCGTCGCATCATGGTCGTGGCCCTCACCCTCAAACAGTGGGCAAGCCTCGTTGATGCCACTGAACTGCACGAAGCGTTCGCCACGCTGGAGGAGATGATGGGAGTCGATCTGCGCAAGGAGGGGGACCGCTGGCGTGCGCGTGAGGTGATCGGCGCGGTACTGAAGGAGTGGATGGTTGCGCGTACCGAGGGGGAGATTGCCGAGATCTTCGATCGTCACGATGTTTGCTGGGGCCCGTACTACACGTTTCGCGAGGCAGTCAACGAGGATCCCCGCTGCTCGACAGCCAACCCGATGTTCGAGGAGCTTGACCAGCCCGGGATTGGCAGTCACCGGATGCCGGGTTCGCCGCTGTCGTTCTCAGCGCTCGAGCGTTTGTCCCCCACGCGGGCCCCCTTGTTGGGTGAGCACACAGACCAGATCCTCGGCGAGAGCCTGGGCCTGAGTGAGGCCGAGATCGGCCGGCTTCACGATCAGGGCGTTGTCGCCGGCGCTACTTGAGGTGCCGCCCTGATCGGCTGTCGAGAAGCAGCTCGCCACGTGAGAGCGGGCCTCGTATGCTGGCCCGTGTGCCGAGCCGCGTGATCCTGTTCTCGACTGATTCCTGCACCTTCTGCGTGAGCGCGAAGTCGCTGCTGTCCACCCGCGGCGTGATCTTCGAGGAGGTCAATCTGGCCGAGGACCCAGAGCTGCAGGCTGAGCTCGCCGAGGTAACTGGAATGACGAGCTTCCCCCAGATCGTTGTCGACGGCGAAACCCTCGGCGGTTTGAACGAGCTCAGGGCCGCCGACAAGGACGGCACGTTAGCCTCCTGGAGCGTTGACTAGCCACAACGGCCGTGGGGTGGCAGGGGATGCCGGCCAGCGCGACCGCGTCTGCCTAGCCGGCCATCCGTTCGCGCAGCAGCGCTGCCAAGCCCTCCACGTCCGCCACGGTGACGGTGAGCTCGGGGTGGCGTAGCCGGCCTGTCCGCTCGATGCCGGGCACGGGCTGGCGAAACGTGATCAGGACGCCGCGATCACCATTGCTGGCAAAGGTCAGGCCTCGATCCGTGATGCCCAGGTGAGCCGGTCCCGCGGTCTTCACGAAGGCGTAGGGCCCGGTGATCTCCACGGCAGTCACGTTGGCCAGCGGTGTCCGCAACCGCCACGGGCCAAACCGGGCCTGCAGAGCCTCGCCGTCGATCGTCACCCAGGCCCGGTCCGGCGTGATGCCGAAGATCCGCGCGGCGCGTCGGTAAGCCGGTGTGAAGCGAAACTCAAACCGCCGGCCTGCGCTCCGTGCCTCGCGATCATCGGTCATCTGAGCTCCGAGGACTCATACCTTGTCCTGGGCGAGGATCACGGGGCCTGCAGGGTCTCCCTCGTCATAGACGGTGATCTCTCGGCCCTCGATCATGAGCTGACGCCGCGGCACGGGCAGACACCCTACCGAGCGCGGTCACTCCCGCAGCCCAGCAGCGGCAACCCGCCGACGCCAGTCGGTAGCGGCATCAACACCAGGGACCCGGCGGTCACGCGGCGCTCGACCACCGGCGAGCATCGGCCGGCGCGGTCCGCACGATCGCATCTCTGCTCCCACCGGCTCACGCGCGCGATCGCGTTGTCGGGCAAGGAACGAGCCGTGCCCTGGCGCCCGACGTTGCTGCTGCCCTGGCCCAGCTCGGCCGCCGCGAGAACTGGCTCGGCGACGATGACATCGTCTTCGCCGGCGACGGCCGGGCGGGGATCGACGCGCCGCATGATCGCGACGGAGCTTTTAGCCCAAGATCCTGAAAAAGCGCCAGCGTCGCTTCCAGGGCTTTGACGACAAGGTCGTGCCTTGTACGTGCGAGGACTGTCGACGCGCGACATCGATGCGCACCTGCAGGAGATCTACGGCGTCCAGGTCGGGCGTGATCTGATCAGCAAGGTCACCGACGGCGTCGCAGCTCCCGCAGCCCTGTGCGCGGTCGAGCGGCTCCTGCTTTCCTCGGGCCATAAGGATCTCACCATCCGCGTCGGCGCATCTGCTCAGCGTGGAAAGCGCGACATAGAAGTCAACAACCTTCTCCACAGCAGTGCTTAGGCAGAGCCAATCACTGGCCGCATCGTCCGGCGCCACCCGGACAGGCAATCATCGCCACGCAGATTCGACCGAGCGCACGGTACGCACGCACCCTATGGCCCGCGATTCGCCGGGGACATCGGTTCTTCGCACCGTCCTACTCGGTCGCGCCGCCGCTCAGGTGGCGGGCATGACCAACCCTCACGTTCGCCAAACCCGCAATGTGCGGACCGGGATCGGGCCGATGGCGTGCCCGCGACGCACCTACTGTGCCGCCGAGGAAGCCGAGGAGGCACGGCGGCTGCTTCTGAGCGCGGTCGGACCGGGGGTGAAGTCCGGGCGCCGCCGCCTGACACCGTCGCCGTCGCGGCTGGTTCATGGCCGCGACCCTCAACGACCGCGACCCTCACGGGAAGTAGGCGGGCCCAGCGGTCGTTTCAGCCGGCGCCGGTCGTTTCGTACTCCACGACCCGGGCCTGCATCAGCGCCTTCAGGAGCTCGGTCGGCAGCTCGCGGTCGTAGGGGAGCTTGACGAAGCCCTCACCGGCCTCATAGCCGGCGGCTTCAACCGCGGCCTTCTGGGTGGCGAAGAACGGTGGCGGGAACCGCAGCGAGCAGTGGTTCTTGAAGTTCTGAAGCATCCACAGGTTCGTCTTCTCGCCCCGGACGTAGACCGGGAGGTTCCACTTCAGTTCCTCCCGTGCCTCCGAGTCGGCAACGAGGCTCAGCTCCCTGAGCGCCTCGAGGTGCGGCCGCTGGACGTCGTTCAGCTGCGCGAAGAAGTCATCGACGCTTGACCGCCTGGGCATCGGCATCGCGTCAGCGTACCCCCTGCAGATCGCACTCCTGGTGTTCCTGGTCCTCGGCCCGATCCTCTCGGTGTCTACCTGGCACGTCGCGCACGCGGTCGCCCGGCCTCGGGTCGGCCCCCGGAGGCCCTAGCCACCTTGTCAACTGCTGCCCCGTTGTCGCCGTGACGTTGCAGCAGTGAGGGTCGGTCGCTGGCTACTTCGTGCTGCGCCCGGTCGGCGGGCGCAGAGCGTCGAGTGTGGCCTGAAGCATCGGCTCGACATAGCTGGGGTCCCGGTGGATTTTGGCGATGGCGACGATCATGTCGAGGATCTGCTCAAGCGTGAGATCGTCGCGGATCTCGTGAGCGTTCTGTGCGGCGATTAGCAGCGGCTGGCCCGCGGCGAGCACCCGGGCGCGGTTGTGGCTAAGGGTCGGGTTGCCGCGGTCGGCGTGTTCCAGAAGTTCGGAGATGACTAGGCGCTGGCTAGGGACGAACCGAGAGTGCTCGCTTCGTCGAATGACTGCACTGACCCGTCCCGCCACGGCGCTGTGGCCTTCGAGTCCCGGTTCAGACGCGGTGGGGGTTCGTTCTCCAGTTCGTAGGATGCATAGCTATGGCAGCGCTACTACCACGCGTTCCGCGAGCTGGCCGATCCGGATCGACGTCCGGCGATCCATCATCCGCGCGGGCGTAATGGGCGACCACCTCATCGTCCTTCATTCTGCGGTGCGGGCCTGCGCGGGCTACAGCCGCCACGACGCTCCCTCGATTCTGTTGGACGGCTCATCGGTGGCGCGCGAGACGGAGCACGGTCGCGCGATCACCGCGCAGCTGACGCGCCGCCACGGAACGCTCGAGGAGGCGATCGCTGCTGCGGTCTTTGCGCTCGGCACCGCGGGGTTGTCCAAGAGCATCCGCCGTCAGGCGCGCGCGGCGTGCGAGGACTACTTCTACAGCCGGCTCGATCTGACGCCGAGCCACGAGCTCGGCAGACGGGGAGAGATCGAGGAATCGCTCGAGCTGATGCCCGAGCCGATCTACCGGGCGCTGGAGGACGTCGTCGGCCTCGTCGTGGACGGCGACTACGAGGAGCTCCGCGCCGCGTCTGGCGATCGGCTCAGAGTCGAGGACCTGCGCCGTCGCGTCGAGGACGAGTGCCCCGAGTCGCTGGTGCTGCCGGCGCGCGAGACCTACCAGGTCGAGGCGATCGCCAAGTCTGACGATCCCGACCTGCCGGGCTGGGCCTACTTCCTCGAGCTGTGGACCGAGACCGGCCCGGCGCGCCTGCACATCGAGGGCGAGCTGGAGGAGTCGGGCGAGCGGTTCACCGCGAAGCTGAACGACATCCTGCCCTGATCCCGCGGACTTCCGGCGCCGCTTTCGCGCTTGTCGAGTCCGTGATGGACGGCCTCGAAGGACTGATGCTCCGCAAGGCGCGTCCACGCGCCGGTTAAACGCGGAAAGCCCACCCGTAGGTGGACTCTCGGCCATCAGAAGATCAGGCGGCTTTCGCGGAAAGGGGACGTTCAGATGAAGGTCTCGCCCTCTGGTTGCCCTCGCTATCTGACCCCGCCAGCGTAGCGCACTCGCCTCCGATCGCCTGTGGTGCGACACCCGACCTGGCCGCGTCCCGCTGGCGCCCCAGCGAGGCCGGGGCCGGTCATCGTCCTCCGAGGCCTCGAACCGAACCGCAGGTCAGACGCCCCTTGAAACCGATCAAGTCTCGTGAACACGATCGGCTCGTCGGTGCTCTGGTCCGAGGGTAAGAGGCGATATCGCACCACGTACTCGAGACTCCCGGCATATCGCTCGACTGTTGAGACCTTCGCATCGGCCGCCGTGCTCTCCAAACGCGCGACAACGACCGCGGCGTGGCCATGGATGCGGCGATCCCAGTCTGCGGCTGATTCTGCTGCTCGCGACCAGCGCGCCAACCCCCAGATGGACGGGGGTGCCGCTGCCTGCCGACGGCGACGGCGTGGGCCCGGGACCTACCGCCGCAGTCCGGCAGTCGCGGATCGTGGACAGTCGTCGTGACCGGACCGCGTCGATGATTTCGCTGGGATCGATCCCGTGCAGGTAGGTCGAGCCGTGTCCGGAGGTCCCGTCAAGATCGAGGACACCGCCTACATCGTCAAGCGCGTGAAGCTCGCCGACGACAGTCGGTCCCGCCAGATCTACGGCGACGTCATCGCCCGCCTTGGCCAAGCTGGCGCGGAGGGCGTCGTGCTGGGCTGCACTGAGATCGAGTTGCTGATCTCCGCCGCCGACAGTCCGATCCCGGTGTTCTCCACCACTCGCCTTCACGTCGAAGCTGCAGTAGACGCTGCTTTGGCCACGTTCGAGACCGCCTGAGCGTCGGCTGCACGATCAGCGACCTTACGGCGGCGGCGCTTTTCCTGCTCCTCGGTTTATCCGTCTGACGCTCGGGCCTTGTGGGCGACGCCCTTGAAGAACGTGTAGCTAAACACGCCGTCGGGCTGAGTGGTCCGGTGCAGCGCGGCGATGCCGGCGTCGAAGCTCGCGGGGTCGATCAGCCCGGCCGCGATCGCCGGATCGCGGACTCCTTGCACCATCGCGGTGAACGTCTTGCGGATGAAGCCGTCCACCAGCTCGGGTCGACTGGCGTCGACGTAGACCATCCGCGGCGAAATCTGAGGCTGATCAAATCCCGCAGCGGCGAGCAGCGGGTAGACCTGCCGTCCGACCAGTGCGTTGCCGCCAGCACGGGCCTGCAGCTCGATCTGGCATGCGATCGCGGCGCGGGCGGCCGGGCTCTCGGGATGAAATGACGTCGATCCATGGTCGCCTTCGATCACCGTGATCGACCCGCCGGGCCGCAGCATTCGTCCCAGAGCTTCGAGTGCGCCAACGGGGTCCTCGAGATGCTCCAGGACGAAGCAGACGAACACGTGATCAAACGACGCCGGATCAAACGGCAGCTCGAAGAGGTCGCCCTGTCGGAAGGTGACGTTCCCCAGTCCGGCGTGGCCGACCCTTCGTCGCGCCTCGCCGAGCGACTCGGCTGAGATATCCACCGACGTCACGCGCGCACCCGGACTGTTCTGAGCCAGCGTGACCGTCTGGGCTCCCACCCCGCACCCCGCCTCCAGCACCGTACTTTCCGGCGGATAGCGCGTGTCTCCGTGAAGGAGCTGAGCCAGCGTTCGGGCTTGATCGTGCAGCCGCTCACTCTCGCGGGGTCGATACCCGTGCACATACCGGTCAGTCGTCATCCCAGGTTGGTATCAGCCTCCGCGCTGTTGCTCACGCGCGACGAGGCCCGGTCCGTCGGAGTCGAGTTGGCGCTCCAGGCGCCGACACGACAGGCGGTCGACGCTCTCCTCAGCGGTGGGGAGGCCTGACTCGATGAGCTTTTCGACGTCCAGGTCCTCGACCGGGAGTTCGGCGGCCGGCCTGATGGACCGCCGTTCGAGCCAAGGCCCGTCTCACACGCTGCATCGATCTGCGCCCAGACACACCGTCACGGTTGACGATTGCGGCGCGTCTAGCGCATGCGACTCAGTGTGTACTGCGGCGTCACGTATTTCTCGCCCTGGGGGACCGATCGCCGCGCAGGCCCAGCGTCCTCCTGCACTGAGTCCGCGTGACCTTCGGCGTCGTCCTGGGGTTCGAAACCGACTCGTTGACCAGCCGCTAGATCCCACCAGCGACGCGTGTTGCGAGACACCCCGTAGAAGACGGCGTAGGTCAGGTCGGTGCTCGTCATCGCAGCGCGAAACGCCCGCCAGCAATCCGCGGGGCTCAGCCACGTGCTGAGCTGCCGCTCGTCCTGCGGAGCGAGCTCAAAGCTGCCGATGCGAATGCTCGCCACCTGCATCCCGAACTTATCGACGTACAGGCGCGCGAGGGCCTCGCCGGCGACTTTCGATACTCCGTACAGGCCATCCGGCCGCGGTGGCATCGACACCTCAACCTGAGTGTCCTGGGCATAGAACCCTGTCAGCCGATTGCTGCTGGCACACACGACGCGCCGCGCGTTCACGCGACGTGCGGACTCCAGCACGTGATAGGTCCCGACGATGTTGACCTCGGCGAGGTCATGAAAGTCAGCCTCATCGGCAATCCCACCGAGATGGATCACGCCGTCCGCACCCTGAAACGCCGACTCAACCGCATCCTGATCTCGCAGATCGACCAGCACAGCGTCCTCATTTGCGCGCTGCGGCACCACCGGCACCACGTCTAACAGACGCAGGCGACCGACCTCGTCGGCAACGTGTCCGCGCAAGCTGGACGCGACAACCCCCGCAGCACCGGTCAGCACCCACGTCTGATCGGCCAGCGTCACGAGATCATCATCTCGCATCCAGGCGGCCGCAGCAGTCCGCTGCGCTGGGAGCGTTTTACTTGCAGGCGTGCCGAACAAGGACTGTGAGTTTGGGTTTCCCGGACCGCTGCGCGATCGGTTGATCGCTGCGGTGCTTGACGGCACCAAGACGGCGACGTCGTCGTTGCTGGCTGACTGGCAGCGCGACGGTGAGCCGTTGCCCCTGGTGGGCGAGCGCCAGAGGGTGATCGATTCTGACGGCGTGCCGGTTGCGGTGATCGAGATCGTCGCTATTGAGGTCCTTTCGCTTGCTGTGGTGGATGACCGAGTCGCGCAGGCTGAAGGAGAGTCCTACCGCACCGCAGCTGGCTGGCGCGCCGAACACGAGCGTTTTTGGACCGAGGAGGTCCTTCCCGAGTGGGGCGAGGACGCGCCCACGCTTGACGACCACACCCAGGTCGTTGTTCAGTGGTTTTGCCTGCGCCCGTGGAGGGACGGCCGGCTCGAGTGATGCGGCCTCGGTCGGCTACTCAGAGCGTCTTTTGCAACCAGTGGTCGGCGTACGGTCCGTGGTTGAAGGGGGCGATCTCACGGAAGCCGCGGCGCGCGTACAGACGTCTCGCTTCGATCAGGTCGTGACGGGTGTCCAGCCGCAGGCGGGTCAGCCCGCGGTCTCGGGCGAGCTGTTCAAGGTCGTCCATCAGGCGCATCGCCAGGCCCTGGCGGCGAGCGTGTCTGGCGACGAACAGGCGCGTGACCTCGCCAGTGCGACCGGCGAGCAACCGCATACCGACGCAGCCCGTGGTCGCTTCGTGCATGCTGGCCACCAGGAACACGCCCTGCGGAGGGGCCAGATCATCACTCGGGGCCTCCTTCAGAGCAAGCGCCAGCTCGGCTGCGGTCGCCTGGCGTCGGTGGTATCGGCCGACGATGTCCTCGAGGTACGAGCGCAGGATCTCCTGTGCTCGGGCGCCGGCTGGAGGCTCGAGCTGCACGACCACGTGCTCGATCGGGGATGGCCGCTCCGGCGTGGGTTTGTCAGGGCTCAGCGACGGTCGTTGTCCAGGGCGCGCGCCGATCCAGAACATCAGGCTTGCCTGTTGCGCTCGATCAGCGCTGCGATCACACCAGGATCGGTCACTAATCCATGCTGGCAGCTCGACCAGGGCGTTGCGACCGTCCCGCGATTCGTTCGGAGTCTCACTCTCGCGGCTGGGTCGGACCCGTTGAGGACGCTCCGGTCGGGTGGCCGAGCGCGCGAACCGCGTCAAGCACCTCTTTGATGCCTCCGGCCGTCTTGACATCGAGGCGGTCGAGGATCGTCTCAGTGTCAGCGAACTCCTTGGCGGCACGTGCGTCTGAAGCGGCGGACTGCACCGTCTGCCCGACCATGATGATCGACAGCAACACCAGCTGCAGGAACGTCTGTGCGATCCACGCCACGATGATGATCACCTGCCCGGAGCTGAGCGCAGCGGGCAGGCTGATCAGCGCGATCACCGCGAACAGGTAAGCGCATGCCATCGTTCCGACACTGCGCGTGATCACCAGCGCAAGCTTGGCGTTGAAGCCTTCGACATCACGCACGGCCTTCCTGATCTCCCGAGGATCGAAGCGCACGACACGCGGCAGTTGTTCGCGGACCTTGACGGGTGCATCCATGTGAAGCCCTCCAGTCGGGAAACGATCCAAGACCATCGTGAGCCACAGGCTAGGACCCCGGGAATCGATCCCGCCCAGGTCATGCCAGCGCCGTTTCACTGATTCATTTCTTCCCGCGGGGCATAGACGGTCGCTTATGCAACCGCGGGGAAGATCGATGGCTGGAGAACGCCACCGGTGCAAGAATCCTCGTGGCAATCGATACAAGAAACCGATCATGATGCCCAGTCCACGTGTGCTCCTCGTCGCCAACCGAACCGCCACGAACGCGGCGCTCGCGGTGGCCGTCCAGGCCCGTGCTCAGCGGGGTCCGGTCGACTTCCATCTGGTCGTGCCCGCCACCCCGCAGGGCCTGCATCGAGTTGTCGATCCGGAGGTGGCCGGCCGGCAGGCGGCGCGCGAGCACCTGGCCCGAGCGCTTCCGCTGCTCAGCGAGGCGGCCGGCAAGGACGTCACCGGACACGTGGGCGATGCCAATCCGCTGGCCGCGGTCTCCGATGCGCTCGAGCTCCAGGGCTTCGACGAGATCTCGTGTCGACACTGCCGTGGCGCCTATCGCGGTGGTTGCGCGTTGACCTGCCGAGCAAGCTGCGCGGCCTGGGCGTGCCGGTGCTCCACATCACCGGCTCAGCGGTGGAGCAGCTCGACGCCGCTCTGGCCGAGGTTGCCTGAATCCGCCCTTCAACCAGGAGAGTTCACGCATGAAGGTGTACGCACCGGCAGCCCTGACCAGCATCGAGACGATCAAGCAATATGGGCAACTTGCCGCTCGGGGTGGCGAGGCTCAGGTCGCGGCGCGGGCGTGGACGGACGCCGGATTTGACGATCAGGTGACCGCGCGATGGCTGCACGCCCGGTGCTTCGATGCTCAGGCTGCGCGCGCCTTGGCCGATCTTGGCGTGACGCCGGAGCAGGCCGCCGCTCGTACGCGTGACGGTGGCGGCGCGATCGACACGATTGGGTACAAGGTCGCCGACGGGGGCCTGACCCCACGCCAAGGCGCAGCGCGGAGCCTGTCCAGCCGATGAGCTGAGGCGCCGGTGGCCACCGATGCTTACACGCTGGGCCGCGAGCGGCTGGTGACCGGCGCGCGCGCGATCCTGAACGAGGATTTGTGGTGCGGTCTCGAGCTCTGTGTCGATCCCGCAGCGCAGCGCTGGGAGCTTCGCGCGGTTGTGCTGCGCGACGATCCCGAGGACGTGGCCGACGCGATCACGCAGTGGCTGTTGCGTGACGACGGCGCCGATTGGCGTCTGCGCGGCTGCCCCCGGAACTTGTGCGGGCCCTCGACGGCCGACACGCTGCTGATTCACGTCGCCGCGGATCCTCGACCGGTGGCGCGGGAGATTTCGACACCAAACCCGACATACAGGAGAACGCCCATGCTGGTGCGCGATGGCATGAACCCGATCGTCGTCACCGTCGGCCCGTCGCACACGCTGCGCGAGGCCGCCCGCCGGATGACGCGGGGTGGCGTCGGCGCCGCGGTCGTGTTCGATCCCGACCTGCCCGGACCGGGCATCATCACCGAGCGCGACATCCTGATCGTGGCCGGCGAGGACGGCGATCTCGACGACCAGCTCGTGCGCGAGCATCTCACCGCCAACCTCGTCTACGCGGCGGCGGAGTGGTCGCTGGAGCGCGCCGCCGAGGCGATGACCAACGGCAGATTTCGCCACGTGATCGTGATCGATGGAGCCGACGTGATCGGCATCCTTTCGATGCGCGACATCGTGCGCTGTTGGGTGTCAAGCGGCCTCACCGCGTCGATCTCGGCGGCCGACGAGACGACGGCCTAGAGCTGACGACGATGAGGTCAACCCCTATCAATCAGATCGAATTTTTGCTGGGTTGGTTGTGTCACTCCACGTAACGTGGCACCGATGCGGTAAGCCGGCGACCACACGGGAGGACGATGAACACCCAGCAACGGGAAGCGCTCGAGGCAACGGCCCGCAAGCTCGTGGCGCCAGGCAAAGGAATTCTCGCGGCTGACGAGAGCAACGCGACGATGACCAAGCGGCTCGACGCGGTCGGAGCGGAGTCGACCGCGGAGTCGCGGCGGCAGTTCCGGGAGCTGCTGATCACCACTCCCGGGGTCGCGGATCGAATCAGCGGCATGATCCTCTACGACGAGACGATTCGACAGCGGGTGTCTTCGGGAGAAATGTTCCCGGAGTTGCTCGCTGCACGCGGGGTGATCACTGGGATCAAAGTGGACACCGGCGCCAAGGCGCTGGCCGGAGCGCCGGGCGAGACGATCACCGAAGGCCTCGACGGCCTCCGCGACCGGCTTGCCGATTACCACGAGCGCGGAGCGCGCTTTGCCAAATGGAGGGCGGTGATTGCGATCGGGGACGGTCTGCCGAGCCGTTACTGCATCGCCGCGAACGCCCATGCGCTCGGTCGCTACGCGGTGCTCTGCCAGGAGGCCGGCCTCGTGCCGATCGTCGAGCCCGAGGTCCTGATGGATGGCGACCACTCGATCGAGCGTTCAGAGGAAGTCACGCGGAGCGTGCTGCGAGTCGTGTTCGGTGAGCTGCTGGACCAGCGGGTGCTGCTCGAGGGGATGGTGCTCAAGCCGAATATGGTCCTTACCGGTTATCAGTGCGAGCGACGGGCGGGCGTCGAGGAGGTAGCCGAGCGCACGCTGGCGGTGTTGCGCCAGGTCGTTCCGGCCGCCGTCCCAGGCATCGCGTTTCTCTCTGGTGGACAGAGCAACGAGCTGGCAAACGCCCATCTGAACGCGATCAACGCAGCGGTCGCGCCGTGGCAACTGACCTTCTCCTACGGCCGCGCACTGCAGGCGACGCCGCTGAAACTGTGGGGCGGCGAGGTGGGCAACGCGGCGGTCGCCCAGGCGGGCTTTGCGCACCGGGCCCGGTGTACGGCTCAAGCCCGCGCGGGTCGTTATACCGCCGCGTTGGAGCACGAGCTCACCGCCGCTTGAGCGACCTGACCCCGACGTTGGCAACGATCGGTGGGTAACAGCCATAGACACCCCGCTGCTGTCCACGGACTTTCTCAATGTGAACGACGAACATGACCGTCGGGCTTGACAGCGTCCACCCGCGTGCTGTAGATACACCGGAAACGCGCAAGCGATGGTGTCAGCCCCGACGTGGTGCACTGATGTCGTCGTCGAGAGGAAGCAGGAGACTATGTTCGTGTGCGATCCGGAGGCTCGCGATGACACTTCGCGTGCCGGCGAGGAAAGGGCGTTTGCGCTCTTGCGGGACGGGGTGTCGCGATGAGCATGTCGCAGATGAGAGCCCGGCTCGCGACCGGGCTCGGCCGCGTGCAGGAGGCGGCCGCAGCCGATCCACGACTCCAGGTCGCGGGAGGGTTCGCGACCGGTCTGGCGCTCGGAAAGTTGGTGAACCGTCTTGGCCGTTGAGATCCCGGACGGCGCGCCGAAATTCGCTGATGCGGCCAGCCGGGTCGTTGACAGCACGCTCACGATCGTCCAGCAGGAGCTCGAGCTGGCGCGGCTCGAGTTGGTGGAGAAGTTGCCCAAGCTCGGCGGAGGTCTGGTCCGGCTGGCGATCTCGGCGCTGTTGCTGGGATTCGGCGGCCTGCTCGCCGTGCTTGCGCTCATCTGGGCGCTGGCGGACTACGTGTTCGGCTTTGAGCACGTGTGGGCCAGTTTCGCCGTGGTGGCAGCAGCTCTGCTCTTGATCGGCTCCTACCTGGCGGCCAGCGCGCTGCGGCGGGCCCGCGCCGCTGGACCCCCGCTGCCGATGGCCGCCCTGCGTCAGGCGCGAGTCCTGTGGCGATCGCTGCGTCCATGAGCTCGCGTCAGACGGTTGAGGAAGTGCAGCGCTCGCTTGAGGTCAGCCGGGGCGAGCTGGAATCGGCGCTCGCGGACCTGCGCGTCAGCGCGGGCCGGGCGAGCGACATCCGCGGTCACGCTCAGCGTTACAGCGCTGATCTCCGCGGGCGGCTGAAGTCAGACAGCCCTGGGCTGGTGATGGGAGCCGTGGCGTCCGGATTCGTCGTTGGCGGCGGTGTCTCGGGCACGGTGCACATGCCGTTTAAGTTCTTGCGGGTGTTGCTTGGTCGCCCGTGGTCAAGATCGCGATTGGAGGCAGCAATGAGGCAGGACCGCTACAGCAAGCAGGTCGGTCGAGCGCTGGCCGGGGTGGCGGCAGCGGATCGCCACATGCGAAGCCCGCGTGCACGTCTCTGGCGGCTGATCCGCCCGTCTCCCCGGCGGTTGTTCCTGCTCGGCTCAGCGGGTGGCGGCCTGTTCATGGCGATGGCCGACGATGAGACACGTCAGACCGTGCAGACCGAGGCGCGCGCTCTGGCGGAGACCCTCGGAAACGAGGTCTCCAAGCGGATCGAGCAGAGCGGTCACTAGACACGGCTCGTAGTCGCTCGCGGTCGCGTCAGTCGGCGTCAGCGTCGCCCGGAGCGCGCAGCAGGAGAACGTGATCGGGGTTGATCCCGATGCGCTGCCCAGTCCGCACTTCGGTCATCCAGGCCAACTCCATGATCGAACCGCGCGCCGCCGCGAGGATCACCGACTCGATCTGCTTGGCGTCACCCTGCACCTGGAAGCGGTCGCCGCCGACCAGGGTGATCTCAGTAACGGGCGTCAAGGTGGATCGTCAGCGGGTACGGGTTGCGCGTGCTTCGCCCAAGCGGCGTTGGGCACTTTCCAGGTTGCGTTGCAGCTCCTGGAGTCGTTCGCTGGTGGCGATTCCGCGGCGGTAGAGCCGCACCCGGAGCAGCGCCACTCGATCGCGGAAGTGGTTGACCTCGGCTTCGATCTCCTGCACCTCGCCGGCGGAGATCACGCGGAGAACTCCGAGACCGAGTAGGCGTTGCAGCCGAGCGCCTCGCAACAGTCATCCGGCGACTTGTCCGGATCCTGGCGGTAGACGACGAATGGTTGGTGGGGCCCCATGTCGAAGATTGCTGTCACGATATCTCCCCAGACCGGATCCGGGGCTCCCACCTTGGTGATGCAGTCGAGGTTGCCGCGCCGGGTCCACAGCTCCATGATCCTGCGTTGGCTCGGCGCTCGGCCCATCCGCAGCTCGGTCTGCTTGCGCAGCTGTTGGTAGACGGCTTCGCTCGATTCTCCGGGGCCGGTGGGAATGAAGAACTTGGTCACTGAAACCCTCAGAGGCCTCGGTCGCGAGCGTCGCGACTGAGCGCGGCGGCGAGCGCGCCCGGATCGATCCTTGACTCGAGCTCTGAGATCCACCGGTCCTGACGCTTGGACTCGCGGTACACGGAATCCTGTAGGCCCTGGACGAGCTGCTCCAATTCCGCCACCCGAGTCTGGAGATTCGCGATCACTGCCCCCTGGTCAGAGTCGCCGACGGCCGGGGGGTGAAGCTGGGGAAGCGGGTCCGGCGTGACGATCGAGCGACGGATCTGGCGGATCCGCCCGACCAGTCCGTCGGGCTCGCGATTCATCGGCCGCCCGAGCGGCCCGGGCGTTTGGGCGCGGCCTCACGTGGCGGATAGCGGAGTCGTTCTTCTTCGGTCATCTGGCGGATGACCAGCGAACCCTTCTCGACCTCCTCGCGGACGTTCTCAAGCTTCGCCTGACGCCGCTCTTCGGCTTTCTCGCGAGTGGTCTTCATCTAGTCAACCGCACAGCCATACTCCCGAGCTGACGCGAATCCCCTGGCACGGTCCCTGCCGAGAACGATCGGATCGCCTTGGCCTGGGGAACATTCCAGCTCCTTCCACGCCGGCGCGGATGGATGTGCAGAGGTTCGCCGCGTCGGCAAGCAGAGCCTCGCGGACGAGAAACGCCCGCCTGATGACCGTAGCACTCCGGTCGCCAGGTGAACAGGCGATCGCGAGTTGCCCCGGGCGAGTGGCTGGACGTCCTTCGGGACATGCGCTATCGTCCGAGGCGGTCGGGCGCCCGCCCGGCCTTAACACCGCAGTGCCCCGCGTTTCCGCTAGTACGTTGCTTGTCAGCGCCCTCCGAGTTTCGCTGTGCACGTCACCGGAGGAAGCATCACATGCCAACAGGAACCGTGAAGTGGTTCAGCGACGAAAAGGGCTTCGGGTTCATCACTCCCGATGATTCCGGTAAGGACCTGTTCGTCCACCACACCGCGATCCAGGGCGGCGGCTACAAGTCGCTGCCGGAAGGCGCGAAGGTCAGCTACGACGCCGAGCAGGGCCCCAAGGGTCCCGCCGCCGCGAACGTACTGGCTCTTTAGCCCGCAGGGTGACTGCGATGGGGGGCTCGCCCCCCATCGCTCTCCCGCCAGTCCGCTGGCGGTTTCACACGCAGTCCGCAGGCACGCTCCCACAGCACCGCTCGTCTAGCGTGTCCCTTCGCAGGATCGACCGCCGCGACTGCGCTCACAAAGCTGATCGGTCACAGAGCTTCAACCCAAGGAGACTGCATGTCCTCACGCGGTAAGAAGAAGACCACCATGGCCAAGCTCACTCGTGAAAGCCGGCTGCGCGAACGCCGCGCCGGCAAGGTGGCCAAGAAGGAGGCGCGGCGCAACGCCCCGCCGATGGACTCGGTGCCGTTCGGCGAGACCGAGCCGGACGAAGATCTGGCCGGCTCGCTTTCCGAGCCCCAGCCGGCCAGTGACCTGACGCAGCCCTAGCGGCCTGTCCGGTCCGCGTCGGGCAGCGGATACGACGATCAACGCAAATGCTCGAGCGGCGCCCGGCCGCTCGCGGCTTCGCGGGTCTCGTGAGTTGCGTACCATTTGCAGCCGAGGCTGAGCAGATGGCGACCGAACCAGACAACACGAGCACACTCCGAGCCGCGTTTCAGGGTTCGGCCCTCCGAGAGGCGCTGGTCCCGAGGCGGCCGGTGTTCGGAAATCCGTGGGACTCCACGGCCGACATGTTCGCCTGCTACCTGGCCGTCAGCGTGTTTGATCCGCTGTTGCTCTGGATCGGCGGCCAGCTGATGAGCGGGATCTTCGGCTTCGGAGCGCGTTGGCATCTCGGCGTGTACATGGTCGCCGCGGTCGTGGGCGCCGCCGGCTTCATGACGATCGTGGGCCGCGAACGCACCCGCCTCTCCGTCGACGTGCTGACGATCGCCGCCTGGGTTGCGCTCGGCCTGGTGGTCGCGCCGATTCTCGGTCTGGCGCTCTCGTCCCTGCCGGCGATCATCTGCTACGCGGTCCTGCTCGCGATCACCTTCGTCTACGTTCTCGGCGTCGGTCGTTTTCAGATCGCGTTTCTGCGCACGTTGGGCTGGCCGGTGACCTGGACCCTGCTGGGGTTGTTGTTCGCCTTCAGCGCCTACCGCATGATCTTCTTCCAGTAGCCGGCGGCGCGCGATTCGTGTCCGGGCGGTCAGAGGTCGCGGTCGCTGACCAGGCCCCCACTGGAACGCCAGCTCCACCAGCCGCGCTCGCTTCTGGTTCTGTGGCAGGTCGGCGATCCCGAAGCGCTGGAACAGGAGCCGCAGATGATTCTTGACCGCGTCGATTCCGAGGAACACCTCGCGGCTGATCTCGTTGTTGCTCGCCGGCGTGGCGTACTGCTCGCCCGCCTTGAACGGCCGGCACAGCGCGATCAGGATCTTGCGCTGGGCCTCGGTAAGACTGTCCACCAGCGGGGCGAAGCTGCCGGCCCTGGTCACCGCTGCCGTGCTCTGCTTCGGGGAGCGGTATTCGACGACGGATTTGCCGAAGCGAATCGCATCGCCGTCAGCCAGCCGCCGTCGCTGCGTGATCCGCGTCCCGTTGACGAACGTGCCGTTGCGCGACAGGCCATCGTCGGCGACCGTCCAGTCCTCGCCGACGAGCGCGAGCTGCGCGTGCGTTCGTGACACCTGGTCGTCCTGCGCCAGGACGATGCTGCTGGACGGGCGGCGTCCATCGTGACCGCGTCGAGCTGTTCGGCGAGCGCGAAGATCTGCTGCTTGCCGATGTGATCGCGCCACAGCAGAAACGGGCCGCCGGCCCGTTCGGCCTGGATGATCCGCTGCAGCTCGACCGCGGAGCGGGCCCGCGGCCCGGCCGCGGCGGCACCACCTTTCACAGCGACGTTGCCGTCCGCAGTCACGAACGCCAGAGTAGACAAAAGCCCTTGACCTCGCGAGCGTGGCAGTGGCTCTATTGGGCTTGCCGCTGGGGCCCCCGGTCAGGGGTGCGCGCCCGGCAATCCGGCTTCGCGCAGGATCCGCGCCGCGTCGTAGAAGCCGGTCTGAAAGTCGGTCAGCCTACCCGGATGTCCGCCGGTGGCGATTGGATCCGCGAAGCGCGCGCGTGCGAACTGCAATCGCCAATTGGTCAGCTGCGAGGCGAGGTCGGCATGGTCGGCCAGGTTCGGCCGCGCCGGGCCGGGGGCGAGCAGGTGACCGAGGTGGTTGGCAGCGGCCACGCGCGCGGTCATCGCCGGGATCAGGCCATCACGGGCACAGAACCGGGTCAGGATCGTCTTCAGCACCGAGGTGTGGTCGAAGTGGACGTCCGGTCCAAGCAGCGAGCTGGAGGTGCTGCCGCGGGCGACCAGCGGCGAGACCAGCAGCGCCGGGACGCGAACGCCGAGCCGGCGAAAGCCGGGGTCATCGTCGACCGCCGCCGGAGGGCTCACGTGGTCATAGAAGCCGCCGTGCTCGTCGTAGATGATCACCAGCAGGGTCTTTGCCCACAGTGGACTCGAACTCAGCGCGTGGTAGACCGTGAGCACCAGATCCTGACCGGCGGTCACGTCGGAGGGCGGGTGGTCGTCGTTTGAATCCGGACCGAGCACCTGCAGATCCTTGAACCGCGGATCGATCCACGAGACCGCGGGCAGTTGGCCGGCGGCGACGTCATCCAGGAACGAGGGCCCCTCTTCGGTCAGCTCGCCGGCGCCCCGCTCCCGGGTCGACAGCTTGCGCGCGTCGACGAACGCGAAGCGGTCGTGGTTGGTCAACCTGTAGACGGGGTCGACGGTACGCAGCGTGGCCGGGTCAAACGAGTACCAGCGCCAATCGACCCCGTGCTCGTCGAGATGGCGGGCGAAGTTGGGCACCGAGTACAGCGGCGGCGAGATGTCGTCACGCGTGCCGTTGGCCCGGCCGGTGACGCTGTAGAGGCGGTTGGGCCAGGTGGCGCCGGGGACCGAGCTGAACCAGCGATCGACGACGCAGTACTCGGCCGCGAGGTGGTCGTAGACGGGCAGGTCGTGCGCGTCGTAGTAGCCCATCACGATCCCCGGATCGGGCTCGGGCTCGTCCGCCTTGGCGGCCCGTGCGGCTGAGATGCGCGCGAAGTTCTCGACGAAGCCCGCGCCGCCGTTGGCCAGCTGCTCGTCGACGGAGGCGCCGGAGTGGTCAGGATCCTCGGCCTCGCCGTGGAACCGGGTGCGATCCAGATGGTGGATCGCGTAGCTGGAGCCGGCGTGCTGGTTGACGTTCTGCTCGGGCCCCGTGAGCCCGTCCACGTCGGTGCGGCCGCCGCCGCCCAGTGCCTGCGGCAGGGAGAGATAGCCGAGCATATGATCGAAGGAGCGGTTTTCGAGCATCATCACCACGATGTGGTCGATACCGCTGAGTCGTTGCGCGGTGTCGTCAGCGGGTGCCGGAATCGTCTGCGACGGCGTCGGCGGCACCGGCTCGGTCAGCAGCTCGACGACCCGGCTCCATTTCGGCGGTAACCGGTGGGCGAGCGCCTGCAGGGCCTCTCGCTCGGCGTCTTTGATCAGGTTGCTCACGGCGGTCCCTTCCGGTCGCGTTGATGCTCTGCGCTGAGAACCTGGGCAGCGGTGATCCGCCGGTAGATCACCGTGTCCAGCTCGGCCTCCCACAACGGCTGCTCGATCCGCGCCGCGGCGGTTCCCAGCGAGGTGCCGATCCCCTTCCAGCTGAGCCCGGCCCCCGCCAGCAGGGTGGCGGCGCCGGTGCCGACCGCGACGCCGTTGCTGGAACCCTCGATCAGCCCGGCGCCGACCGCGAACAGCGCCAGCGCGATCACGATGATCCACCAATAACGCTTCAAGGAGCGGCCGGCGAGTGCGCCCGTGCGCTGCAGCATGCCCTCGCCCGCCCGCAGGTAGTCGCTGGTCTCCAGCGTGTCGATCGCCCGCTTCTCGCCCGACAGCAGGCTGTGCCACAGGCGGCCCTGGACCCGCAGCCGGGTGACCGCGTCCGCGTCGCCGGGCCCGGCGGTCGTCGCCCACCGTCCCCACGCCTGCAGCGACTCCGCCACCGGGTGTGCGGCATGCGGCGGAAAGGCGGTGGTCAGTTCCCGGATCCAGGTCGTCAGCGTGGCCACCCGAGGCTGCCCCAGTTCCGCGCGCGGGTCCCCAGGGTCGCGGGTCGTGTCGGCCAGCGCGCGACCCAGACCGTAGGCGGTGCCGAGACGGAAGTCGGCCGCGGTCAGCGTTGAGAGCAGCGCGACATGAAACGCCCGGATCGCCTGGTCGCGGTCGGCGGGGTCGGGGTCGGGGTCGCGCATGCGGTCCGAGAACGCCTGGGCGTCCGGCGCCCACAGCCCCGCGTCGGCGATCGGCCGCCAGAGCTTGGCGATCCCCGCCTGGAGCTGGGCGAGGCGCATCTCTGCGAGCTCGGCGTCGGTCAGGCGCGAGATGCCGGGCAGGTCAAGCTCTGAGACCGGCGTAACCGCCCGGCGGTCGGGCCGGTAGACCTCTGCCATCTGCCAGCCGAGCGTAAACGCGACCGACACGCATGTGTCGGGCTGGGCAACGGCACCTCGCTTGGCAGCGGTCTCGGCGGCGTCGAGCATCGCGGTGAGCGCGTCCGCTGGACCGCCCGCGTCCGTCGGACGGCCCGCGCGCGCAGCCCTAATCGCGCCCGTTTCAGGGTGAGTGCCACCATCGCCGGTCACCATGGCTCGGTGCGATCCTTGCAGGTGCACGGGGGCGAGTGTCAATTCTTTGCGGTCTACGCTCAGGCGATGGAGGAAGACCCGCACGGCCTGGCGCGCTTCCGGGACGCCCAGAACAGCGGCGCGACACACGAGCACGCCCTCGTCGCGCTACGGGCCGGGCGCAAGACCGGCAACTGGATGTGGTTCGGGTGTCCACGGGTCGGGGGGGGGGGCAAAAAGCGAAGG
>JBPCPC010000245.1:0-17675 GCA_050999585.1 Solirubrobacteraceae bacterium | reverse complement strand
GCGCCGGCCCCCGCTGAGCCACCTGAGCCACCCGCGCCGGCTGCGGCGACCCCCCCTGAGCCGCCGGCGGCCCCCGAGGCTCCCGCCCCTGAGCCGCCGGCAGCACCCCAGGCACCCGCACCCGCGGAAGCGCCCGAGGCGGCAACTGCTGCGGCGCCGCCCGCCGCCGAACCCGAGACGACCCCGGCCGCGGAGGAGGAGCCGACGTCATGAGCGGCGTCTCGGCCAAGGACGTCAAGGTCCTGCGCGATCGCACCGGAGCCGGCATGCTGGCCTGTCGCGACGCGCTCACCGAGGCCGGCGGCGACCTGGACAAGGCCGTCGAACTGCTGCGGACACGCGGCGAGGCCCAGGCGGCCAAGCGCTCGGGTGAGGAGGCCCGCGAGGGCGTCATCCAGAGCTACATCCACGCGAACAACAAGATCGGCGCGCTGGTCGAGGTCGACTGCCAAACCGATTTCGTCGCCCGCAACGAGAAGTTCGTCGAGTTCGCGCGCGACGTGGCCCTGCACGTGGCCGCCTCGACGCCGATCGCGATCAGCGACGACGAGGTGCCTGCGGAGGATCGCGAGCGCGAGCAGCGGATCGCCGTCGAGCAGGCGGCACAGCGTCCCGAGAACGTGCGCGAGCGGATCGTCCAGGGCAAGCTCGACAAGTGGCTCGACGAGGTCGTGCTGCTACGCCAGAAGCACGTCAACGAGGACAAGCATGGAGGCCAGACAATCGAGGAGCTGCGAGCGGCGCTGTCGGCGGAGACGCGCGAGAACATCGTGATCCGGCGCTTCTCCAGGTTCACCATCGGCGGCTGAAGTAGGGTGTGCCCGGAAGCGGTACGAGGAGCGGTGAGCCGATGAGCGATTCTGAGATGATCGACGAACTGCTCGCCGACGCGCGCGAGCGGATGGCCAAGTCGGTGGAGTCAATGCACCACGAATTCGGGTCGGTGCGCACGGGCCGCGCCACGCCGGCGCTGCTCGACCGGATCTCGGTCGACTATTACGGGGCGGTCACGCCGCTCAAGCAACTGGCCACGATCACCGCCCCCGAGGCCCGCATGCTCACCGTGCAGCCCTACGACAAGACCTCGATCAAGGCGATCGAGCGCGCGATCCTCGAATCCGACGTCGGGCTGACGCCAGGCAACGATGGCAACCTGATCCGCCTCAACATCCCCGAGCTGACCGAGGAGCGCCGCCGCCAGCTCGTCAAGGTCGTGCGCAACATCGCCGAGGACGGTCGGATCGCGATCCGCAACATCCGCCGCGAGGTGATGCACGATCTGCGCGAGCTCAAGGAGGCCGGCGAGGCCGGTTCTGACGACGAGCACCGTGCCGAGCTGGAGGTGCAGAAGGTCACCGACGCACGGATCGCCGAGCTCGACGAGCTGCTCAAGCACAAGGAAGACGACATCCTCGAGGTCTAGGTGGCCCGCCTGCAAGCTCAGTCGGCCGCCTCTCCAGATCCCGCCGACGGCCGATCCGGGCGTCCGCGCTACGTCGCGATCATCACCGACGGCAACGGTCGCTGGGCGCGGCGTCGCGGTGTGCCGGTGGTCGCCGGCCACGAGGCCGGCGCCGATACCGTCAAGGCACGGCTGCGCGACGCGGCGGAGTTCGGAATCGAGGAGCTGACCGTGTACTCGTTCTCGACCGAGAACTGGTCGCGCGACGAGCGAGAGGTGCTGGGCCTGATGGACATGTTCGCGCGCCGGATCGAGCTCGAGACCCCCGAGCTGGACGAGCAGGGCGTTCGCATGCGGTTCATCGGGCGGCGCAGCGCGCCGGTCGCACCCGAGCTCGTGCGGCGGATGGAATGGGCCGAGGAGACGACCCGCGAGAACACCCGGATCACGTTGTTCGTCGCCTTCAACTACGGCGGACGGGCGGAGATCGTGGACGCGGCGCGAACCTTTACGGGCAGCACCGAAGCCGAGTTCGCGGCCCACCTGTACGCGCCCGACATGCACGACCCCGACCTCGTGATCCGCACCAGCGGCGAGCAGCGGATCTCCAACTACCTGTTATGGCAGGCGGCCTACAGCGAGTTCGTGTTCATCGAGGAGCTGTGGCCGGACTTCTCGCGCGCGGCCTTCGAGCGCGCCCTGGATGAATACGCCGCACGCCGGCGCCGGTTCGGAGGGCGCTGATGCCGTCGGGCCGCCGTTCGCCGTCTGACCGACGGGCGCGCTCGGCGTCGCGCGAGGCGCGCACGCCGTCGCCCCCGGCGGGCACGAGCGGCCGGCCGGGGGCGGGAACCCGCGCGGCGTCGGCCCCAAGTACGCGTAAGCCCAGGCGGACGGGGTCAGGTGGGGGAGAGCGATCGGGTTCTGACCTGGTGCCTCGGATCCTCGTGGCCGTTCCGGCGGCAATCGTGGCGATCGTGTTCGTCGACGTCGGCGGGCTCGGGTTCGCCCTGTTCATGGTGGCGTTGGCGTTGGTCTGTCTGCACGAGCTCTACCGGATGCTGCCGCGCTGGCGGCCGGCGCCGCTGGTCGGCTTCGCCTCGGCCGCGGCGATGATCCTGGCCGCCCATTTCGGGACTGAGCGCGACGTGCTGGAGGTGGCGGTGGCGACGCTGCCGGTGACATTCCTGGTCGTGATCGCCTCCGGACAGAGCGGGATGTCAACCGTCTCAATCGCCGGCACCCTGTTGGGCGTCTACTGGATCGGCTTCGCGTTCGCCCACGCCGAGCTGCTGCGCGGCCTGACGCACGGCGACTCGATCCTGATCGACGTGATGGTGGGCACGTTCCTGGGCGACACCGGCGCCTACCTCGGCGGCCGGCTGTTCGGCCGCCGGCCGCTGGCGCCTGAGATCTCTCCCCACAAGACGGTCGAGGGTCTGTTCTGCGGGATGTTGGTGGCGATCGTGGCGGTGTTCGTCGCCGGCCTGTACCAGACGTGGATGACCCAGCCCGATTCGCTGCTGCTGGGGGTGGCGGTGGCGGTGCTCGGTCCGCTCGGCGACCTGTTTGAGTCGCTGGTCAAGCGCGAGGCCGGGGCCAAGGATGCAGGCACGCTGTTCGGCGCCCATGGAGGCGCCCTGGACCGCCTTGACGCGATCCTCTTCACCGTCGTCGCCGGATACTACGTCTGGGTGGGGGTGATGCATTGATGGGCCGCCGGCTGGTCATCCTCGGCTCCACCGGCTCGATCGGGGTCCAGGCGCTCGACGTCGTGTCGCGAGCTCCCGATGACGACCTGCAGGTGGTGGGCCTGAGTGCGGGCTCGTCCTGGCAGGAACTGATCGCGCAGGCTCGTGCCCACGGCGTGGACCGGATCGCGCTCGCCGATCCCGACGCTGCCGCGCTGGCCGCCGAGGCGTGGACCGACGGTGAGGTGCTCGCCGGGCCCAGGGGGCTCGAGCGCCTGATCATCGAGGCCGAGTGCGAGCTGGTGCTCAATGGGATCGTCGGCTCGGCCGGGCTGGTGCCGACGGTGGCGACCCTCGGCGAGGGGATTGATCTGGCTCTGGCCAACAAGGAATCGCTGGTCGTCGGCGGCGAGCTGGTCACCCAGCTGGCCGAGGCGACCGGGGCCCAGATCATCCCGGTCGACTCCGAGCACTCGGCGCTGCACCAGCTGCTGGCGGCCGAACGCCCCGGGACCGTCGACCGGCTGATCCTGACCGCCTCGGGCGGACCGTTCCGGGGCCGCAGCGCCGCGCAGCTGGGCGAGGTCACGATCGCGCAGGCGCTCGCGCACCCGACGTGGACGATGGGCGGGAAGATCACGATCGATTCGGCGACGCTGATGAACAAGGGCCTGGAGCTGATCGAGGCCCACCACCTGTTCGGCACCCCGTATGGGCAGATCGACGTGATCGTTCACCCGCAGTCGATCATCCATGGCCTGATCCAGCTCTGCGACGGCGCCACGCTGGCTCACCTCGGTTATCCGGACATGCGCGTGCCGATCGCCTACGGTCTGCATTACCCCGAGCGCGCCGACGTCCCCGTCGCAGCGCTCGACCTTGCCGCGCTGGGGGCGTTGACGTTCGAGCCCGTCGACACCGAGACATTTGCCTGCCTGCGCCTGGCGCGAGAGGCGGGCACCGCCGCCGGCACTGCCCCGTGCACGCTCAATGCCGCCAACGAGGTTGCCGTGCACGCCTTTCTCAACGGCCGGCTGCGCTTCATGGGTATCGCGGAGGTGATCGAGCGCACACTCGAGCGCGTCCCCCGGCTGGGGCTGCACTCGTTCGAGGCGCTGGCTCAGGCCGATGCTGAGGCCCGGCGGGTGGCCGGGGAGCTGGTGCAAGCTCTCGCGTCCGCTTGAGCAGGGCTTAAACGCGCGCCTGCCACACTCGTCACGGTCTCTGATGTCATTCGTCCTCGCCTTCCTGGGCTTCGCCCTGCTGATCATCCTGCACGAGGCCGGTCACTTCGTGGCCGCCAAGGCGGTGGGCATGCGGGTGGAGCGTTTCTCGCTGTTCTTCCCGCCGCTGATCTTCAAGGTCCGCCGCGGCGAGACCGAGTACGGCATCGGCGCGATTCCGCTCGGCGGCTACGTGAAGATCACCGGCATGAACCCCGAGGAAGAGATTCCGCCGGAGGCTGTGGGACGCGCCTACTACAACCAGAAGGTGTGGAAGCGCGTGGTCACGATCCTCGCCGGACCGTTCGTGAACCTGGTGATCGCGTTCGGGTTGATCCTGGGGATCTACTTGTCCGAGGGTCAGATCAAGCCTCGGACCAGCCAAGGTCACGTCCAGTACAGCCACCAGCTGGCTGCGGTCACGTCGCCGGCATCGGCCAAGCTGAAGGCGGGCGACGTGATTCTCGGGGTCAACGGGAAACGCGATCTCTCCGTCAGCCAGATCACCAAGGTCACCGCCGCTCACCGCTGCGCGGGCACGCCAACCAACGGTTGCGCCTCCCCGACGCCGGTGGCACTGACTGTCCGGCGCGCGGGCCGGGTGTTCACCGCGGCGATTCACCCGCGGTACGACGCCACGGCGAAGACGATGCGCCTCGGGGTCAGCTTCCCGGCCGAGACCGTGATCGTGCCGGTGTCGGTGACTAGGGCGGCCTCGGCCAGCCTCAGCGAGATGTGGTACGTCACCCACAAGACGGTCTCGACGGTCGTGCGGATCTTTCAACCACAGGAGCGTAAGCAGCTGCACGGCGTCGTCGGCAGCTACACGGTCACCGAGGAGTCGTTCTCGACCAGCGCCACCCAGGCGCTGTGGGTGCTGGCGCTGATCTCGCTGTCGTTGGCGGTGATCAACCTGTTCCCGTTCCTCCCCCTTGACGGCGGCCACGTGTTCTGGGCGATGGCCGAGAAGGTCCGTGGGCGGCGGATTCCGTTCGTCGTCATGGAGCGCGCCGGCCTGGTCGGGTTCGCGCTGATCGCGGTGATCTTCGTGATCGGTCTGAGCAACGACATCACGACCCTCTCGGGACCCGGTTTCGGGCTGCACTGACGCCTCTTCTTGCCCCCGCTCGGGGCCACTAGGCTCTGCGCTGGCACCTGGCCTGACGAGAGCAGACGGAGGAGAGCATGGAGAGCATCAGCACGCCCATCGCGGGTCAGGCGGTCGACGCCGCGACGCTGACCGAGGCGCTGCGTCGCACCGCGGCCGAGTACCCCGATCTGGTCGCTGTGCGAATGCCCGACGACAGCGTCTCGCTCACCTGGTCTGAGTTGTTGGCGCGCGTCGACGCCCTCGCCGGGGGGCTGGCCAAGCTCGGCGTGGGCCGCGGCGACTGCTTCGCGATCATGCTCTCAACCCTTCCCGAGTTCCACCTCGCCTACCTGGCGGCGTTGACGCTCGGTGCGACGCCGTTCTCGGTCTACACCACGTATCCATCCTCCGAGATCGAGTACCTGATGAGCGACTCGCAGGCGCGGGTCGCGATCGTCGAGCAGGCGTTCCTGCCGGTGATGCTCGACGCGCGCAGGAACCTGCCCGGCCTACAGCACGTGATCGTGGTCGACGGCGCGGCTCCCGAGCACGTGATCGCGTTGGCGGACGTCGAGGGCTCTGATCCGGGCTTCGATGCCGTCGCGGCCGCGGCCGAGGTGTCGCCGCAGGACATAGTGACGCTGATCTACACCTCCGGCACGACCGGGCCGCCGAAGGGCGTGCAGCTCAGCCACCACGCGATCATGGTCTCGGCTCGCAGCGCGCGCGATGTGATCGCGCTCGCGCCCGGGTCGCGGGTGATCTCGTGGCTGCCGGCCGCGCACATCGCCGAGCGCATGGCGCATCACTACATCCCGACGATCTACGCCGGGACCATCACCTGCGCGCCCGATTCGCGCCAGGTGCTCAGCTACCTGCCGCAGGTCCGTCCGAACTGGTTCTTCGCAGTCCCGCGGATCTGGGAGAAGCTCAAGGCCGGGCTGGAGGCGATGCAGGCCGCCCAGCCCGAGGAGCAGCGGGCGCCCGTGCAGGCCGCGGTCGCCGCGGCGGTGCAGCGGGTGCGGATGCAGCAGCGGGGGGAGCCGGTCCCCGACGAGCTCGAGCGTCAGGTCGCCGAGGCCGACGAGAACCTGTTCGCGAAGATTCGCGAGATGCTGGGTCTCGATCAGCTGACCGCCGTCAACGTCGGTGCCGCCCCAACCCCGGTGGAGGTGCTCGAGTTCTTCCACGCGCTCGGGATCGAGCTGTCGGAGCTGTGGGGCATGTCGGAGACCTGCGGGGTCGGTGCGGTCAACCGGCCGGGCGCCGTCAAGATCGGCACGGTTGGACCGCCGGCCCCCGGCGTGGAGCTCAGCCTGGCCGACGATGGCGAGCTGCTGTGCCGGGGGGAGTTCATGATGTCCGGCTATCGCAACGCGCCCGAGCAGACCGCCGAGGCGATCGACGCCGACGGCTGGCTGCACACCGGTGACATCGGGGAGATCAACGCGGACGGCTTCCTGAAGATCGTCGACCGCAAGAAGGAGCTGATCATCAACGCGGCCGGCAAGAACATGTCGCCGGCCAACATCGAGGCCGCGGTCAAGACCGGCTCACCGCTGATCGGGCAGGCCTGCTGCATCGGCGATCGCCGGCCCTTCAACACGGCCCTGATCGTGCTCGACGCCGACTTCGCCCCGGCCTGGGCGGGGCAGAACGGACTCGGCGACCGCTCGCTGCCGCAACTGGCCACCGAGCCCGCGCTGGTGACGGCGGTGCAGGCGGGGGTCGACGTCGCCAACCGCCACCTCGCCCGGATCGAGCAGATCAAGAAGTTCACGATCATCCCCGGCGACTGGCTCCCCGGAGGGGATGAGCTGACCCCGACGATCAAGCTCAAGCGCAAGCCGATCGCGGCCAAGTACGCAGCTGAGATCGACGCGATGTACGCGCGCAGCATCACTGCATCGTAAATAGTGATGCTATGATGCGCGGTACGTGCGAACGACGATCACCCTCGATCCTGACGCGCGTCTGCTGGTCGAGCGGGCGATGCGCGAGCGCGGACTCTCCTTCAAGGAGGCAGTCAACGTGGCGATCCGCGCTGGTCTGGGACCCGCCGAGCCGAGCGAGCGCGTCTACACGACGCCCCGCACGCTGGGACCGGCCCGTGTGGACCTCACCACGGCGCTGAGCGTGGCCGGCGAGTTGGAGGACGCAGCGCTCACGCGCCGGCTCAGCGAAGGTCGCTGACGGCCGTGGTGATCGTCGACGCGAACGTCCTGCTGTACGCCGTGGACCGCGCGAGTGCTCACCACGAACGCTCCCGCTCATGGCTGGACACCTCGCTTGCCGGAAGCGAAGCGGTCGGGCTGGCGTGGATGGCGCTGCTGGCCTTCGTCCGCATCGGAACCAACGCCGCTGTCCTGCCCAACCCGATGACCGCCGATCAAGCCACCAGCCAGATCGAAACCTGGCTCGCAGCTCCGGCGGCCGTCACCGCGGACCCCACCCCGCGGCATGCCAGCCTGCTCCGCGGATTGTTGCGCGAGGCCGGCACGGCCGGCAATTTGACGACCGACGCCCATCTCGCCGCCCTCGCGCTCGAATACGGGGCCGAGATCGTGTCCTTCGATCGCGACTTCGCCCGCTTCCCCGGCGTGCGGCATCGGCTCCCTGGGTAAGGGACCGCCCCTGACTCGAGTAATCCAGGCCTCAGCGCGCCTGGGCGGCCGTAAGCGAGCGCGACAGCAGCTCCAGCGGGTGGTGGATCGGCAGCGGGCATCCCAGCTCTCGCAGGTGCAGATCCAGCTGGGCGGCGCAGCCGGGGTTGCCGGCCGCGATCGCCTGCGCGCCGGTCTCGATCAGATGGCGGGCCTTGCGAGCGCCCAGCTCGGCGGCCGCCTCGGGCTGGGTCAGGTTATAGAACCCGGCCGAGCCGCAGCACACGTCGCTCTCGGTGGCCACCTCGACCAGCTCCAGATCGGGGATCGCCTGCAGCAGCGCCCGCGGCTGAGCGCGGACCCCCTGCGCGTGGGCCAGGTGGCAGGCGTCGTGATAGGCCACGCGCAGCGGGACCGGCCCGCGCGGCGCGCGCGGCTCGACGGAGCCGAGCAGCTCGGAGACGTCACAGACGCGAGCTGAGAACTCATGCGCCTCGGGGGTGCCCAGGAGCTCGCCGTACTGCTTCATCGCCGAGCCGCAGCCGGCCGCGTTGACGACGATGTGGTCCAGTGCGCCCGCGCCGCCGGCCGCCGCGAACGCCTGAATCGTCTGGCGCGCGCGCCTGATCGCCGCCGGTTCGGCGCCGCCGTGGAGCTCCAGCGCGCCGCAGCAGTCGGGCTGCGTCGGGGCCAGCACCTCGAATCCCTCCGCGGCCAGCACGTGCACGGTCGCGCGGTGGACCTGGGGATAGAACACCCGCTGCACGCACCCCAGCAGCAGCCCCACGCGGCCGCGCGTGGCGCCGACGGCCGGCGTGTGCGCGGGGATCCGCGTCCGAGCGGCCCGGCCGGTGGGCGGGCGCGGGGCGACCTTGGCCAGGATCGCAAGGCGCTCAGGGAGGTGGTCGGTGCCCACCCGGCGTGTGGCCGCCAGCAGCGGCGCCAGCGCCCGCAGACGCTTGGGGTGGGGGAGCGTCTCGTACAGGAGGCGGCGCAGCGCGCGCTCGGCCGGTGGACGATCGTGGTGGCGCTCTACCTGGGGGCGGACGCGCTCGATCAGGCGGTCATATTGCACGCCCGACGGGCAGGCGGTCACGCACGCCATGCAGCCCAGGCAACGATCGAAATGGGTGACCATCTGATCGGACATCGGCGCGTCGGCGTTGAGCCCGTCGTTCATCAGCACGATTCGGCCGCGCGGCGAATCGGCCTCGGCGCCCCAGAGCACGTAGGTCGGGCAGCTGTCCAGGCAGAAGCCGCAGTGCACGCAATCATCGATCACCGACTGCTCCGGCGGGCGCGTGGAGTCAAACGCGGGCATCAGCGCGTCCCACGATCAGATTCCGCCCACGAACAGGCCGGGGTTGCAGGTTCCCGCCGGATCAAAGCGCTGCTTGACCTGCCGCATCAGCCCCAGAGCGGGTGCGGGCACCGGCCCCCAGCGGTCAAGCTCTGAGTGCTCCGGGGCATCGAGCACGATCGCGGCGGCACCCACAGGAAGCGCCGCGCGCACGTCGGCGACGGCCTCGGGCGCGAGCTCGAGGAAGCTGGATCCGAGCGCCGCCCGACCGACGACCGTGGCGCCGGCGTCGTCGGCGGCACGCAGCACCTGCGCCAGCGCCGACGGGGCGGCCGCCACCTTGACCAGCGCCTGATCGGCGGAACGCTGCCCGGCTCGCTGACGCTCCCACAGCTGGCCGTCGGGATCGGCGACGTCGACCTGCGCGAGCTCCAGCGCCTCCATCTGCCGGGCCGCGCGCTGGGCGCGGCGCGTCGCCTCGGGACCGGCGCAGCGGGCCAGCACGCCGCCGCGGCCGGCGTGCCACGCGATGTCGAGCGCCTCGAACTCCGCCGGCAGCGCCGCCAGGGCCACCGCCGCGCGCGCGAGCTGCTCGGGATCGGCGGTGGCGCCCATCGCGGTGGCGCTGGTCTCGTGCAGCGGGTGCAGGCGGACGCTGACCGACAGGATCAGGCCGAGCGTTCCGAACGATCCCGAGAACAGCTTGGCCAGGTCATACCCGGCGACGTTCTTGATCACCTTGCCGCCTGACGACGCGATCGTGCCGTCGCTGAGGGCGACGGTCGCCCCGATCACCAGATCGCGCGGGGCCCCGTAGCGGTGACGCAACGGACCGCAGTCACCGGTGGCAAAGACGCCGCCGACCGTGGGAGGCGGGTAGGGGCCGATCGTCGGCAGCGGGGGGTCCAGCGCCAGCATCTGCCCGGCGGCGGCGAACGTCCGCTGCGCGACGGCGAGCGGAACCCCGGCCTGCAGAATCGCCGTGAGGTCGCCGGGATTGTGCTCGACGATTGCGGTCAGGCCGGCGGTGCTCAGCTCCAGGTCGGCATCGTGATCCGGGTTGCCCCAGCCGAGCTTGGATCCGGCGCCCACGATCCGTACGCGGTGGCCCTCGGCGGTTGCGGCAGCCAGCGCCGCGGCGGCTTCCTGAAACGTCCCGGGTGCCTCTCGCGTCACGGTCGCCATCGGGCTAGTGTCGCGGTCCGGAAATTCGTGAGTAGATCTCGCGAGGGGGCTGGGCGTGGCTCCAGGCGCCGTCCAGACGCCGCGAGGCTGCCACCGAATTTATGACTCGGGGCACTAGAAACGCTCCGCCACACCAGCGCGCTCAAGCGGGTGCTCCCGATAGGGACCGGGGACCTCGCCGCACAGGCGCGGGGTCGGCATCACCTTGCCGGGGTTGGCCAACCCGTGGGGGTCAAACGCACACCGCAGCCGCTCGAAGGCATCCAGATCGGGCTCGGAGAACATCGACGGCATGTAGGCCTTCTTGTCGATCCCGACGCCGTGCTCGCCGGTGATCGAGCCGCCGGCGTCGACGCACGTCTTCACGATCAGTCCAGACAGCTCCTCGGCACGGGCAGCCTCGCCATCGCGCGTGGAGTCGTAACACACCAACGGGTGCAGGTTCCCGTCGCCGGCATGAAACACGTTGGCGACGCGCATCCCGTACTCGTCGGCCAGCACATCGATCCGGCGCAGCACCTCGGCCAAGCGGGTGCGGGGGATGACGCCGTCCTGAACGTAGTACGCCGGCGCGATCCGGCCCATCGCGGCGAACGCGGCCTTGCGCGTGCGCCAGATCAGGTCGCGCTCGGCGTCGGATTGGGCGATCCGCACGTCGAGCGCGCCGGTCTCCGTGCACAGGGCGGTCAGGCTCTCCAGGCCGGCTAGGCACTGCTCGCGCGGGCCGTCGAGTTCCACCAGCAGCGCCGCACCCGCGTCGAGCCGGTACCCGGCTCCGGTGGCCTGCTCGGCCGCCTCGATGGAGAGCCGGTCCATCATCTCGATGGCGCCCGGAACGATGCCGGCGTCGATGATCGCCGAGACGGCGTCGCCGGCCTCGCCCGTGTCGGTGAAGAACGCGAGCAGCGTGCGCACGGTCTCCGGGGCGGGGACCACCCGGAGCGTGATCTCGGTGGCCACGCCGAGCGTTCCCTCTGACCCGACGAACGCGCCCAACAGGTCATAGCCGGGGGTGTCGCGGGTAAGCGATACGACCGATCCGTCGGTCAGCACCACCTCCAGACCGGTCACGTAGTTGGTCGTGAAGCCGTACTTGAAGCAATGAGCGCCGCCCGAGTTCTCGGCGATGTTGCCGCCGATCGAGCAAACGATCTGGCTTGACGGATCAGGCGGATAGAAATGCGTGGGGGAGACGGCCCGCGAGATCGCCAGGTTGGTGACGCCGGGCTGGACGACGACGCGGCCGTCGTCGAGATCGACCTCAAGGATCCGCCGCAACCGCGAGAGCACGATCAGGACGCCGTCGGACACCGGCAGCGCGCCGCCCGACAGCCCCGTGCCCGCCCCCCTGGCCACCCACGGGACCTGGTTGTCATAGCAGGCGGCCACTACCTGCTGGACCTGCTCGCCCGTTGCCGGCAGGACGGCCGCCGCCGGGACCTGCCGGTAGTGCAGCAGCCCGTCGGAGCGGTAGGTGGCCAGCTCGTGCTCGTGGGTGAGCACGTGCTCACGACCACAGATCTCCTGTAGCCGCACGAGCAACTGGGGCGATGGCGACGCCACCGCCTCAGTATTCCCGATGCTCAGCTTCTAATGCACGCTGATGTTGAAGCTGCGGCTGTACACCGTTGTCCCGAGATCGCTCATCGGCAGCAGGCTGTCGGTGCTCGGGTAGGTGTAGGCCAGGCGCACGCTGCCGCTGGACGCGAACCTCATCTTGATGTCGAAGTAGCCGCCGTTGCCTCCCGGCGTGACGGTCTTGATCGTCTTGCCGTTGAGCTGGACGGCGATTTGCTGCGCACCGTCACGGCTCAGGAACGGCGCCGGGCGGGCGGCGCCCCAGAGCTCGGCGTTGGTGGACTTGGTCAGCGATGTCTGGGGCATGTAGACGGGCAGCCGGTAGGCGTCATACCCGGGCTTGTGCTTGCCGTTGTTGAACTCCAGGCCGCTCGCGAATCCGGAGTAGGGGCCCTTGCCCCCCATTGGGTCCTGGAGCAGGTACTGCATATAGCTGGCGATCCGTGAACTCTTGAAGCTCAGGTAGTCGGCCCAGTTGATGTAGTAGGCGGCCGTGGCCGGGGACACGTAGGACGCCTTCTTCGGGCTCGGCTGGTTGGTCACCTTCTGCCCATTGGGCGGACTGGTGATGTAGCCGTATTCGTCGTTGTAGATCGGGTACTTCTTGCCCGAGCCGTAAGCCCGGTTGACCTTGTCCAGTGTGTTGGCCAGGGCCCCGAGTTCCGGGAACGTGGCGTAGTCGGTCACCTTGCCGTCGTTGGTCGGCGTGCCGTTGCTGGGATACGGGTGATCGCCGACCCCGCTGGCGTTGAACAGGCCGGGGTGGGCCTTGCGGAAGCCGCGCGTGGCGGACTTGGTCGTCGGGCAGCCGACACTCTTGGCGGCACTGCCGGTCAGCGGCTTGTAGTTGCTCCCGACGCAGTACAGGTAGCGCAGGAAGTACAGCGGGCGGGTCTGGCCGTAGTTGCCGGGAAAGCCCTCGGGGGCCCCGGGCCGCTTTCCGTTGCTCAGGTAAAAGCCCCGCGCTGCGAAGTCGCCGATTAGGATCGTGTCGCGCTTGTGGTGCGCCTGCAGCGCCTTGAAGCCGGCATCGACCAGTCCGCGGTACATCATCGGCCCGACGAGCGTCTTTGACTGGTTGATCGCCTGGGGCCCGAGGTCCTGGCCGAAGTTCGGCTCGTTGTAGATCACCCAGAAATGCACGGCCGGAAGCACGGTGGTCTGACCCTTGGGCTTGAAGCTGCCGTCGTACCGAGTGGCGAGCGCCTGCATGAACTGGCCGTAGTAGGCGGCGTTCGGCTTCCACGCGAAGTTGACGTCCTCGTGCTTGGCGCCACCGGGAATGTCCTTGCCCTGAGCCCAGACCGGGGCGCCCCCGGTGACGGTGAAGTCGACCTTCAGGCCGTAGGTCTTCGCCGCATTGACGATGTTGTCGTACGGCGCCCAGTTCGAGTCCGCGTACGCGTTGGGATCGGTCGCGTTGAAGTTCGGTTTCGTGGACGACGACGGCTTGGGCGCGATGTAGTACCAGGGAACGATCACGCGCACGGTGTTCGCTCCCAGGGCGCGGAACTCCGCGAACGTCGCGGTCGGATTGACCAGATCGCTCCCGTCCTGAATCATCGCGATCTGCGAGCTCTGGGCCAGCGAAGCTGCCGGAAGGGTGGCGAGGCCGGTGAGGGCCACCAGCCCACCGACCACCGCGGTCGCGAGCCGGCGCGGGATGAGTCTGGATGAGAACGTACGGGGCATAGTTCGGATAACAGCTCCAAGCGGTTAGAGTTGCGGCGCCTCGGGGCCCGCTGAGCATGGACCGTCGAAGGGGGCGCGGACGAGCGCCGTGGAGGCTAGCGAAGCTCGGGGAGGCCGTGCGACGACCGAAACGGCCCGCGAGCCCTCTAGCCGACCGTCACGGCCTGCTCACGGCTGAAGATCTGTGGTCCGCGCGGATAGCTCCAGGCCAGACGCACCGTGCCTGAGCCGGAGAACGTCTGGCGAACCTCGAAGTAACCGTGGGGACCGGTCAGCTTGACCGTTTGCACGGTGGTGAAGCCCGAGCCGGAGTCCGGCTTGAACTGAATCTGCACCTGCTGCGGATGGTGGCTCGTGCGCGCGGCGTCGGGCGCGGGTCGGACACAACCCCAGACCACGAGCGGGTGGCGAGCCGTGGTCGCCGTCGCCGGCAGGTAGAGCGGCATCCGATAGGCGACGTAGCCGGGCTTGGGCGCGCCGGTGGCGGTGAGCAGCCCGGTGGCGAAGTTCCCGGCTGGAGAATCGGTCAGCTGATACTGGTCGTAGGAGCGCTGTCGCGGGTCTGACCAGGTCAGGTACTCCGCCCAGTTGAGCCAGGACGCGGCGGTCGTCGGGCTCACCGTCCCGGACTCCGTATCGGGAGGTGTCGTCTGATAACCGAACTCGGTCGACCAGATCGGGAACCGGGCGTGTGAGCCGTACACGCGCTGCAGCGTGTCGAGCGTGCGCTCGAGCTTGCCGATCGCCGCCAGCTCGGCGTAGTCGGGTTCGTCGGGGGTCACCGTGTCCGGCGCAAGCCCCTGCGGATACGGGTGATCGGCGAACCCCGTGGCTCTGAACAGGCCGGGATGCAAGGCCCGGAAACGCGCCGAGACCCCCGTGGTGGCGGGGCAGCCGCGGATGCGGGCGGCGGCCCCCTGCAGCGGGCGGTAATCGGCCCCGACGCAGTACAGAGCGCGCAGGAAGCGCAGCGGCGGCATATTGTTGAAGTTTCCGACGCCGTGGGATTCGCCGGCCGGCGCTAGCTCCCCGATCAGGAGCGTGTCGTGGCCGTGCCCGGTGGCCGCGAAAGCGCTCCACGCCGCGTCGACGATCCCGCGGTACAGGTCCGGCGCGACCTCGATCTGACCGTGGGCCCGGGCCTCCGGTGCCAACTGGGTCCCGAGGTTGGGCTCGTTCCAGATCGACCAGAAATCGACGCGCGGCAATGGCCGCGAGGCGCCGGAGGGCACGTAGGTGCCGCCGTAGCGGACACCGGCCGCGTGCACGAACTCGCCGAACTCGGCTGCGGACGGGTGCCACTCCGGCTGGGGCTGGGAACCGGGAGCGCCCTTTCCGGCCGCCCACAGGGGTGGCGGCGCGACCAGCGCCAAATCGACGCCGATCCCGCGGGCCTTGGCGTCGCGGATGACCGCGTCAAACGCCGCCCACCCCTTGGCGGGATAGGCGGCGGGATCGGCGGCGTTGAACGCCGGACGGTGCCGGGAGGTCGGATCGGGGGCGATGTCGGCCCAGTGCATGTAGATGTGGACGCGGTCAACACCCAGGCTCTGGAGGTTGTTCAGTGTGCCGACCGGGTTGTCGGTCAGCTCCAGCGCCGCGGTGAACATCGACTCCGGGCCGGCCCGGTGCGCGTGCAGCGGCGGGAGGCTGGCCACGGCAGGCGTCTTTGGGCCGCCGCCACTGCCGAGCAGGACCACAAGCGCCACGGCGACGACTACCACCGCCGCGACGACGGCGCCGAGCCAGGCGCGGGGATGGGCGCCGACGGGGGCGGGATCAGGCAAGCGGGTGACAATAACGTTGCCCGGGCGTGGAGTTACGATCCAGGCGCGACCGGCGGTCGGTCCGGGGTGCGGATGTAGACTGCCGCGCCATGCTCCCCCCGGACCGCGAGGGCGTCGCGGAGCGGGCGGGCGCCTCCCGGTGGCCCTGGCCGTCAGGCGCCGGCACCGAGGTGCCGCTGGTCGTCGGGCTCGCGGTGCTCGCGGCGGTGCTTCGCTTCGCATCGCTCTCCCACCAGAGCTACTGGCTCGACGAGTCCCAGGCGGTGCACGAATTGGGGCTGTCCTTTGGCGCGATGCTGCACGCCTGGAGCGCGGACGAGTGGAATCCGCCGCTGTACTTGATCGTCGCGTGGCCCTGGGCGAAGCTGTTCGGCACCGGGGAGTTGGGCCTGCGCGCGCTGTCGGCGCTGCTCGGGGTCGCGGTGGTCCCCCTGCTGTACCTCAGCGGCCGCGACCTGATCTCGGCGCGGGCGGGCCTGATGGCGGCGCTTCCGGCGGCCGTCAAACCATTTTTGATCTGGTACTCCCAGGGGGCGCGGGAGTACATGCTGCTGGGAACGCTGTGTGCCGCCTCGCTGTGGTGCTTTGCCCGTGCCTGGCGCGACCCCACGGGGCGCAGGCTGCTGTGGTGGGCGCTGCTGTCGGGCCTGGCGCTGCTGACGCAGTACTTCGCCGGCTTCTTGGTGGCCGCCGAGGGACTGGCGCTGGTGTATCGGGCCCGCAGCCGCGCGAGCGTGATCGCGCTGGGGGCGATGGCGGTCGTGCTCGCCCCGTTCGTGCCGCACGTCCTCCCGCGCTTTCAGCACGCGGCGACGTTCATCACCGGCGTGCCGCTGTCCGCGCGGTTGCAGGAGCTGCCCGTCAGCTTCGGCCTCTACCCCGTGTACCAGAACGGGGCGGTCGCCTACGGGCTGCTCGGCGCCGCCGCGCTCGCGGCGGCGGTGATCGCGCTGCTAGTGGTGGGGGCCGAGGATCGCGAGCTGCGCGGAGCCGGCATTGCGGCGTTGCTGGCCGCGGCGGTCCTGATCGTCCCGCTGCTGCTCGCCCTGATCGGTCACGATGACTACATCGCCCGCGGGCTGCTGCCCGGGTGGCTGCCGCTGGCCCTCGTGGTCGGAGCGGCCTGTGCGGCGCCCCGCGCGCGGGCCGGCGGCGCGATACTGGCGCTCGTACTGGTGGCCGTGTTCGTCTACGGCCAGGCGATGACGCAGTCGCACGCGCGGTTTCAGAAGCGTGACTGGCGCGCGGTGGCGGCGGCGCTGGGCCGGCCGGCGGGACGGCGGGCGATCGTCGCCTTCGCCAACCAGTTCGCCACCGGACCGCTGTCGGTGTACCTGCGCGGCGTCCCGTGGGCCGGTCCCGGGCAGGCGGCCCAGCCGACCGGCCCGGTGACGGTCGGCGAAGTCGATGTCGTCGGGATCGCGGGTGACACCGTGGCTCGGCGCGGGCGAAACATCCGTCAGATCGGGTCGCGGGCCGTCGACGGCTACGAGGTGGATCGGTTCGCGCTCACGCCGCCCTGGCACCTGACCCTGGGCGTGATCCTGCAGCGGGCGCTGGGGTTCCTGTCCCCGAGCGTGAGCGACGCCTCGGTGATCCTCCAGGGGCCCGAGCGGTGAGGCCGCCGCGGATCCGCCTAAGCTTGGCGGCGCAATGACCCCTCGTCGCTCCGTCGCCCTGCTGTGCGCTGTCGGCACGCTCGCCCTGGTGGCGCTGACCGCCGGACCAGCGCTGGGTGCCGGCAACATGATCATCAAGGACTGCTCGTCCAAGGGCCAGCTCACCCGGCAGTACCCGCTCGGCGCGCTGCGTCACGCGCTGGCGTCGATGTCGGCGACAACCAGGCAGTACACGAATTGCCAGGATGTGATTCAGCAGGCGATTCTCGCCGCCCGCAACGGCCACGGGAAGCCTCCCGCGAGCGGCGGCGGGTCCGGCAGTTCGTTCCTGCCGACTCCGGTGATCATCATTCTGGTGGTGCTGATCCTCGCCGCGGTGACGTTCGGCGCGCTGGCGATCCGGCGGCGCCGGACTCTCAGCGAGGCCGCCGGCGGCGCTCGCGGCCCAGATGACGGCGGTACCGAGGGCGGCGTGGCCAAGACGCGAGTGATGCCCGCGACGCCC
>JBPCPC010000220.1:0-30538 GCA_050999585.1 Solirubrobacteraceae bacterium | reverse complement strand
CGCAGTGTCGGGCGGCTGGTGAGGGAGCGCCGGCGGGATGGCCACGACCATTGCCCCCCCCCACACCGAGCCCAGCATCACCCCACCCCGCGCCTGGCTGCCCACCGAGGCCCAGACCAGTCCTGCGACGTCCGGCAGGCGGGCCAGCTCCAGCGCGCGCACCGTCACCGCATCGGCGAGCGCCGACAGCACCCGGGCGAGCTCGGTCGCCGGGACGCTGGCGGCGTGCAGCTCCAGCATCAGCGCCGGCAATCCCGCGGACGCAGCGGCGAGCGCGTCGAGGTTGCGCGCCCTCGCGATCGCCCGGCGGGCGCCGAACCACGAGCGGGGCTGGGCGGCGAAGATGTCGGCGTCCTCCAGCACGCCGACGAGCTGACCGCGCTCTGAGACCACCGGAGCGTGGCGGATGCCCCGCTCGAGCAGCTCGAACAGCACGTCGGCGCCCAGCCGGTCCGGCGCAACCACGAACGCCGGGGCGGTCATCGCCGAGTCAACGCGCACACCGCCGTTGCGCCCGACCGCCAGCACGCGGCTGCGCAGGTCACGATCGGTGACGATCCCCACCAGGCCGTCATCGAGCATCACCACCGCCGCCGTCGCCCCGGCGGTGGTCATCCGCTCGGCGACGGTCCCGATGCTCTCCGAGGGCTTGCAGGTCACCGTCGGGGTGCGGATCAGCTTCGCCACCGGCTGGTCGCCGACGGTCGCGCCGGAACGCAGCTCCCGGGCGCGCGCCCGATCCAGCAACGGGCGCGCCACCGCCACCGGAATCCGGTAGCAGAGCGTGTCCTCGGCGGCCCGCGCCTCAAAGCCCGGCGGTAGGCCCGACAGCATCGCGGCGTGGCCGAACGCGTCGCCGGGTCCGAGCAGGTCCAGCAGCCGCCCTTCGTGCGCGATGTCGACCCCGCCGGAGTGGATCACGCGCAGGAACGTCACCGGACCGCCATCCTCGGACAGGATCACCGCGCCGCTGAGATGAAACTCGATCGCTGCCTGCGCGGCGACCTCGGCCAGCTCCTCGACCGCCAGCGCACCGAACGGCGGGCGCTGAGCGAGGAAGCGGACGATCTCGCTCAGACCGGCGTCCAGCTCCTTTGCCACCCCGGGAACCGTACCCGCCGCGCTCAGCGCAGCAGCCCCAGCCGCTGTGCGCGCTGCACCGCCTCGGTGCGATTGCGCACCCCGAGCTTTCGGTAGACGGCGCTCGAGTGCTCCTTGACCGTGTGCCGAGACAGGTGCAGCGCCTCGCCGATCTCCGGGTTGGTCGCACCCGAGGCCATCAAGTCCAGGACCGCGCGCTCGCGGTCTGACAGGCCGAGGGCGCCGCCCTGGGGCTCGTGACGCTCGAACACCGTCTTGCCCAGCCCGACGAGCCGCACGGCGCCGGCGATCCGGCGCGCGGGCCAGTCCTTGTAGGCAAATCCGGAGGCGCCGGCAGCCCGGGCGGCCCGGGGCGAGATCTCCCCGGCGCCACTGAACAACAGCACGCGCGTGGCGGGCTCGGCCTCGCGCAGGCGCTCGCACACCTCGGCGCCTGACTCCTCGCCGATGAACAGGTCGACGAGCGCGACGTGGGGCCGGTAACGAACGGCCAGCTCCAGGGCCTCGGCCCCGGAGTGCGCGCTGACGCAGCGCTCCACCCACGACTGCTGGGTGAGCATCAGGCGAAAGCCCCAATGCACCACGTCGTGATCATCGACGACGAGCACGCGCAGCCGCTCGGGGCTGCGCTCGCTGTCCTCGGTGTTCGGGCGCGCGGGGCCGTCAGTCATCGTCGTGCTCGTGCGGCACCACCAGCCGCACCTGCCACGTGCCCGGCTCGCGCTCGCCGAACTCCACCACGCCGTTGAACTGCAGCGCCTCCACCGCCGCCAGCCGCAGGCCCATGCCGGCATGCCGGCGGGCGCTGCCGACGCCGTCGTTGATGACCTCGAGCCAGAACGCGCCGTCGGCTCGTCCGATCCGCACCCCCACCCGGGTCGGCGAGGCGTGCTTGCGCGCGTTGCGCACGGCCTCGGTCAGGACCGACTGGGCCAACGGCTCGAGGCTCTCCGGCACGTCGCCGGCACCACCCTGCTCGAGCGCCAGGCCGAGGTCGGGATGGGCGCCGGCCAGCCGCGTGACCTCGGCGGTCAGCGTCGTCTGGGTGGCCCGCGGGGCGCGGCCGAGCGGCCGCTGCAGCGCGGTGCGCAACTCGGTCAGCGCCGCCTGGGTCTCGATCGCGCAGCGAGCCCGCGCGTCGGCGGAAAGCGAGCCGTCGCCGTCGAGCGCCATCGAGACACCGAACAGGCGCTGGATCACTCCCTCGTGAATCTCGCGCGCCAGGTCGATTCGCTGCTCGAGCTGGCTCGCGCGCTCAAACTGGGTGGAGACCGTGCGGGCGACCGAGGCCAGCGCCGCCGCCTTGCCCAGCGTCCACAGCAGCGTGCGATCGGCCTCGTCCAGCGGCGGCGAGGACATCAGCCGATCGGCCAGGATCACGCCCAGCTGGCGCCCGCCCGCGGCCATCGGCGCGCAGACCAGCCGCGCCGGCTCGGGAACGACGCCGACGAACTCGTCCGAGACCTCGCCGGCGAGGTCGCCGACGACCTCCACGACGCTGTCGGTGACCAGCGCGCGGCCGGTGATCGGCGCCGACTCGACGGTCACGTGGACCCCCGCGAACGGCTCGATCGACATCCCGTGGGCGCCGGCCGCTCGCACGCGCCGGTCGGCGCTGTCATAGCGGAAGATGATCGCGCGGCGCATCCGGGCCAGCCGGCACACGGCCTCGCACAAGCGGTCATAGAAATCGTCCGCGGTCGACCCGGCCTCGGACTGCGAGAGCACCTCGACGAACAGCTCGAGCGCGCCGATCCCGAGCCCGGTGGGCTCCTCGCTGACAAAGCCCGAGCTCACGAGCGACCTGCGACCGCTCTCAGGCGGCCGCTGGCCGCTGTCAGGCGGCGTGCGCGGGCATCAGACCCAGACGCAGTGCCTGCTCGGGCGCCAGGTACACGCGCCACCGCGCTTGGCATTGCTCGCAAAGGCATTGGACGGAGGGATCGTAACCCTCCAGCGACCCATGCCAATGCACCGTCTCGGTGT
Source organism: Solirubrobacteraceae bacterium (assembly GCA_050999585.1). GTDB lineage: Bacteria > Actinomycetota > Thermoleophilia > Solirubrobacterales > Solirubrobacteraceae > Palsa-465. The sequence continues at coordinate 27,451 of JBPCPC010000220.1, read as the reverse complement.
GCAAGCAGAACGGACACGCGAGTGCGGCGCTGACGAGCGCGTCCGGATCATCGGATCGAAAGCGGGCAATGTCGACGAACTCGGCGATCAACGCATGATCCCGGCGGCGGCGAGCGCACGCCAATCGCCCGCTAACCCAACCCCCCGGCTGGGGGGGACCACCGCCCACTTGTGGCCGATTACCACCGCACCCGATCGACCCGACGTCTACGTCGCGAACGCGTCGACCCGAGAGATCGGCCGCTTGCCCCAGCGGCTGAGCGTGGCGAAGTCCAGCAGCCGCTCGAGGTAGTCGCCCAGCGGCGACGCGCGGATACCCTCGGGCTCCAAACGAGCCCGGGTGGTGTCGGAATCGAACACGGCGCCGAGCGAGAAGTAGGGGAAATACGCCTGGCCGGCCTGGAGCGCGGACTCCTCGGCCGCGCCGCAGGCGGGCCGCTTGGCGAACTCCGCCGGCGACAGCACCTTGGGCAGCGGGCGACGGAAGTAGCGGCTGGCGAGGCTGGCGATCTCGCCCATCGTCGACGCGTTCGGCCCCGCCGTCAGGTGATAGGTGGCGCCCGCGCCGTCGCCGGACTCGCACAAGGCGTGCACCGCGTCGGCCACGTAGTCGATCGAGACCACGTCGACCGGCGCCGTCGGGACCGCCGGGACGGCCGTGAACAGCCCGCGCGCGAACGCGCGCAGCGGCCAGTAGAGCACGTTGAATGCCGCCGTCCAGCCATTGGTCTGATCGCCGACGACGATGCTCGGCCGCATGATCGTGAACGGAAGCTCAGTGTGGGCGCGCACCAGTTGCTCGGCCTCGAACTTTGAGCGCTCATAGGAGTTGTGAAACGACTGGCCAACGTCGAGGTCGCGCTCGCAGAAACCGCCGGCGTGGTTACCCGCCACGAACGCCGTCGAGATGTGGCCGTAGCGATCCAGGCCACCACGCTCCTGGGCCAGCTCGGCGAACTCGAGCATCCGGCGGGTGCCCTCAAGGTTGATCTCGCGGGCCTCCCCGATCGGCAGCGTGAACGACACCGACGCGGCGCTGTGCACGATCGTCGTCACCTGTTCGGCGAGGCGCTCGCGGACGTGACGCTCGATGCCCATCCCGGGTGCCGTCATGTCCGCGGTGACCGCCTCGACGCGGTCACGGTGCTGCGCGGCAGAGCTTCCGAACAGGTTCTCCAACACCGAGTCCACGCGCGCCCGCGCCGCCTCGGGACCGCTGGCCCGTACCAGCGCCACGACCTTGCGGTCCGAGCGTTCCAGGTAACGGGCCAGCAGCTCCATGCCGACAAAGCCGGTCGTGCCCGTCAGCAGCACGTCGCCGGCTCCCCCCTTCATCCCCTACCACCAAGTGATTGCAGTGCCCAGACGAGCCGTCCGCGCGTGTCCGACGGTGCGATCAACTCGTCCACGTAGCCGGCGGAGGCGGCCACCTGTGGCCGCAGCTGGGAGTCGGCGTAGTGGCGGGCCAGGCGCTCGCGCTCGGCCTCGGGGTCCTCGGCCAGCGCCAGCTCCCGGCGGTGGATCACGCCGACGGCGGGACGGGCTCCCATCACGCCGATCTCCGCGCCCGGCCAGGCGAACACGTAGTCGGCACCGAGATCCTTGGAGTTCATCGTGATGAATGCGCCGCCGAACGCCTTGCGCAGGATCACGGTGATCCGCGGCACGGTGGCCTGCGCGAACGCGTGCACGAGGCTGGCGCCGTGGCGGATCACGCCCGCGCCCTCCTGGCGCGTCCCGGGCATGTAGCCGGGCGTGTCGACCAGCACCAGCAGCGGAACCCCGAACGCATCGCACTTGGAGACGAACCGCGCCCCCTTCTCAGAGCTCGCAGCGTCCAGCACCCCGCCCAGATAGCGCGGCTGGTTGGCGATCACGCCCACCGGACGGCCGTCGATCCGCGCCATCCCGGTGACCAGGTTGCGCGCCCAGCCGGCCGAGATCTCCAACAGCTCACCGCCGTCAACGAGACCGCTGATGACGTCGCGGACGTCGTAGATACGACGCGGGTTCTCGGGCACGATCGCGCTGAGATCCTGGTCTCCGGCGGGCCGGCGCGGCGCGCGCGGCAGCGGGTCATCGCGGTGGCTGGGGAGGTAGCCGAGCAGGTCACGGGCCAGCCGTGCGGCGTCGAGGTCATCGTGAGCGACGAAGTGGCAGACCCCGTTGCGCCGGTGCACGCGGGTGCCGCCGAGCTGTTCGGCATTGACGTCCTCGCCGAGCGCCTCGCGGACGACCCCCGGGCCGGTCAGGAACATGCTCGAGTCCTCGGTCATCATCACCCAGTCGGTGAGCGCAGGAGAGTAGGCGCCGCCGCCGGCGGAGACCCCGGTAACGATCGAGATCTGAGGCACCTTGCCCGACAGCTCCACGGTGCGACGGAAGATCCGTCCGTAACCACCGAGCGCCGCGACGCCCTCCTGCATGCGCGCCCCGCCCGAGGAGACGAAGCCGACCACCGGGGCCCGGCCGCGCCCGGCCAGTTCCAATACGCGCGCGATCGTGTTCGCGTGGGCCTCGCCCAGGGAACCACCGGCGAAGCTCGCGTCCTGTGCGTAGCAGAACACCGGTCGCCCATCGACGGTGCCCGAGCCGCCGAGCACGCCGTCGCCGATGCGCGCCTTGGCGCCCATCGCCGAGGAGATCACCTCGGAGCGGATCAGATGCAGGGAGCCGCGGTCGCAGAGCAGCTCCAGGCGATCCAGCGGCGTCATCGGCTGCGGCTGCGGCTGCGGCTGGGCGCGTGCGGCGAGTGCCAGCGTCATGGCCGCCCCCACTCGATCACGGTCGCGCCCCACGTGAACCCGGCCCCGAACGCCCCCAGCAGAACCCGGTCACCGCCGGCCAGCAGACCCTCGCGCTCGCTGTAGGCGAGGGCGAGCGGGAGCGTGGCGGCGCACGTGTTGCCATACCGGGCGATGCAGTCCACGACGCGGTCGGGATCGAGGCCCAAGCGCTCGCCGACCGCCGACAGGATGCGGCCGTTGGCCTGGTGGTAGACGAACAGGTCGATCTCGTCCAGGGCAACCCCGGCGGCGCGGACCGCCTGATGGGTGGACAGCGTCAGGCGTGCCACCGCCTCGCGGAAGGTCTCGTGACCAAGCATCCGGATCATCGCGTCGTCGCCGCGCCCGGCGCGGATGTGGTCCGCTCCGGCGCCGTCTGACCCGAGCACGACGGGACCGATTCGGCTGGCCTGCGCGGTTGATTCCAGCACCACCGCCCCCGCTCCGTCGGCGAATACAGCCGCCGTCGCGCGGTCGTCGGGATCGACGATGCGGCTCATCAGATCGGCGCCGACCACCACGGCACAGTTGGCGCGGCCGGCCTCGATCTGCGCGGCGCCTACCGCCAGCGCCGAGAGAAAGCCGGTGCAGGCCGAGCCGACGTCGAACGCCCCCGCCCGCACGGCTCCCAGTGCGTGGGCGACGAGCGGCGCGGCCGCGGGCATGACCTCGTCAGCGGTGCTGGTCGCGACGATCACCAGGTCGACGTCGGCGGGGTCGGTGCTGGCGCGCGCCAGCGCGACCCGCGCCGCCTCCGTGGCATGTGTCTCCAGACGCTCCTGGGGTCCGGCGAAGTGACGTGAGTGAATGCCGGTGCGGCGGGCGATCCAGTCGGCGGGCACGCCCAGGCGAGCCTCGATCTCGGCGTTGGCGATGACGCGCCCGGGGAGACTGACGCCGACCGAGGCGGCCAGAACGCCGGGGCGGCCCGGCGGCTCAGATGGCGCTTGCGCCAGCGAATGGAGGTCGAGAGTGGAGCTCATGCCCTGTACACGCTGGTCCACGGCGCTCGCACTTGCCAGGGTCCGCACCGCAAAACCCGACACACGGGGGGTGCGGGTGTCGGGCTCGCCAGGGGACCGGGGAGGAGGGGAAGGAGCCCGGCGAGCGACAACCGGGTTTCTACGGACGCCCGGGGCCAATCGTGGGCACGGGTTGTGAATCCAGGCCGCTCAGGCGCCAGGGCCCGCCGCGAGCTCGTCGATCAGCGTCGCCAGCCGGACGAGCAGGTCAGAGACCAGCTCGCGCTCGGCCTCCGGCAGCTGGTCATAGAACGTCCGCCGGCGCCCCAGCATCCAGGTGACCTGACGGTCCAGCGCGCGCCGGCCGTCGTCGGTCAGCGTGACCGTCACGCCCCGCCGGTCATCGGCCGCGCGAGTGCGGCGCACGATCGCGCGGCGCTCCAGGGCGTCGAGGATCCGGGTGGCGGTCGAAGGAGACACCCCGGCGCCACTGGCCAGGTCAGAGACCCGTGCGGCCTGCACGGTCGCCAGCGGCTGCAGCAGCGCGAACTGCGAGAACGTCAGTGGGTCGGCACCGTCCCTGAGCGCCGTTGCGCCCCGGGCGCGCCGGATCGCCTGGGCGAGCGTGTCGAACGCCACCAGGAACTCATCGGCCCCCGTGATGATCGGCTCGCTGGCCTCGGTCATGTCCTCGCAGCGTAGCAATCGTTGGCATGCTAGTCTTTGGCATGCCAATCAATTTCAACAGGGTGGTAGTCATGTTCCGCAACATTCTCGTTTGCGTCGACGGCTCAACCCACGCCGAGCGCGCGCTCACCGAGGGGATCGATCTCGCCTCAACGCAGCGGGCACGGCTGACGCTGCTGACCGCCGTCTCCCGTCCCCCCTACTGGGCCAACACGCCGTTGACCGCGGCCGGCATCGAGCCGCTGTCAGTCGACCTACATCGTGAGGCGGAGAAGACGCTGCGGGCTGCGGTGGACCGCGTCCCGAACGAGATCCCGGTGACCAAGATCCTCACCGAGAACCCGATTCGCGATGCGCTCGTGTGCCAGATCAAGAGCGGCCGGTACGACCTGGTGGTGATGGGCTCGCGCGGCCGCGGCGCGCTAAGCGCGTCGCTGCTGGGCAGCGTCAGCCACTACGCGCTGAACCACAGCGACGTGCCGGTGCTGATCGTCCGTGCCGAGGAGGAAGAGCAGAGCAACGCCACCCCCGAGGAGGAGCTGGTCTCCACCCCGGCTTGACGGTGCCGGTCCCGTGCCCGGCTCACCGTCGGGCACGGGGTCGCTCTGACCCGAGCCGGTTTCGAGAACCTCGAGCGGAGCCGGCTTGAACCGAATCGGGTCCGCTAAATAGCCAGTAGAACGACGGCTTGAGCCGATCGCCTTGCTTGTCCCAGAGGTCGAATGCCGTCGCAACGAGGATCGCCACGCCGATCTCCTCATGAGGCCAGCCGTCATGGGGTGCCAAGACGGCGATCGGGTATGGCCAAGCGATCGAGCAGCAGCGTCCAAGCCATGTGGATCACTTCTACCGCACGCGCGTCACGCTGAGTCACCGTACGTATTGCAAAAACATCCACCGCACGGTCTACAACAAGGTCGGCGCGCGGATTCTCGGCTCGCGCCTCGGCGTCTTCGGAGTCCGCACCCTCAGCCGGATCTACGGCTGGGACGGGTGCTGGCTGTTGCGCTCCGAACGCGCGGCCCGACCGCCAAGCGGGGACCATCGCGGCCGTCCCCGCGGGACGCTGTATGACTCTCGCCGGATCGCCGCGCCACGCGTCCTCGCCTACCGGCGCGTGTGGGCCGTCGGCGTCGGCTGCGCGCCGGCTGGCCGCGTCTTGCTGACGCTGCTCCGAACCCCGCAACGCCTGCTCCCTTCGACCCGCCGTCGGCCGTCCCGGCGCCCTCATCACCGCCCGACCAGCCTGATCCGCAGCTCGCCTCTGTCTGCGCATCGCAACTCCTCTCAATCGAGCGTTGCGACGACCGCTTGAATCCGCCCTGTCCACCTCGCCCCGGTCAGTCGATCCCGGGGGCCTCCACCAGCCGAGCGTGCAGCGCCGACAGCGTCGCGGCCGGGTCGTGACAGAGGCCCGTGTGGACCGGGGAGGCCTGGACGATCGTGCTCGCCGGCGCCGCCAGCCAGCCGAACCGCTCAGACGCTGGCAGCTCGGCGATCGGGCCCGCGCCGGGGGCCCCGTCGACGATCCGCTGCAGCGCATCGAGGTGGTCGGCGAGCTCGGGAACCGGTAGCTCGGGGGCCAGCGCCATCAGGCGCGCATGATCAAGGGCGACACGCGCGCCGAGGAACCCCAGCTGGCGGCAGAACAGGATCACGCCGACGTTGATCCGCTCGCCGCGCTCGACGTTCGGCACGACGCGCAGGATCAGATAGGCGAATGGGCTAGGGGTGAGTGAGTTCAAATCTGGCACGCTCCGCCTCCTCCGCGAAGGCGCCGGCCGCCAGGCGACGCGTCAGGTAGTCGACGTAGACCCCGGCCGAGTCCGCACCCGCGCACCACTCCAGGGGCACGAGCGAGACCGCATCGGCGATCGCCGTCGCCGGCAGCCGCGCGCGCAGCCGGCGGTCGGCCTCCAGCACCGAGCCCGCCCGTCGGAGCAGCACATGCTCGGCGATCAGCGGGAACGACCGCTGCGCATGGGCGGCGGGGTCCAGTCCGGCGTGCTGGAGGTACAGGGCGGCGCCATGGTCGATCAGCCACAGGCGGTCGTGCCACAGCAGCAGGTTGGGATTGCGGGGCGTGCGGTCGACGTTGGTCGTCAGCGCGTCCAGCCACACGACCTCGGCCGCCAGCTCGGCGCTGGGCTGCCCCGCCCCCGCGGGTGTATAGGCGAGCGCCCCGGGCAGGAAGTCGACGCCCAGGTTCGCCCCCTCGCTGCCGAGGATCAGCTCCTGGATCTCGGGATCGGGCTCGGCCGCGCCGAGTCGCGGGTCAATTGCGACCGTGACCAGCTCGGGCACCAAAAGGCCGGCCGCGCGCGCTAGCTCCCCCACGATCACCTCGGCCACCAATGCGCGCAGGCCCTGGCCGGCGCCGCGGAACTTGGTCACGTACAGGCCGTCGTCGTCGGCCTCGACCAGACCCGGCAGCGAGCCGCCCTCGCGCAGCGCGGTGACGTAGCGCGTGGCCACCACGGAGCGAAGACCGATCGAGACCGACATGCCGCGCCTTTCTAGCATCAACTGCATGCTCCTCTCCGTCCTTGATCAATCGCCGATCGCCGAGGGCAGCACCGGTGCGCAGGCGCTGCACAACACGCTGGACCTCGCACGGCTGACCGACGCGCTCGGCTATCACCGCTACTGGGTCGCCGAGCACCACGGCGGGCCGATGCTCGCCGGACCGAGTCCCGAGGTGCTGATCGGCCCGATTGCCGCCGCCACCGAGGGCATCCGCGTCGGCTCCGGCGGCGTGATGCTTCCCCACTACAGCCCGCTCAAGGTGGCCGAGTCGTTCACGATCCTCGCCGCGCTCTACCCCGGCCGGATCGATCTCGGCCTGGGTCGCGCCGCCGGCACGGACCCGCTCACCACGTTCGCCCTGCAGCGCGACCGCGGCCAGGCCGCACCCGACGACTTCCCGCAGCAGCTGGCCGAGCTGCTGGCCTACTTCGAGGACGATCTGCCCGAGGAACATCCGTTCCGCCACCTGGCCAGGTCGTTGCCCGGACTGCCCGAGCTGCCCGTCCCGTGGCTGCTCGGCTCGTCGGAGCAGAGCGGCATCTGGGCCGGCGAGCTCGGACTGCGCTACGCCTTCGCCGACTTCATCAACTCGTCTGGAGCCAGCATCGCCAAGCTCTATCGCGAGCGCTTCTCCCCCGTGCGTGATCTCAAGTCCCCACGCGTGACCGTCGCCACCTGGGCCCTGTGCGCGCCCACCGACGAGGAGGCCCGGCATCTGGCGATGAGCAGCCAGATGGCGTTCAAGATGCTGCGGCGCGGACAGCTGATCGCGGTTCCCTCGCCGGAGCGGGCGGCGTCGTTTCTGGCCGGTGACAACGGCAGCGCGCGGGCCGGCCGGCGCTCGATCGTCGGCTCCCCGGAGACGGTCCGTGCCGGAGTCGAGGAGGTCGCCTCCGAGTACGGCGCCGACGAGGTGATCGTGGTCACGATCACCTATGACCATGCGATGCGCCGCCGCTCCTATGAGCTGCTGGCCGAGGCGTTTGACCTGGAGCCGCGCGCGGCGCTGGCCACCGCCGGCGCTTAGCGCCCCGAGAGGGTAGTTCCGGCGCCGATGGGCTCACCGCCGACCATCGATCAGACCCACGACCCCGCGCGCCGCAGCTGGGTGGAGTCGGCCAACGATCCAGATGAGGATTTTCCGATCCAGAACCTGCCGCTCGGCGTCGCCCGCGGTCAGGACGGGCGCCGCACGCTCAGCGTCGCGATCGGTGATCGGGTGCTCGACCTCGGGGCGGCCGCGCGGTCGCGACTGCTGACCGGGACCGCCGCCGAGATCGCTGCCGGAGCGCCCGAGCAACGGCTCAACGAGGTGCTGGCACGGCCCGCGGCCCAGCTCACCGGCCTGCGCCAGCAGCTCGGCTGGCTGCTCGACGCCGGGGCGGCGGAGCGTCCCGAGCTGCTCTCCCCCGCCGCCGAGCTCGGCTTCGAGCTGCCGTGCCGGATCGGCAACTACACCGACTTCTACGCCGGGATCCACCACGCGCAGGCCGCGAGCGAGATCCTCGGCCGGGGCGGCGGCCTGGGCGCCAACTACAGGTGGGTGCCGATCGCCTACCAGAGCCGGTCGACGTCGGTGCGCGCCTCCGGAGCCACCGTGCCCAGGCCCGCCGGGCAGACGGTCGCCGCTCCGGGCGCCGACCCGACATTCGGCCCCTGCGCGATGCTGGACTTCGAGCTCGAGCTCGGGTTCTACGTCGGTGCCCCAACCGAGCTCGGCCGGCCGGTGCGGATCGGCGACGCCTCCGACCACATCGCCGGTTTCTGCCTGCTCAACGATTGGTCAGCCCGCGACATCCAGCGATGGGAGATGGCCCCCCTCGGTCCGTTTTTGAGCAAGAGCTTCGCCACCACGGTGTCCCCCTGGGTGATCACGAGCGATGCGCTGGCGCCGTTTCGGACCCATGCGATGACGCGCGCCGACGGCGACCCGCAGCCACTGGACCACCTGCACGACGACGGTGATCAGGCGCACGGCGGGCTGGCGATCGAGCTCGCCGTCTCGCTGCAGTCCCTCGCGATGCGGTCGCGGGGAGAGCCGCCGACCGTCATCCTGCGCTCCGACGCCCGCCATCTGTACTGGACGCCCGCCCAGATGCTCGCCCACCACACCTCCAACGGATGCAACCTGGTCAGCGGCGACCTGATCGGAACGGGGACCGTCTCGGGTCCCCGCGACGACCAGCTGGGAAGCCTGCTCGAGCTCACCTACGACGGGCAGCGACCCGTGTCCCTGCCCGGCGACGAACCGCGCGGCTACCTGCAGGACGGCGACGAGGTGACGCTGACGGCCCGCTGCGTGCGCGCGGGGTACGTGTCGATCGGCTTCGGCCGCTGCTCGGGAACGGTCATCCCCACCCCGGAGGACAGCTGATGAGGGTCCTGGACCTGTCGGTGCCGCTGGCCAACGACGTGCCGGCCGATCCGCCGTTTCAGCCGGTGTCAATCGAGTACACCGGGCATGCCGAGGGCGCTCAGCAGATCGCCGCGGCGTTTCCCGGGCTGGCCCCCGAGCAACTGCCCGAGGGCCAGGGATGGGCGGTGGAACGAGTCACGATCTCCACCCACAACGGCACGCACATGGACGCGCCCTGGCACTACCACCCGACGATGGACGGCGGCCAGGCGGCACTCACGATCGACGAGATCCCGCTGGATTGGTGCATGCGCCCCGGCGTGCGCCTCGACTTTCGTGACCAGCCCGATGGCCGGGTGATCACCCCGGAGCAGATCGACGCCGAGCTGAAGCGCATCGGCCACGTGCTGGCGCCGCTGGAGATCGTGGTCTGCGCGACCCACGCCGGCGAGCGCTATGGCTCCGAGGACTACATCCACGCCGGCTGTGGCTTCGGCCGCGACGCGACGCTGCACCTCACCCGTCAGGGGATTCGCATCGTCGGCACCGACGCCTGGAGCTGGGACGCCCCGTTCAGCGCCACCCAGCGGCGCTTCGCCGCCGATCGTGATCCGTCGATCATCTGGGAGGGTCACAAGGCCGGGGCAGAGGTCGGCTACTGCCAGCTGGAGAAGCTGCACCGACTCGAGCAGCTCCCCGACCACGGGTTCACGATCGTCTGCTTCCCAGTCAGCGTCGAGCACGGCTCGGCCGGCTGGACCCGGGCGGTCGCGCTGCTCGACGACTGAGCGCGGCACCCGCGCAAGGCGGTGTCTCAGCCTGAGGCACCATGCGCAGCGTTGATCCAGGGTAGGATCGCCCGTCGAATGGCCAGGTGGGTCTATGACTTCGCGGACGGCTCCAGGGACATGCGGGAGCTGTTGGGCGGCAAGGGGGCGAATGTCGCTGAGATGACGCGCGTGCTCGGGCCCGATCGGGTGCCGGCGGGGTTCACGATCACGACCGAGGCGTGCGTGGAGTACATGAACGCCGACCGCGAGCCCCCCGAAGGCATGGCCGAGCAGGTCGCGGAGGCGCTGGCGCGGTTGGAGGAGCGGGCCTCCAAACAGCTCGGCGACCGCGACGATCCGCTGCTGGTGTCGGTGCGCTCGGGCGCGCGGGAGTCGATGCCGGGGATGCTGGACACCGTCCTGAACCTCGGCCTGAACGACGACTCGGTTGAAGGACTGGCCCGGGCGACTGAGAACGATCGCTTCGCGTGGGACTCCTACCGGCGCTTCGTGCAGATGTTCGGCAACGTGTCGCGCGGGATCCCCGGCGAGCGCTTTGAGTCCGCGATTCAGTCCGCCAAGGACGATCGCGGCGTCAGCGAGGACACCGATCTGGACGTCGACGCGCTGCGCGAGCTGACCGGGGCGTTCAAGGCCATCTACAAGGAGGAGACGGGCGAGGACTTCCCCCAGGAGCCCTCCGAGCAGTTGCGACTGGCGATCCGGGCGGTGTTCGATTCATGGGTGGGCAAGCGCGCGATCGAGTACCGGCGCCAGAACCGGATCCCCGATGAATGGGGCACGGCGGTCAACGTGCAGCAGATGGTGTTCGGCAACAAGGGCGACACGTCGGGCTCCGGGGTGGCGTTCTCCCGCGACGAGGTGACCGGCGCGCCCGAGCCCTCGGGGGACTTTCTGCCCAACGCGCAGGGCGAGGACGTCGTCTCCGGCGTGCGCACCCCGCGGGACATCGCCGAGATGCACGAGTGGATGCCCGGCGTCCACGAGCAGCTGATGGAGATCCTGCGCACGCTCGAGGCTCACTACGAGGACATGCAGGACACTGAGTTCACCGTCGAGGACGGTCAGCTGTACATGTTGCAGACCCGCAATGCCAAGCGCCCCGCCCAGGCGGCGGTCCGCTTCGCAGTCGACGCCGTGTCCGAGCATCTGCTCACGCGCGAGCGCGCCCTGCAGACGATCGACCCCGGATCGCTGGACGCGCTGCTGCACCCGACGTTTGATCCCCAGGCGGAGTTCGAGGTGCTCGCCTCCGGGGTCAACGCCTCGCCCGGCGCTGCCAAGGGCCAGATCGTGTTCACCGCCGCCGACGCCGTGGCGGCCGCCGAGGACGGGCGCGACGTGATTCTCGTGCGTCCGTTCACCGACGCCGAGGATGTCGCGGGGTTCTTCGCCGCTAAGGGGATCCTGACCAGCGAGGGCGGGAAGGCGTCGCACGCGGCGCTCGTGGCCCGCGGGATGGGACGCCCGGCGGTCGTCGGAGCGCAGGCGCTGTCGATCGATCTGGGCGCCAAGACGGTGAGCGTCAACGGCACCGAGCTTCACGAGGGCGACGCGATCGCGATCGACGGCACCAAGGGATGGGTGACCGTCGACGATGTGCCCCTGGTCGAGGCCCAGGTCGACGAGAACTTCCAGCAGGTGCTGGAGTGGGCCGACGAGCTGCGGCGGATGGACGTGCGCGCGAACGCCGACACCCCCGAGGACGCGCGCCGGGCACGGGAGTTGGGCGCTCAGGGGATCGGCCTGTGCCGCACCGAGCACATGTTCATCGCCGAGGACCGCCAACCGAAGATGCGCGCGATGATCATGTCCGACACGCTCGAGGCGCGGCGCGAGGCGCTGGCCGAACTGTTGCCGCTCCAGCAGCAGGACTTCGAGGGGCTGTTCACGGCGATGGCGGGACTGCCGGTGACCGTGCGCCTGCTCGACCCGCCGCTGCATGAGTTCCTGCCCAACGCCGAGGACCTGGCTGGCCAGGTGGAGCGCGCCAAGATCGAGGAGTCAGACGACCTCACGCGCCTGGAGCGGCTGCTGGACCGCGTGCACGAGATCGCCGAGGAGAACCCGATGCTCGGCACGCGAGGCTGCCGGCTGGGCATCCTCTACCCCGAGATCTATGAGATGCAGGTCCACGCGATCCTGCGCGCCGCCAAGGCCGCCGACGAGCCGCCGCATCCTGAGATCATGATCCCGCTGGTCGACTACGAGCAGGAACTCGAGATCATGCGCGAGCTGGTCGTGCGGATCGGCGACGAGGAGGGACTGACGGTCGGCGAGGACTACACCGTGGGCACGATGATCGAGCTGCCGCGGGCGTGCTTCGTGGCCGACCGGATCGCCCGCTTCGCCGACTTCTTCTCGTTTGGCACCAACGATCTGACCCAGACCGCGCTCGGGTTCTCCCGCGACGACGTCGAATCCGCGTTCGTGCCTCAGTACATGGAGCGCAAGATCATCGACCGCAGCCCGTTTGAGACGATCGATAAACCCGGCGTGGGATGGCTGGTCCGGCTCGGCGCCTGGGTCGGACGCGAGGCCCACCCCGGCCTCAAGCTCGGGATCTGCGGCGAGCATGGTGGCGACCCCGAGTCGATCGAGTTCTTCCATCGCGCGGGGTTGGACTACGTGTCCTGCTCGCCGTTCCGGGTGCCGATCGCACGGATCGCGGCCGCCCAGGCCAACATCGAGTACCCGATCGGCCGCTGGGACTGAGGACTCCGGTCGGGGCAGATCGCCCGTCTGGGTCAGCGGCGTCGTGCGCCGCGGCGGCGGGCTCACTGTTGATGGCGGTCATCGATCTGACCCCCCGCGACCCGGCACCGAGCGGAACTCTGCCCACCCGTCGGTGTTCTCGATAGCGTGCTCTCGGGCTCACGACCGCTGAGGCTGGCGCTGGTGATGGCGATGGTGATCGTCGGGATCGTCGGGATCGCCGGCGCGCTGTCGTCCGGCGCCGCATCCCGGACCCGGACCGCGACGCGCGCCCGGCAGGTCCCGGTGACCGCCCGGACGGCCGGCACCCCGCCGAACATCGTGTTCGTGCTCACCGACGACCTGTCGATGGACCTGCTGCGCTTCATGCCCCAGGTGCAGGCGCTGCAAGCCCGCGGCCTCACGTTTGACAACTACTTCGTCTCGGACTCGCTGTGCTGCCCGTCGCGCTCCTCGATCTTCACCGGCAACTTTCCGCACGACACCGGGGTCTTCACCAACGCGGGGCCCGACGGCGGGATCGGCGCCTTCTACTCCCACCACGACGAGCTGCAGTCGTTCAACGTGGCGCTGCACAACGTCGGCTATCGCACCGCGATGATGGGCAAGTATCTCAACGGCTACCTCCAGGGCCCGACGCGTTCGCCGGTGCCCAGCACCTACGTGCCGCCGGGCTGGAGCACCTGGGACGTGGGCGGCTATGACTATTCGGAATTCAACTACACGCTCAACCAGAACGGCGTCCTGCATCACTACGGTCACCGGCCGTCGGACTACCTGACCGATGTGCTGACGCGCAAGGGGGTCCAGTTCATCGACGGCGCGTCGGCGTCGGGCAGCCCGTTCTTCCTTGAGCTGGCCACGTTCGCCCCCCACGCCCCGTACACCCCGGCGCCCCGGTACCGCAACGACTTTCCCGGGCTGCAGGCTCCTCGACCGCCGAACTTCGGCGTGCTGCCCACCGATCCGCCCCACTGGCTGGCCAATCACCCCCCGCTGAGCAACGGCCGGATCGCGCTGATCAACCGCGCCTTCCGCCGCCGCGTGCAGTCGGTGGAGGCCGTCAACGACATGCTCACCAAGCTGCAGCGGGCGCTGGAGATCAACGGGCAGCTGGGCAACACCTACATCGTCTTCAGCTCCGACAACGGGCTGCACACGGGCGAGTACCGGCTGAACCCGGGCAAGCTGACCGCGTTTGACACCGATATTCACGTGCCGCTGGTGATCGCCGGGCCCGGGGTGCCCGCCGGCATCGACTCGGCCGCGATGACCGAGAACACCGACCTCGCCAAGACGTTTGAGGGGATCGGCGGCACCTCGATGCCGTCCGACGGCCACAGCCTGCTGCCCGCGCTCGGCGGCCCGACTCCGGCTGACTGGCGCAACGCGATTCTCGTCGAGCACCACGGACCCGACATCGACGGTGGGAGCGACACCGATCCCGACTCCCAGGACCAGCTCAGCGGCAACCCGCCAACGTATGAGGCGATGCGCACGCCGAACTTCCTGTACGTCGAGTACCGCGACGACGAACGCGAGCTCTATGACCTGCAGTCCGACCCGTTCGAGCTGCACAACATCGCCTCCAGCCTCAGCGCCGACCAGCTGGCGCAGCTACATCAGCAGCTGACCGGACTCGAGGACTGCCACACCGGCGACGCCTGTTGGGCCGCCGGACACGTGGCGCCCGATCCATAGCACGAGGCACGAAGCACGCGCACAGCGGCGCCCGAGGGAATCCCACGCCTCTTTACCAGGGCCATACGATCTAATCCGTAACGTGACCATGCAGTCAACCGCCATGCCCGGGGCCGGGGACTCCGCGCAGGAACATCAAACAGACACAATCCGGGGGAGCTATGACGACGTCCAAGCAATGGTGGAGCGCACCCCGTCTGGGGATCGCCGCGCTCACAATCGCCGCCACGCTGGCGGCCCTTCTCACGGGTCTGCTCGGAACCTCGGGGTCGCGAGCCGCGGCGCCGGAGGTTGCCGTGTTCCCGATCCCGGGCGACCAGGTCGCGACTCGAGCCACGCAGCTCACATTCCGCGGCGTTCCGGTAGCCCAACTGGGGGCAATCACGGTGACCGGGTCCAAGAGCGGCGTGCACGCCGGCACGTTCAAATCCGACTCCGATGGAGGCGGTGGCAGCTTCCTGCCCACCAAGCCGTTCCAGGCCGGCGAGAAGGTGACGGTCAGGACGGCGCTCAGCACCCCGGGCGCCACGAACGGCACCTACAGCTTCACGGTCCAGACGCCGGCGCATCCGGCGCCCGCACGTCCACTGACGTACGCCCCGCGGACCAAGGGCGACGTGTGGAACTTTGACTCCCGCCCCGACCTCAAGCCGGCCGCGGTGACCGTCGAGAAGTTGCCCAAGGGCGCTGCGCCGGGTGATCTGTTCGTCGCCCCCCAGGCCGGTCCGCTGCGCAACGGAGCCGAGCTGCTCGGCCCCTACGGCGGCCTGCTGTGGTTCTACCCGGCTCCGAAGAACGCGTACATCACCGACTTCCGCGAGCAGACGTATGCGGGCAAGCCGGTGCTCACGTGGTGGCAGGGCGAGGTCAACATGTCCGGCGTGGGCAAGGGTGAGGACGAGATCTACAACACGTCCTATCGACCCGTCGCAACGATCCACGCGGGCAACGACCTCCAGTCAGACCTGCATGAATTCCAGCTCACCCCGCAGGGGACGGCGCTGGTGACGGCCTACCAGCCGGTGGTCGTGGACGCATCGAAGATCAAGCACGGCTCCAAGCACGAGATCGTGCTCGACGCCGTCGTACAGGACATCGACATCAAGACCGGCCTGGTGCTGTTCCAATGGGACAGCCTGGACCACGTGGCGCTGGGCGACAGCCTGACGCCGGTGGCCAGACGGACGGGCGTGGCCTGGGATTACTTCCACGTCAACTCGATCCAGCTCCAGTCCGACGGCAGCTTCGTCGTGTCCTCGCGCAACACGAGCGCCGTCTACAAGATCTCGGGGTTCACGGCGGCCACCGAGTGGACGCTGGGCGGCAGGCGCTCGACGTTCAAGATGGGCAAGAACACGCGGTTCTACTTCCAGCACGACGCCCGCATGCGCTCGAGCAACATCATCACGCTCTTCGACGATGCCGGCCAGCCGTTTCTCGAGAAGCAGTCGCGCGGCCTGACCCTGCGGCTCGACACCGCCAAGAAGACGGCGACGCTCGTGTCGCAGCTGTTCCACACTCCAGCGCTGCAGGCGCCGGCGGAGGGCAACGTCGACCGCCTGCCCAACGGAGACGATCTCGTCGGCTGGGGCCAGGCGAACAACTTCACGGAGTTCAACACCAAGGGCAACGAGGTGTTCGACGCCCGCTTCACCGGCCCCAACGCCAGCTACCGCGCTTACCGGTCCCCGTGGACCGGGACGCCGACGACACGCCCGGCGGTCGCGACGAAGGTCAGCGGCGGCAAGACGGTCGTTTACGCCAGCTGGAACGGCTCGAGCGCTCTGACCAAGTGGCGCGTGCTCGGCGGCTCCTCCGCCAAGCAGCTGAAGACGGTCGGCGGCGGTGCCAAGCGGGCGTTTGAGACCTCATTCGAGCTCGGCGGTCGCGAGGGCTTCGTCGAGGTCCAGGCGCTCGACAGCCACGGGAAGGTGCTGGCCTCCTCCACGGCCGTCAAGGGCTAGGGTCGCGATTCGGAAATTCGTGAGCAGAGCTCCGAGTCGCTGAGCGTGGCTGGAGCCCGCGCGTTCAGCAGGCCGGTATTGCGCTGGACGCGTGGCTCCTGGCAGCCGGATGACTCTGTCCGGGACTGGTGTTCAGATGCGGTGGGTTGGCGGGCGGCGACGACCCCCGAGTGCATGGTGTGACAAATCCAATCGACCGTCAGAGGTTTGTCACCGGCTGCCGGCTGAGCGTGGGTGACAAATCTGAGACCGCGGGTCCGATTTGTCGCGTGGTGCACTGCACGCCATCTTTTCGCCGCGCGCGCAGCGACCCGGCCGCGCCCAGTGCATTGAAGACCGCGTGGCCGAACCGTGGTCGATCAACCAGTCGCGTCGCGGGCCTGGAGCCAGGCGCCTTCTCAGACAGTCGCGGTTGGCGATCTTTAGGACGGCAACCGCAGTCGCGGTTTGCGTTTCGGCGGGTGATCGCCGCCGATCCGGTCGACGCCTGGGCCCAGCCGCCGCGCGAGGAATGGCCGCTCGTTAAGTGCCCGGAGGCCGCGAGCATCCCCGCGACCGCTGGCTCACCAACCTGCCGGCCAGCACCCAGCCCGAGCGGCGGGCACGCACGGCCCGGCTGGTCCGGCGGCGGTGGCGGTGGCGGCTGAGATCCACAGCTGACGCGCGAATGAGGCGCCCCTGAGGCGCCCCGGCTGCAGGATCCCCTGGCATGAAGCCTGCCGCCGGAGCGATGCCGCGGGCACGCCCCGACCAACGACGGAGGTGACTCGATGGATCACGCGGCCTCGGCGCGACGTTTCTTCGAGGGGCTGAGCAGAGGCGACATCGATCAGGCCATCGGCCTGCTCGCTGGCGATTTTGTCGACCATGAGGAGCTGCCCGGGATTCCGCCGGACAGAGAGGGCGTCCGGCAGCTGTTCACGAGGTTCCAGACCGCGTTCCCGGACATGCGCTGGGAAGCCCAGGATGTGCTCACCGATGGCGACAAGCTCACCGCCCGGTCGCGCTTCAGCGGGACGAACGAGGGTGACTTCATGGGCATCCCGGCAACGGGCAAGCGCGTCGCCATCCCGCTGATCGACATCCTCCGCTTCGGCGACGACGGACTGATTCACGAGCACTGGGGCGTGCTCGACATGCTGGGCATGATGCAGCAGCTCGGCGTCGCGCCCGGCGTTCCCGTCTAGAACACCGACGAAAGAGGTTATGAACATGTCATACCTGCAGACCCATTTCTGGCCCGGTGGAACCGAGCAGCAGTACCGGACAACGGTAAAGGCGTTGCACCCCGCCACCGGCCTCCCCGACGGGCAGCGGTCACACACCGCCGGGCCGACCGAAGGCGGGTACCTGATCTCCGTCGTCTGGGACTCCAAAGAGCAGAGCGAGGCGTTCATGCAGAGCACGTTGATGCCGGCAATGCCGGTGCAGGGCGGGTTCGCGGGCGCGCCCGAGGAGCGAACCGCAGAGGTCACCCACCACGACACGGTCTGACGACCGCTAAGGAGCCTGCATGGCCACGTATATCGCGCTGCACGAGGTTGACGACGTCGAGCATTGGCTGCATTCCTCGAAGCGGGAAGAGGCCTTCGGATCGCGAGGAATCACGATGCGCGCCTTCCGGGACCCGAACGGATCCAACCAGGTTGGCCTGATCGCCGAAATCCCCGACCTCGCCGCATTTCAGGAGTTCATGAAGACCGAGGAGGCGGCGAACGCGATGAAGCATGACGGCGTCCGTCCCGAGACGCTGGTGGTTCTCGCCGAGGGGTGACGGACCCCGGGGCAAGCATCTCTCGGGGCTAGGCCCGGACGGACGCTGAACGTGCCAGCGGCTGGTCGTCGTGGTCCAGTGCCTCGACGGCCAGCCAGCGCGGCGCCGAGCGCACGCTGATCGCGGTCTCAAACCCGCGGACCGGCACCGAGCGCAGCTCCCTCAGCTCGTTGCCCCGCAGACCTCCCAGCAGCCGCCAGCGGCGGTGCACGGTGGCGCCGTTCCAGCTGACGTAGACGTGCGCGTCCGCGCCGGCCCGCCGGACAGCGATCCGCGGAGGCTGCGCGGGCCGGCCGGCCCAGGCGTCCTGGAACGCTCGATAGGAGAGCACGCCGGAGGCCAGCCGCGCATCGAGCACCACCGCGCCGTGGGCGTCGTATTCGGTGAAGTAGCTCGAGTCCCCCCAACCCAGGAACGCTCCCCCGGTGTCCAGCGCCTGCACGCTGCCCAGCGCCGCCGAGAGCACGGGCGGATCGTGCAGGTACTCACGCACGAGCGTGGCCCGGCGAGATGAATGGTCGAGACGCAGGACCAGGCCGCGCGACTGGCTGGCCTGAGACGGCGGACCCGACTCGTTGTCGAAGATCGTCAGCAGCCCGTCGCCGTGGGGAATCACGTGATGCTGGAACGCGAACTGTGCCCCGTCGGCCACCTGAAAGTCGCTGTCGCGACCGCCCAACGACCAGATCACCTCGCCGGTGTGGCGATGCACCTTGTAGCACGCCCACACGTTGCGCCCGGAGATCAGCAGGTTGTCGTCGTCGGGGTCGACGGCGATCGAGTTGACGTGGAAGTAGTCCCACGGGATCGCCGGGTCGGCCGGCGGCGGCCCGTGCAGCGACGCCTCGACGGGCACGTGCTCATCGCTGCGCCATTGCAACAACACCCGACCGGTGGCGACGTCAACCTCCTGCACGACGCCGTAGAGATACGCGCCGCGGCGGGTGCCGCTACCGGAGTGGACGGGAAGCTGGCCCTCAGCCCGGCCATAGGAGGTCAGCAGTGCCGTCCCGCGGTCGGTGAGACGGAACTCGTGCAGGTCGCCCTGGTAGCCGTTGCCCGCCCGCACCCGCGCGACCCCGGCGTAGGTCTGGTCGAGGATCTCGTAGTGGCCGTGCCCGTGCGCGCCCACGATCGAGCCCTGCCACCAGGTCAGCACCGGCTCGCCGCGGTAGCTCTGCACGCGCACGTTGAACACGCGCTTCCGGGTGCTGCCGTGCTCGGAGACCGGCTCAAACCAGACCAGACGGCCTCCGCGGTCGATGATCATCGGCCCCTGCTGACCGTTGCCGCCGTGGCAATCGGTGAACACGAAGGACTGCGCCTTTGGATCGGGGGGCCGCGTGCCGACATGGATCGCGGGCGGACGCAGGTCGGAACGCGACCGAAACCGCTGCGCCTCCACGGGCGGCGAGCGCGTCGCGGGGTGGGGCTGCGGCCGACTGGCGCCGCCGCCGCAGCCGCTCAGCGCGGCCGCGGCACCGGATCCGGCGACGGCCGTCCGCCCGACGACGCCGAGGAAGGCCCGGCGGCTCAGGGGATCGGAGGATGACGGTGTGGGAAGAGAGCTCATAAAACGAGGGCCTCGGCCTCCCCACGTGCCGAGTCAGGACTTTGCGATCCTCTACGTTAATGCACCGGGCAGATCGATAGGGTGCGGTCATGCTCGCCGTCTACGCCTCTGCCATCGATCCCGACGATCCGCTCAGCGGACTGGTCGTCGGGGACCGCCCTGAACCCGAGCCGCCCGACGGCTGGACGACGATCACGGTCAAGGCCGCCGCCCTGAACCACCACGACCTCTGGTCGCTGCGCGGCGTCGGCCTGCGGGCCGAGCAGCTGCCGATGATCCTCGGCTGCGACGCCGCCGGCCTCGACGAGGACGGCAACGAGGTCGTCGTGCACGCGGTGATCACCGAGGACTCCTGGCGCGACGACGAGACGCTTGACCCGAAGCGATCGCTGCTATCCGAGCGCTACCCGGGCGCGCTGGCCGAGAAGGTGGCCGTGCCACGACGCAACGTGCTCCCCAAGCCCCCGGAGCTGTCGTTTGAGCACGCCGCCTGCCTGCCCACGGCCTGGCTGACGGCGTATCGGATGCTGTTCACCCGCGGCGGGGTCACGCCCGGGATGACGGTGCTCGTCCAGGGTGCGGGCGGCGGCGTGGCCACCGCGCTGACCGTGCTCGGCTCCGCCGCCGGAGCGCGTGTGTGGGTGACCAGCCGTTCGGAGGAGAAGCGCGCGCAGTCGCTGCAACTGGGCGCCGATCAGGCGTTCGAGTCCGGAGCGCGGCTGCCCGAGTGCGTCGACGCGGTGATGGAGACCGTCGGCCAGGCCACGTGGTCGCATTCGATCCGCTCGCTGCGCCCCGGCGGCAAGCTCGTCATCTCCGGCGCGACCTCGGGGGATGCACCGCCGGCCGAGCTCACCCGGGTGTTCTTTCTGCAGCTATCCGTGATCGGCTCGACGATGGGCACCCGAGACGAGCTGCAGCGGCTGATCCGCTTCTGCCTGGAGCGTGACATCCGCCCGGCGATCCACGCGACGCTGGAGCTCGCCGACGCCCGTGAGGGGTTTCAGGCGATGTACGAAGGCGATGTCGTCGGAAAGATCGTGTTCACGACGGCATGAGGCTCGCTCGTTAGAAGTCGATCGGAGCCAGCAGGAACGACGCGTGCAGTTCGCCGTCATCAGCGACGATCCAGCGTCGATTCCCATCGGCCAGCATGCGCTTCTCACCCGGCTGAGCCGGCGCGCGGTACTCGAGCTCGACGTCGATCCGCGCCGGCTCAGGCGAAGGCGAAGGCGAAGGCGGAGGCTCAGGCGAAGGCGCGCTACCCGACGCCGCTCCACTGAGCAGCTCCTCCTCCAGCGGCGCCCAGTAGGCGGCGTTGTTGACGTGATCGGCGAGGTCGCACTCGGTCGCGCGAAACGTCCACGGGCGCCCGTCCGTCACGGCTGGGTCGGGCGCCGGATGGCGCAGCCGCGCGCTGACCCGCGGCGCCGGCACAGTGCCGGCGTAGGCAGCCATCTCGGCCTCGGTCAGCGGCGTCGGCACCCAGCGCTCGACGTCGAGGTGAACCCACAGCGACGACGCCTGGACGTCGGGGAGCGCCTCGCCGTCACGGGTGATATCGGTCCCGCGCTCTGCCCACATGCGCCCCAGGCCGCTGCAGAACGTGGTCAGACGGAAGCGCTCACCGAAACGCGGGAAGCGGTTGACGCGGATCCGCGTGCGGCGCACCACCCACACCGCCGACTGCGCCAGGCCGGCATCCTGCACGTCGGCATAGGCGACGTCCTGCAGCCAGCAGGCCATGGCGTCCAGCCGCACCCGGCCCGAGGGCGCGCAGTCGGCGAACCCCGGCGTCCGGGGTTGGCTGAAGGCACGTGCACCCGCCGGCCGGGCGGGCGGCTCCCCGAAAGCGTCGGTCAAGAAGCCGGGGCGCGGGCGTCCTGGATCGCGCGCCAGACGCGCTCGCCGTTCGCGGGCATGTCGATGTGGCGCACGCCGAGATGGGACACGGCGTCGATCACGGCGTTCAGCGCCGCCGGCGTCGAGCCGATCGTGCCCGACTCGCCGATGCCCTTGGCCCCGAGCGGGTTGACGGGCGTCGGCGTCTCGATCGACACCCGCTCAAACGACGGGAACTCCGGCGCACCGGGAATGCAGTAGGTGACGAAGTTGGCGTTCTGGGGGTTGCCGTCCTCATCGAACGCACATTCCTCAAACAGCGCCTGCGCGATTCCGGCGGCCACGCCGCCGTGCACCTGGCCATCGGCGATCATCGGGTTGATGATCGTGCCGGCATCATCGACCGCGATCACCCGCCGGAGGTCCACCGAGCCGGTCTCGGAGTCCACCTCCACGACGATCAGGTGCGCCCCGAACGGGAACGTCGGCTGCGGCGGCTTGAAGTCGGCCTCGGCGGTCAACTCGACCAGCCGCCCGGCCCGCTCCAACGATCCGGCGAGGTCTGACCAGGACAGCGAGGGACTCGGGGCGCCGGCGACGTGGAATACCCCCGCGCCGAGCTCCAGCACCATGTCGTGCGGGTCGGCCTCAAGCTGCTCGGCGGCCAGCGCCTTGGCCGTCTGCACCAGCTCCTCGGAGGCCTGGCGAGCGGCTGCCCCCCCGATCTGGGTCGACTTCGAACCATAGGTCCCGCTGCCGCGGGCCACCCGATCGGTGTCGCCCTTGACGACCGTGATTCGTTCCACCGGAATCCCGAGCTCCTGGGAGGCGATCTGCGCGAACGTGGTCTCGTGGCCCTGGCCGTGCGAGAACGACCCGGTCTTCAGGATCGCGTCGCCGTCGGGGGTGATCTCGACGGCGCCGAACTCGGCCTCGGCCGTCCCGTTGGTGATCTCCACGTAGACGCTCATCCCGATCCCCAGCAGCTGCGGATCGTCGGCTTCGCGGCGGCGCTTCTGCTCGGCCCGCAGCTCGTCATAACCGGCGTTCTCCAGCAGCGTGTCAAGCGCTCGCTGGTAGTCGCCGATGTCGTAGGTGGCGCCGACCGGCGTCGTGTACGGGAACTGGTCTTTGCCGATGAAGTTGCGGCGCCGCACCTCGGCGGAGTCGATCCCGACATCGGCGGCGAACAGCTCGATCGCGCGCTCCAGGATCTGGGTCGCCTCCGGCCTCCCGGCACCACGCAGCGCGGCCGTCGGGGTCGTGTTGGTCGCGACCGAGTCAAAGCGGACCTGGATGTTGGGGATCTCGTACACGCCGGAGGCCATCAGCCGGGTCAGCGTCGGCAGGATCGCGCCGATCGCCGGATACGCGCCCGAATCCTGCAGCAGCCGAAGGTACAGCGAGGTGATGTTGCCCTCACGGTCGCCGCCGAGCTTGAAGTCCGCCCACTGCGCGCGGCCGTGACCCATCGCGACCATGTGCTCAGAGCGCGTCTCGGTCCAGCGCACCGGCCGGGTGGGTGGGACCGCATGCATCGCCAGCCAGCCGACGAGCACATCCTCGACGCCGAGGCCCTTGCCGCCGAAGCCGCCCCCGACATCGGGCGCGAGCACGTGCACGCGGTCGGGCTTGAGCCCAAGGCTGTCCGCCAGGCGGTCTCGATCCTGATGCGGGGTCTGGGTGCACAGCCAGGTGGTCAGTCGCCCGTCCTGGAAGCGCGCCGCGGTGGCCCGGGGCTCGATCGGCGCCACGTGGACGCGCTGGCTGACGACCGAGCCCTCGGTGACGACGTCGCACTCGGCGAACAGGCTCGCGTCGGGCTGTTCGGGGCCGTCGGCGAGCGCGACGTTGGAGCCGCGGCCCTCGAACAGCAGCGTCTCGTCGCGCAGCGCCTGCACGGGGTCAATCACGACTGGCAGCGGATCGAGCTCGGCGAAGACCAGTTCGGCGGCATCGACGCCCTGCTCGCGCGTCTCGGTCAGCACGACGGCGATGATCTCGCCGACGAAGCGCACCTTATCGATCGCCAGCGGCGGGCGGAACATGTCCTCGGGGATGCCGGGGAACGGCGCCCCCAGCACGTCCAGGTCGACGTCGGCGGCAGTCAGCACCTGCACGCCGGGCCGCTCACGGGCTGCCGATGCGTCGATCTCGACGATCCGGGCGTGCGCATGGTCTGAGCGCACGAACGTGGCGTGCAGCGCGCCGTCCAGCTTCAGGTCGTCGACGTAGTTGCCGTTGCCGGTGAGAAACCGCGGGTCCTCGCGGCGACGCACTCTCTGTCCGATCATGTGTTCTCGCTTCGCATCGCATCGAGGATCCAGGCCACGAACACGCCCTGGAAGGGCAATCGCGCCCACAGGGTCGTGGCACCGCCGGGCACCTGCGGGTATTTCTCGGGATTGAGCGCCATGTGCAGGTTGGCGGGGAACACGCCGATCATCGTCGCGATCAGCCACCAGCCGGCCAGCCGGCGACCGGCGGGCACCATCATCCCCGCGCCACCGGCGATCTCAGCCGCCCCGCTGGCGTAAACCATTCCCTGCGGAGCCGGCACCCACGACGGCATGATCTGCCGGTAGGTCTTGGGGGTGACGAAATGCAGCACGCCCGCAAGCACGAAGAACGGTCCGACGAGCTTACGAACGGTGCGCACGGGCGCCACGCTAGCGCAGATGCCCTCGACGGCAGCCCACTCGGACGCGGCGCGGTGCTTCAGTCCTCGGCGGCCGCCGTCTGCGCCAGCTCGCCGAGCTGTCCGGCCATCGCCTGGAGCGTCGCGGCGTGCGCGGCGACGTGGAAGCGATCCGCCAGCTCGGTGGGGTCGTCATAGCCGAGCGAGACGCCGTCCTCGCCCAACCACACGAGCATCCGCAGCGGCAACTGGAGTCCGATCCGAGGATCGTCCTGCATCAGCGGGGTCCCGCCCTGGGGGTTGCCGAACACCAGCACCTGCTCATCGGCCAGCTCGAGTCCGGCCGCGCGCGCCGCGGCGGCGTGGTCGATCAGCGCGAATAGAGTCAATCCCCGCGCCTGCACGGCGGCGGTCAGCCGGCGCATCGTCGTAGCGTGGTCGTGGGCGCTGCGGACGACGATCATCGATCCCATTGTGACCGCTGGTGTCGATCCCGTCCTGCGGGCAGCGCCTGATCCGGCTCCGCCGCCACGCGCGTGAGCAGCCCCTCGGTCCGCGCCAGGCCCTCCTGCAGCCGCGGCAACGCCGTCGCATAGGAGATCCGCAGGTGCGCCCGCCCGTGGTCGCCGAACGCCGAACCGGCCAGCACCGCCACGCCCGCCTCGGTCAGCAGCCGCTCGGCCAGTTCCGCGCCGGACAGTCCGGTGCCGGACACGTCGGGGAACGCGTAGAACGCGCCCTGCGGGACGGCGCAGGACACTCCGGGGAGGCGGTTCAGACCGGCGACGACGGCGTCGCGGCGCGCGCGGAACGTGCGCACCATCTCATCGACCGCGTCCATCGGACCAGTCAGGGCGGCGACCGCCCCGCGCTGGACGAACGGGGGCACGCACGAAGTGGAGTTGATGAAGAACCGGGTCAGGGGCTCGCGCAGCGGCGCCGGGACCGCGGCGAAGCCACACCGCCAGCCGGTCATCGCAAACGTCTTGGAGCAGCTGTCGACGAGCACGATCCGCTCGCGCAGCTGTGACACCGACGCGAGGCTCGGCGCGGCTGCCTCGTAGACGAGCTTGGCGTAGACCTCGTCGGCCAGGATCCACGCATCGGTGCGCTGCAGCGCCGCCGCCACGCTGGCGAGCTCGTCCGCCGACATCACCGCGCCGGTCGGGTTGTTGGGCGAGTTGAGGATCACCAGCCGGGTGCGCGGTCCGATCGCGGCCGCCAATTCCTCGGGATCGGTCGCGAACCCGTTGGCCGCTCGCAGCGGCAGCCCGATCGGGACGCCCCCGGCCCAGGTGATCGCCGAGCGGTAGATCGGAAACCCGGGATCCGGATATACGACCTCGTCGCCCGGCCCCACGCAGGCGAGGACGGTGAAGAACAGAAACGGCTTGGCGCCGGTCGCGACCAGCACCTCGTCGGAGTCGATCGCGATTCCCCGGGGTCCGGCCAGATACGCCGCCGCGGCCTCGCGCAGCTCCGGAATCCCGGGCGCCGGGCAGTAGCCGGTCTCACCGCGGGCCATCGCGTCAGCCGCCGCGCGCACCACATGAGGGGGCGTCGGGAAGTCCGGCTCTCCGATCTCCAGATGCACGACGTCGACGCCCTCGCGCTCGAGTGCGCGTGCCCGCGCGAGCACCTCGAACGCCGACTCGGTGCCGAGTCCGGACACGCCGGGCGCAAGCGGCCGAACTAGGGTCATGACCGTGAGTATGCAGTCAGTCCCGCTCGCCGAGCTCCCCGAGTCGCCGCCCGCGCGTGCCCCGAAGCGCCGCCGGGGACTACCGCCGGCGAGGGCGGTGGCGATCGCGTACGTGAGCGCGATCTTCATGACCGCGATGGACATGCACATCGTCAACGTCGCGCTGCCGACGCTGGGGCGTGCCTTCAGCGCCCCGATCTCAGACGTGCAGTGGACGGTGATCGCCTATCTGCTGACGCTCGCGGTGCTGATCCCGGCATCGGGCTGGATCGGCGATCGGATCGGGACCAAGCGCACGTTTCTGTTCGCCCTGGCGGTGTTCACGATCGCCTCCGCGCTGTGCGGGGCGGCCCACAGTCTCGGCCAGCTGATTGCCGCCCGGGCGCTACAGGGGATCGGCGGCGGGATGCTCACCCCCACGGGCACGGCGATGCTCTACCGCGCCTACGGACCGGCGCAGCGCGCGCGGGTGGCTCGCACCCTGATCGTCCCGATCCTGATCGGCCCCGGCGCGGCCCCGGTGATCGGCGGCGTGCTCACGCAGGCGCTGTCATGGCGATGGGTGTTCCTGGTCAACATCCCGATCGGGCTGCTGACGCTGGCGTTCGCCTACCGGTTCCTGCCCGAGCATCGCCCCAACCCCGGCGGCCGCCTGGACCTTCGCGGCCTGCTGCTCTCCGGCGTTGGTCTGAGCGCGCTGATGTACGCGATCAGCGAGGGCTCGGTGCTGGGCTGGGCCTCGGTGCCGATCCTGAGTACCGCCGTGGGCGGAATCGCCGCCCTGGCGCTGTTCGCCTGGACCTCGCTGCACCGGACCGAGCCGATCCTGCGCCTCGGCCTGTTGCGCGACCGGCTGTTTCGGGCGACCAACATCGTGTTCGCGATCAGCACCGGCCCGTTCCTCGGCAGCCTGTACCTAACGCCGATCTTCCTCCAGGAGGTGCTGCACCAGTCGCCGATCGGCTCGGGCACGACGACGTTCGTCGAGGCCCTCGGCGTGGCCGTTGCCGCGCAGACTTTGGGCCGCCTCTATCCCCGTTTGGGTCCGCGGGTGATGGCCGGTTTCGGCACGGCCGGGCTGGCCGTCTACCTGGCTCTGTTTCTGCTGGTCGACGGGCACACCAGCCTGTGGGCGGTGCGCGCGCTGATGTTCTTTGGCGGCGTGTGCAACGGCGCCGCGTTCCTGTCGGTGCAGAGTTCGATGTTCACCACGATCTCCAGCGCGGACACCGGTCAGGCGTCGGCGATCTACAACACCCAGCGCCAGTCCGCGATCGCGATCAACATCGCGGTCGTGACCACGATCGTCGCCGGCGCCGGCGCCGGCGTCAGAGAGCTGAGCGCGTTTCATCACGCCTACCTGGCGGGGGCGATCATCGCGGCGGTGGGCGCGATTGCCGCATGGACGCTGGTCCGCCCCGATGACACCCACTC
>JBPCPC010000197.1:0-9016 GCA_050999585.1 Solirubrobacteraceae bacterium | reverse complement strand
GAATCGGCGCGGTCAAGGTGGGGCTGGTCGCCTGCGGCGGCCTGCTGGCGCTGCAGCGGATGCGCAGCTCGGTGCCGGCACCGGCCGCAGCCGTCGTCGCCGGCTGAGCCGGCTGAGCCGGCTGAGCCGGCTGAGCCGGCTGAGCCGGGGTTTGACCCCGGCGGGAGCGGTAAGCATCAGACGATGCTCGGCTC
The DNA here is from genome assembly GCA_050999585.1 of Solirubrobacteraceae bacterium. Lineage (GTDB taxonomy): Bacteria > Actinomycetota > Thermoleophilia > Solirubrobacterales > Solirubrobacteraceae > Palsa-465. The sequence continues at coordinate 8,822 of JBPCPC010000197.1, read as the reverse complement.
GCTGCTCGACACCGCCCTGGATCGCACGATCGTCCCTGGGTACAGCCGTATCGGTTACGCGCTGCGCAGCCGGTCCTGGCCCGACGGCGAGCTGCCCACGATGGCCGGTCAGACGGTGCTCGTCACCGGCGCCACTTCGGGCCTCGGCCTAGCGGCCTGCGAGGGTTTCGCGCGCCTGGGCGCCGACGTGTGCTTGGTCGCCCGTGACCCGGAGCGCGGCGAGCAGGCGCGAGCCCGGGTCGCCGAGCACAGCGATGGTGCCGCCGTGCGGCTGGAGCTCTGCGACCTGGCGCAGCTGAGCTCGGTGCGCGAGCTGGCCCGGCGGCTCAGCGCCGGCCTGGACCGGCTCGATGTCCTGGTGCACAACGCGGGCGTGCTGCCCGCGCACCGCACCCTGACCGACGACAGGATCGAGCTGACGTTCGCGGTTGACGTCGTCTCACCGTTCCTGCTCACGCAACTGCTGACCCCGCTGCTCGCGGCCCGCGCTCCGTCGCGAATCGTGACCGTCGCCTCCGGCGGCATGTACGCCCAGCGCCTGAAGTCCGACGACCTGCAGTACGAGCGCGGTGACTTCAACGGCACGACCGCCTACGCCCGGGCCAAGCGTGCGGAGGTGGTGCTGTCAGCGATGTGGGCAGACCGGCTGCGCGACCAGGGGGTGGTCTGCCACGCGATGCACCCCGGGTGGGCCGACACGCCCGGGGTGAGCAGCTCGCTGCCGGGGTTCTACAAGCTGACCAAGCCGCTGCTGCGGACCCCCGAACAGGGCGCGGACACGATCGTGTGGCTCGGCGCGGCCGCCGAGCCGGCCCGCAGCACCGGAGGCTTCTGGCATGACCGACGCCGGCGCCCGACCTCGCTGGTCCCGTGGACGCAGGAGACGGCGGCCGACCGCGACGCGCTGTGGCGTGAATGCGAGCGGCTCACCGCGAGCCGGTAGCCTCGCGCCCGTGTCCGGCGCGGCCGCTCCCACGTTCGATCTGCAGAGCCACTCGACGCACTCCGACGGCGCGCTCCCGGCGGCCGATGTGGTGGCCGCCGCCGCCGCGGCCGGCGTGCGGCTGCTGGCGCTGTCAGACCATGACACCGCCGCCGGCGTGCCCGAGGCCCAGCGGGCGGCCAGCGCCGCCGGGATCGGATTGGTCACCGCGGCCGAGATCACCGCGCTATTCGACGGCCGCCAGGACCTGCACATCCTCGGCTACGCGATCGATCCCCATGATCAGACGCTCGCCGACGCGCTGGAGCGGTCGCGATCCTCGCGTGAGCAGCGCGCCGAGGCGATGGGCGACGCGCTGCGCGAGCTCGGCTTCGCGCTCGACGACGCGCTGCTGGCCCGCCGCGCGGCCCAGGGCCGGTCGATCGGGCGGCCCCATCTGGCCCAGGCGGTCGTCGGCCGGCCCGAGAACCGCGAGCGGCTGCAGACCGAAGGGCTGCTGGACCCGACCGCGTTCCTGGTCGCCTACCTGATCGAGGGCAAGCCGGCGTTCCGCGATCGCCAGGCGCCGACCGTGGAGGCGACGATCGAGCTGATCCACGGCGCCGGCGGGGTCGCCGTGTGGGCACACCCCTTCTGGGACATCTCCGAGCCCGACGCCGTGCTTCACGCGATCGCGCGCTTTCGCCGGGCGGGACTGGACGGGGTCGAAGCGTTCTATGTCACCCACACCGAAGGCCAGACCCGGCTGCTGGTCGATCACTGCGCCGAACGGGGGCTGCTGACCACCGGCTCGTCTGACTTCCACGGTCCCGAGCACCACACGTTCGCGCGCTTTCGCGCGTTTCGCACCTACGGACTGACGCCCACGCTTGGCCCGCTTGCGGGATGACGATCCCGCCCACCCGTCGTGATCGTGGCCGGACGACCGCGACGGGTGGGCCGGACCGCCGGCCCGCAAGCGGAGGCCGGTTGCTAGCCGGTCGAAGCGGCGTGAGGGGTGTGGGCGACCACAATCGTCCGCTGGGGCGCCTGGATGACCAGCACGCGCTGACCGGGCTTGACCGCGGACAGGCTCGCCTTCTGATGGTCGTCACGCACGTGGGCGTCGGCCGGGATCGTCAGCGTCACCGTCTTGTAGGTCGCCTTGGGCGTGCCCTCGGTGAGCTTCAGCTGCTGACCGGAAACCGAGTCGACCACGCCGCGCTCGAGCGTCGCGGTGGCGAACCCCTGCTTGGTGCGAACCACCAACTGGCCGGACACCGTACGCCGGGCCAGCCTCAGCAGGCCCTGGCGATGAGCGAGCCGGCCGGCTTTCGCGCCGCTCGGGTGAGCCGAGCTGCTGGTGGCAGCACCCGCCCCGGCGATCGCGCTCGCCCCGGCTCCGACGGCCAGGCAGCAGATCGCCACCAGGAAGAGTCGTGAATGCTTGGAAATCGTTGACATCGGTTGTGAACCTCGCTTGTGTTGTCTTGGTTGACAGTGCTCATGCACTGTCGCCGTGACCTGAAAGCAACCTGTCAGCCGAAGGTCAGCTGCGTGTAAAAGCCACCCTGGCTGCGGTGCCCGCCCACCGCCCCACCCCCGCTGCGCACCTACGATGTCGGCGATGAGCACCACCGTGATGGTCGTCGAGGACGAGCCGAACATCGGCGCGCTGATCCGCACCTACCTACAACGCGCCGGCTACCAGGTGCTGTGGGTGCGCTCCGGCGAGCAGGCGCTGGTCGAACTGCGTCGCCATCCGGTCAGGCTCGTGGTGCTGGACATCGGCCTGCCCGGGATCGACGGCTTCGAGGTCTGCCGCCAGATCGCCGGCCACGTGCCGGTGATCATGCTGACCGCGCGCGACGAGGAGCCCGACCGCGTGGCCGGGCTGGAGGTCGGGGCCGATGACTATGTGGCCAAGCCGTTCTCCCCGCGCGAGCTGACCGCCCGGGTGAAGGCCGTGCTGCGCCGCAGCGGCCGGGCCGGCGGTGGCGACCTCAGCGACGTGCTGGCGCTCGGTCCCGTGATCCTGGCCCGCGGCGCCCGCGAGGTTCGCGTCGACGGCGTCGAGGTCGAGCTCACCCAGCGCGAGTTCGAGCTGCGCGAGTACCTCCTGCGCCATGCCGGCCAGGTCGTGACCCGCGACCAGCTGCTGGAGACGGTGTGGGGCTTTCAGGCGCCCGGCGAGACGCGCACGGTCGAGGTGCACGTCGCGCAGCTGCGCAAGAAGCTCGGGCACCCGGAACTGATCCGCACCGTGCGCGGCGTGGGTTACAAGGCGACGGCGTGAGGTCCCGGCGCTCCGGCGGGGCGGCGCGGTGACGCTGCGCCGCCGCGTGCTCGGCTACCTGGCGCTCGCCGCCGTCACCTCCTGCGCGCTCACCGTCGGCGTCGCGGTCGTGCTCGTGCGCCACAAGCTGGCAACCCAGCGGCTGACCAACCTCCAGGCTCAGGCCAACGTGCTGTCGCTCGTCGGGGGCGCCCCCGGCGCGCTCACGGCCGGCGACCACGTCTACCGCGTCGGTACCGGCAAGCCCAGACCGCTGCGGCCGCGGGTGGTGGCGGCGGTGCTGGCGGCGCTGCCGAGCACCGGGGACGGTCAGGGCGCGGTCTCGCTCAGGGGTCGCTCGCTGATCTACGCGGCCCGGCGCACCGCCAACGGGCGCGTGGTGCTGGTCCGCGGCGCGCGGCTGGCGTTCTCGGAGTGGCGCCCGTTCCTGATCAGCCTGGCGCTCGCCGGGCTCGGCGGCGCCGCGCTGGCGGCGATGCTGTCGTGGCTGCTGGCCCGGCGGCTGACGCGCCCGATCGGAGCGCTGGCCTCCGCCACCGAGCGGGTGGCCGCCGGCGAGCCGGGGGTCGAGGTTCCGGTGCAGGGCGAGGACGAGCTGGCCGGACTGGGGCGCTCATTCAACGCGATGTCGGCCGAACTCGGCCGCGCGCGGGAGTCACAGCGGCGCTTCCTGGAGTCCGTCAGTCACGAGCTCAAAACGCCCCTGACCTCGATCCGCGGCTATGCCGAGGCACTCAGCGAGGGCGCGGTGGAGCCGGCGCTGGGCAGCCGGGTGGTGCTCGCCGAGGCCGATCGGCTGGAGCGGCTGGTGTTCGACCTGCTGGACCTGGCCCGGCTGGGTCGCTCGGACTTCGCGGTCGGCCACGAGCCCGTTGATCTCGCCGCGGTGAGCGCCACGGCGGTCCAGCGCCATCTCCCCCGCGCCCGCGAGCTCGGGGTGCAGCTCAGCGCGAGCACCGCCGGCGGCGGCGCCTGGGGCACGGGCGACGAGGGTCGGCTGCTGCAGGCGACCTCCAACCTGATCGAGAACGCGCTGCGGCTCACCCCGGCGGGCGGCGCGGTAACCGTCAGCGCCCGGAACGCCGAGATCGTGGTCTCCGACACCGGCCCAGGGCTGGCCGAGGAGGACCTCCCGCGCGCCTTTGATCGCTTCTATCTCTACAACCGCTACCGCTCCGAGCGCGCGGTCGGCTCGGGGCTGGGGCTGGCGATCGTCAAGGAGCTGATCGCCGCGATGGGCGGCGAGGTGCGCGCGGCCACCCGACCCGAGGGCGGCGCCCGGTTCGCGCTCAGCGTGCCGGCGGCCACGGCGCCGCCGGCGTGACCGCTCGCGGAGCGGCTCAGGCCGCGACGGCGCGCTCGTTGAGGTGCGCGCCGACCTTGCGCTTGACGCGCTGCAGCGCGTTGTCGACGGTCTTGCAGTCGCAGTCCAGGCGGCGCCCGACCTCCTCATAGGAGTGCCCGTCGAGGTACAGCGCCAGCACGCGCGACTCGAGCTCGGACAGCGCGGTGGAGATGCAGGCCACCAGCGCCCGCAGCTCCTCGGAGGAGATCACCTGGTTGACCGGATCGTGCACGGTGGACCCGGGCAGCATCTCGTCGAGCGTCGGCTCGGAGTCGCCGCTGCCGCCGACCGGGGTGCTGGAGAACGAGACGTACTGGTTCATCGGCGTGTGCTTGTTGCGCGTGGCCGTCTTCACGGCGGTGATGATTTGGCGCGTGATGCAGAGCTCCGCGAAGTTGCGAAAGCTCGACTCGCGGTCGGTGCGGTAGTCGCGCACCGCCTTGTAGAGGCCGACGAGGCCCTCCTGGATCAGATCGTCGGAGTCGCCGCCGGCGAGGAAGTACGACGAAGCCTTCAGTCGCACGAATCCGTAGTAACGACGGACGATCTGGTCGTACGCCTGCGGATGGCCCTGTTTGGCCATCGCGATCAGAAAACCATCCTCAACCTTCGGTTGAGAGTGAGAGTAAGCAGACAGTCGAGCCACAGGCGTTCTCCATGCTGACGCACATCCGCGTCAGATCGGATTTGTCGTGGCGCGCTACCTCCCCTGGCGCCGCACCGGTATATGAACCTTCCCGGAAGGCGGACCGTGTCCGGATCGCCTGCCATCAACAGAGCCCTCAAGCTCGAGTTGATCCTTATCTATCGGCGCGAGCTTGACATAGCACTGCGCGCGTGTCAAGTGGTGTGCAACGTGGCGCCCAAATCGGCGCACGGGCGCTGCGGGCCCCGCCCGGCGCCCGGCGAAGCGTCCGGCGGCACGGGAAATCAGCCGGCGGGGAGCAGCTCAGGGCCCTCGGGGCCGTCACGGACCTCCCAGCCCAACGCGCGGAGCTCGTCGCGCAGCCGGTCAGCGGCCACGTAGTCACGGTCCCCCCGCGCGCGCTCGCGCGCGTCGCGCAGCTGGCGTGCCGGTGCTGAAGGCTCGAGCTGCCGGTACTGCAGCAGGCTGCCCAGGCCGAGCACGTCGAGCATCTCCGCCAGGTCCTCGTTGCCGGCGCTACCCGCCGGGCTGCGGTTGGCCTCCCGGGTCCATTCGGCCACGATCGCCAGCGCCCGCGGCGTATTGAAGTCGTGGGCGAGCGCCGCGAAGAAGCGTTCGCGCAGCGGCCCCGACCACTCGGGACTGGGCCCGGGCGTCAGCTTGCGGCCCGCCTCACGGACCCCGGCCGCCCGCGCTCGCGCCGCATCGAGCCGGTCGTCGTCGAACTCCATCGGCTGACGCCAGTGGGCTCCGGAGAAATACATCACCAGCGTCTCGGATCCGTAGCGCTGCAGCGTCTCGGCGAGGCCGAACACGTTCCCGACCGACTTGGACATCTTCTGCGCGTCCAGGCGGACCATGCCCACGTGCATCCACATCCGGGTCAGCGGCTGCCCGCGGGCCGCGCGGGTCTGGGCGGCCTCGTTCTCGTGGTGGGGGAAGATCAGGTCGCTGCCGCCGCCGTGGATCTCGAAGTCGAGCCCCAGCAGCTCCTCGGCCATCGCCGAGCACTCGATGTGCCAACCAGGACGTCCGGGCCCCCACGGCGAATCCCACTGGGTGTCCTCCCCCGGCTTGTGCGCCTTCCAGAGCGCGAAATCAAGTGGGTCGCGCTTGCGCTGGGACCCCTCTGACCCCTCCCCCTGGTCCATCTGGTCGATCTGACGATGCGAGAGCTCTCCGTATGCGGAGTAGGAGCGCACCGCGAAGTAGACGTCGCCGTCCGCCGCATAGGCATGCCCGCGGGCCACCAATTGCTCGATCAGCTTCACGATCGCCGGGATCGTGTCGCTGGCGCGCGGCTCGTGATCGGGGCGCCCCAGTCCCAGCGCGTCGGTGTCGGCCACGTAAGCGGCGGTCATCCGTGCGGCGAGGTGCTCGCTGTCGACGCCGGCCGCCGACGCCGCGGCGTAGATCTTGTCGTTGATGTCGGTGATGTTGGCCACCAGGGTCACGTCGTAGCCCTCGTGGGCGAGAAACCGTTTGAGCTGGGAGAAGACGACGAACGGCCGGGCGTTGCCGACGTGCACGCGGCCGTAGACGGTGGGTCCGCAGTCATAGATCCGCACCTGGGGCGCGTGCGCCGGCACGAGCTCGGTGAGCTCACCCAATCGCGTGTCGTGCAGGGAGATCGTGCGCATCGAGTGGCAACCCTAGCGACGATCGATACACCATTTGGCGGCGCACCGATCCGTGCCGTCCAATAGGTTGCCCGCCGATGTCTGTGCGCGCCGATCACGCCCAGCGCCTGGCCGAGGTGGCCACGGCGTTCCGCACGCTCCCGGACCGCTGCCTGGGCGCGGATCCCGGCTTTGATGCCACCTACCGCGTCCAGCTCGGCGATCTCGGTCACACCTGGGAAGTGCGCTGTACCTCCTATGGCGCCCGCGTGCGCAAGGGCGCGACCCGCCGACGCCCCGATGTCACGATCGCGAGTGATTCCGCCACCTGGCTGGCGCTGCGCCAGGGCGAGCTCTCAGGGATCGACGCGTTCGAGCAGCGCCGCCTGAGCGTCCGCGGCAACCTCGACTACGCGATCGGCTTTGAGGGGATGTTCCGCCTGCCGGGAGGGCGGCCGCCGCTGCTGGAGATTCACGACGTGCGCGTCGGGCGCTATCAAATCTCGAATCTGATGATCGGCCATGGGCCCGACGTGCTCCTGTTGCACGGGCTGGGCGGTACACGAGCGTCCCTGTTTGAGACCGCCGCGGCGCCCGACGACGGCCCGGTGCTGCTGGTCGGCAACCACTCGGGCGGCAACATGACGCCCGACACGCTCGTGTTCACGGTCGCCTTCAGCACCTACTTCGGCGTCGAGCGCGCATTCTACCAGCTGGCCCACAACCTGGTGCTATCGATGCCGGGCCTCGGCGCGCTGCGCAAGCTCGGCACGGTCGCGGCCTCGCCGGCCAACGCAACCACCGCCCTGCGGTCCGGGCGGCACTGCTCGTCTACCCGGGCGGCGACTACGAGGTGCACCGGCCCAGCTGGGAGGGCAACCGGGTCGACTTCAACGGGCGCAAGGGCTTCATCCGCCTGGCGCTCGATCAGGGCGTGCCGGTCGTACCGGTGGTCTCGATCGGCGGCCAGGAGACGGCGTTGTTCATCTCCCGGGGCGAGCGTCTGGCGCGCCTGCTGGCGCTGGACCGGATGTTCCGCCTCCAAGGTGCTGCCGATCTCGATCGCGCTGCCGTGGGGCCTGAACGTCGGCGACATGCTCGGCCATATCCCGCTTCCCGCCAAGCTGACGATCGAGGCGCTGCCGCCGATCGACCTCGAGCAGGAGTTCGGGCCCGATCCCGACGTCGACGAGATCTACGACCACCTGATCCGGCTGATGCAGGACACCCTCGACGCGCTCGCCGCCGAGCGCCGGCTGCCGGTGATCGGGTGAGCGGGTGAGCGGGTGAGCGGGTGAGAACCGAAGCGGACACGACGATCGCGGCGCCGATCGAGACCGTGTGGGCATTCGTCTCAGACCCAGAGCGGGCGCTTGGGTTCATGTCGGGCGTGACCCGCTGGGAGGTCGCCGGCGATCAGGCCCGCGGTCTCGGCGCCCGTTACCGGATGCTGCTGCGGGTCGGCTCAGCCGAGGTCGGCGGCCTGATCGAGGTCGTCGAGTGGGAGGCGCCGCGCGAGCTGGCGTGGACCTCGGTCACCGGCGTGGACCAACGCGGCCGCTGGCGCCTGCGACCCGCTCCCGGCGGGCGCACCCGGGCGGAGATCCGCCTCGCCTACGGAGTCGCCGGCGCCGGCCTGTCGGGCTGGCTGGCCGAGCGGATCGCCCGCCACGTGTCAGCTCGCACCTGCACAGTACGGTCGCCTCGCTGCGGCGGGCGGTCGAGCACGAGCATTCGCGTGAACTGGCTGCCCAGCGCCGCGCGGACCGCGTCGGCTGAGCCCCGGGCCGAGCCGGGGCGGCGGCCCGGCCCTACCGTAACGTCAGCCGGCGGCCGGCAGGCTGAAGCGCACTCGCGCCCCGCGCGGGCTGTCGGCCAGCCAGATCTTTCCGCCGTGCGCCTCGACGATCGCTCGGGACACGGCCAGCCCGAGCCCGGCCCCGTCGCCGGTCCGGGCGGCGCCGGCGCCGCCGCGGTAGAACGCGGTGAACACG
>JBPCPC010000165.1:0-5751 GCA_050999585.1 Solirubrobacteraceae bacterium | reverse complement strand
GCCGCCGGCGTCAGCGAGCTGAGCGCGTTGCATCACGCCGACCTGGCGGGGACGATCATAGCGGCGGCGGGCGCGAGCGCCGCGTGGACACTGATCCGCACCGATGACGCCCGCTCGAAGATGGCGCCCGCGCGATGAGCGAGGGCGCCCTGCCGGCCAACCCCGGCGCCCTGGTCTACGGCACGATTCTGGTGACGACGCTGCTGGTGGCCGAGAGCCCGAAGCGCGAGAGCTACGTCAAGACCGTCGGCGCGGTGGCGATCTCGCTGGTCGTCTACTGGCTGGCGAACTCCTACGCCGAGTTCACCGGCCAGCGCGTCACACGCAGCGAGCCGTTTCACGTGCGCGAGTTCGCGAGCACCGCGCAGCACGAACTGGCCGTCATCTATGGTGCGCTGGTCCCGCTGCTGGCGCTGCTGATCTGCTGGGCCGCCGGGGCGACGCTTCAGACCGCGGTCACGGTCGCGATCTGGACCGCGGTGACGATGATCGTCGCCACCGAGGTCGTGATCGGGGTCCGGGCCGAGCTCACCGGCCGCCACCTCGTGATCCAGACCGGGATGGGCATGCTGCTGGGGCTGCTGATGATCGCGCTCCGGGTGCTGCTGCATTAGGCCATCAGCGGGGCCGCTCAGCCCGGGCCGCTCAGCCCGGGCCGCTCAGCCGGTCAGCGACACCTCGAGTTCGCGGGGATCGGCGCCGCGCAGCACGTGCAGCGTGAGCGTGCCGTCGGCCGCCCGGACGGCGCGGTCCAGGTCGCCGACCGAACGCACCGGCCCGCTGGCCGATCCGGTGACCAGGTCACCGCGGGTCAGGCCGGCGTGCTCGGCGGGGCTGTCGCGCTTGACGCGCATCACCAGCACGCCGGCCTCCTCGGACAGTCCGACGGCGCTGCGCATCCGCTTGGCCACGGCCGCGGTGGCGACCGCGACCCCCAGCCGCGGGGTCAACCGCTCGTCGGGCTCGAAGAACGCCAGCCACGCGGTCACCGGCGCCGCCAGCGCCGCCGCGCCGCCGTCGGGTAGGCCGCCGGCGAGCCGCTCGGCCCGCTCGGCGTAGCTAGGGCGGGCGGCGGTTACCAGCTGCGCCCCGCGCTCGGTCAGCGTGACGGTCACGCTGCGCCGGTTCTCGGGATCGGGCTCCCGCTCGATCATCCGCGCCCGCTCGAGCCGACGCAGGCGGATTGACACGGTGCCCGCCGTCCGGCGCACCCGGCCGACCAGCTCGCGCTGATTCATCGTGTGCCCGTCGGCCCGTTGCAGCGCGTCGAGCACGAGGTAGCTGGGCCGCGACAGCCGGTGCTCGGCCAGCGCCTCCTCGAGCTCTGACTCGAGGTGGGCGGCGACGCTGATCACGCCGTCGACCAGCTCCGTCGAGGTTGGATCGGAAGTCATATGTTCTGCTCCAAAGGTTTGAGTCGAAACGTTTGTGTACGATCATTGTATGACGAACTCAAATGGAGCGGCGGTCGACGCGCCTGACTCGGTTGCCGCCGCCGACCCCGAGGCCCTGGACGCCTACTCGCGCACCGTGATCGCGGTCGCTGACGCACTCGGACCGAGCGTCGCCAACCTCCAGGTCCGCCGGCGCACGCGCCGCGGCCCCGCGGTCGGGGCCGGGAGCGGTGTCGCGATCTCCGCCGACGGCTTCCTGGTCACCTCGGCGCACGTGGTCGAGGGCTCGCGCCGCGGCGTCGCCAGCTTCAACGATGGCCACGAGACCCAGGTGTCGCTGGTCGGCTCAGACCCGCTGTCAGACCTGGCGGTGCTGCGCGCCGACGGCGGATCGCTGACGCCGGCGCGGCTCGGCGACGCCGCCGCGCTGCGCGTCGGCCAGCTGGTGGTGGCGATCGGCAACCCGCAGGGCTTCGCCAGTTCGGTCACCGCCGGGGTGGTCAGCGGCCTGGGCCGCTCGCTGCCGGTGGGGGCGCGCGGAGGCCCGCGCCGGCTGGTGGAGAACGTGATCCAGACCGACGCGGCGCTGAACCCCGGCAACTCGGGCGGAGCGCTGGCCGACGGCGCCGGCCGGGTGGTCGACATCAACACCGCGCTGGCGGGAATTGGTCTCGGGCTGGCGGTGCCGATCAACGACGCCACCCGGCGGCTGATCTCGACCCTGATCCGCGACGGGCGCGTGCGCCGGGCGGTGCTCGGCGCCGCCGTGGCTCCCCGGGCGCTGCCGCCGGCCGTGGCCGAGCGCCTCGGGCGCCGCGGCGGGGTGGCGCTGATGCAGGTGATCGACGACAGCCCGGCCCAGCGCGCCGACCTGCGCAGCGGGGATCTGCTGGTCGAGCTCGACGGCGAGCCGATCACCGACGCCACCGATCTGCAGCGCCTGATGGTGTCCGAGCGCATCGGCCGCGCCGTCGAGGCCGTGGTGGTGCGAGCGGCACGCGAGCTCACGGTCACCGTGGTGCTCGACGAACTGGCGTGACCGTGGGCAGAGAGCGAACCTTAGGTTCGCTTTTGTCGAGCGGTACGGCCGGCCGGCCCAGGTTTGGACACCGGGGCGGCGCGCGTTGCATTAGCGTGTAGCGCAGATGAGCGACGGAACCGCCCTCTGGCAGCCCCAGGCGCACATGCCGAGCGTGCTCGCGGGCGACCGTCTGACGATCGTCTCCGGCGAGGGCGCCACCGTCACCACCGACGACGGCCGCACGCTGCTCGACGCCACCGCCGGCCTGTGGCACGCCAACATCGGCCACGGCCGCGCCCGCCTCGCCGAGGCCGCGGCGCAGCAGATGCGCAAGCTCGAGACCTACCACACGTTCGGGCGGATCGTGAATGATCAGGCGCTCGCGCTGGCCGATCGCGTCGCCGCGCTCAGCCCGATCAAGGACCCGAAGGTGTTCTGGGTCAGCGGCGGCTCGGACGCGATCGACACCGCGGCCAAGCTCGTGCGCCGCCACTGGCAGCTGCAGGGCCACGCCAACAAGCGGATCATCATCAGCCGCGACGGCGCCTACCACGGCCTGCACGCGTTCGGCACCAGCCTGGCCGGGATCTCGTTCAATCGCGAGGGCTACGGCTCGGAGTCATTGATTCCCGAGACGGCCCGGGTGCCCGCCAACGACGCCGACGCGCTCGAGCAGGAGATCCTCCGCCTCGGCCCCGACCGCGTCGCGGCCGTGTTCGCCGAGCCGATCATCGGCACCGGCGGCGTGATCCTGCCCGCCCCCGGCTACCTACAGCGCATGCAGGAGATCTGCCGCGAGCACGACGTCCTGCTGGTGCTCGACGAGGTCATCACCGGCTTCGGGCGCACGGGAAAAATGTTCGCCACCGAACTGTTTGACCTGCACCCCGACATGATCGTGATGGCCAAGGGGATCACCTCCGGCTACGCACCGCTCGGCGGGCTACTGATCGCGCCCAGCGTGTGGGAGCCGTTCTTTGACTCGCCCGAGTCCCCGACCTTCCGCCACGGCGTCACGTATTCCGGGCACGCCACCGCGTGTGCCGTGGCCCAGGCCAACCTCGACGTGCTGGAGGAGGAGAACCTGGTCGCGCACGTCGCCGAGCTGGCGCCCGAGCTCGCGCGGGCGATGCAGCAGGTGGCCAAGCACCCGTCGGTTGCCGAGGTCCGGACCGGCATCGGGCTGCTCGCCGGCGTGCACCTGGTCCAGGACGTGTCCGCTGACCTGATCACCCGGGTGTGCCTGGAGGCCGGCATCCTGCTGCGGGCGCTGCCCGACAACACGCTGCAGGTCTCACCGCCGTTCGTGGTGCAGGCCGGCGACCTCTGGCGCATCGCGGGCGCGATCGCCGTCGCGCTGGATCACCCGGACCTTCACGAGCGCCGCGGTCCCGGTCCGGCGCTCGACCACATCGACGACTGACTGAGACGGCCACCGCCGGGATCACCGACGTCCGGACGCGGACGTTCCCGCCCGGACGAGCGCGCGTTCACCGCGGCCCGGACCGGGGTTGGTAGGGCGAACCCCGACAAGGAGGCGAGCATGCTGCTCATCCTGGCCGCAGTCCTACTGGTGATCTCAATCGCCGGCGGCGTGATCATCCACCCCCTGCTGTTCGTCCTGGCGCTGGTGGCGATCGCGCTGTTCTTCAGCCACCGCCGTCGCGTCGTCCACTAACCACGGACTCCGGTGACCGGTCCGTCCGCGGTGGGCGGCCGGTCACCCACCGCCGCCGCGCAGCTCAGGTGAGCGCCGCGGCGAGCTTGTGGTGGCGAAGCTTCTCGGGCGGTGAGCCGTGCAGCAGCCAGGTCCGGTCTGCGCGGCGGCTGATCGCGCCCGACCGGGTGAGCTCCCCCATCGCGCTGGTGACCGCCGGCCGATGGGCGCCGACGAGGTCCGCGAGGCGCTGGTGGGAGAGCGGGAGCGGCACCGCGATCCCTTCGGGCAGCACGCGCCCCCAGCGCTCGGCGAGGTGCCAGAGCGTCAGCTGCAGGCGATCGTCGACGCGCTGATGATGGGCGATCGCGAGCGACACCGCCAGCGCGTGCGCTCGCCGGGTACCCCGGCTGAACAACTCCAGCCCGAGCTGCGGCCACGGCGTGATGCGCAGGATCAGCCGGTGGTCGAGCACCGCCATGCGGCTCGGCTCGAGCGCCGCCCAGCCGACCTCGGCCTGGACGTGGGAGCCCTCCTCGTCCCAGCTCCAGGGCCGCATCACGTCCCCCGCGCCGAGTAGCTCGACGCAGCGACGCCCCAGCACCTCCACCTCGCGGGTGATCAGACCGTCGATGATCAAAAAGCCGCGGTGGTGGGAGTCGGGCTCGACCGCGTCGCTGACGCTCCAGGCTCCCGGCGACAGCCGGCGCATCCGGGTCAGCGCCTCGCGGCGGGCGCGCTCCCGCTCGTCGCGACTGAGCAGGTCGCCGAGCTCCGGATCGGCGTCGATCAGGCTGATCACCTCGGCGCTCTGGAGGATTGCGGTCACCGCTGCATGCTCAGTAGTAGTCCTCGATCTGCAGTGACCAGCGGGCTTCGTCGCCGCCGGGGGTCACCTGCAGTTGATATGTCCCGGGCTTGCCCTTGAACGTCTGTGTCTTGATCCCACCATCGTCAAGGCCGAAGCCGGGCACGGCGCTGCCGCCGTCCTGCGTGACGATCCGGGCGTGGGGACCCGAGCAGAAGAAGATCCACGTACAGGTCCCGTGGAAGGCCATCCGGTAGACCACCCGCCAGCGGCTCCCGCGGACCCGGAACGTCACCGGTTCAGCGCCGCTGAGGGTGGTCAGCGTTCGCCACTGCGGAGCCTGCGCGACCAACAACGCGACCGTCGAGTCAGCGGCGACGCGAGCGCCGGCGACGGGGCGAGTGCGGATCACCGTGCCGGGAGCGGTTCCCGGAGCGGGGATCGCGGTGACCGTCGTATGCAGGCCGAGGCGCGCGAACGCCGTGCGCGCGGCCGCACTGCCGGCGTCGGCGACGACCGGCACCTGCACCGGCGCGGGGCCACGGCTGAGGACCAGGCGCACCGGCGTGCCGTCGGCCACGCGCAGGCCGGCCTGCGGGCGCTGAGCGATGACAAGGCCCCGGGAGGCCCGGTCATAGCGCGAGGCGAACACGGCGTGGAGGTGACCGGCGCGCGCCCGCACGGTGGCGGCGGCCCTGGTCAGACGCGTGAGCCGCGGGACGCGGGCGTGGCCACCGCCGAGCAGGACCGCGGCAGCGGCCATTGCCGCCAACAGCGCCACCACGAGCCCGAGCGCGCCAACGGCGCGACGGCGAGCCGGCGGGTTGACGTCGCGGCGGGGGCTCGGTTCCCAGCCGCTCCGCGCATGCGC
>JBPCPC010000052.1:0-2897 GCA_050999585.1 Solirubrobacteraceae bacterium | reverse complement strand
TGATGTGCCCGCCTGGCCCCGAGATTGGTTCGCCAGCGTGGAGATCCAGCCACCGCGCGTTCGGATTCACCGACGCGCGGAACAGTCACCTGGTGCGCGAAGCGAGGGCCGCCTTCACCGCCCGGGGCGCCCGAAACGCCCCCAGCACCTCAACCGCGGCGATCGTTGCCAGGGCCAGCTCGGGCGAGACATCATCGGCGATGCTGGCCAACCCCAGGACACGCAACTCCACCATCTGACCGGCGTCGCGCAGCTCCTCAAGGTCGCGGCGGCTGTAGTGCTCGCTGCCCATGATCAGCTCGCGTCGGGCCACGGTGCTGTCTACACTGCCCGACCGGCTCTCGATCTGGCGGCGGATGGCCGTCCGAATGAAGTCCGTGCGGTTCGCGAAGAAGCCCTCGCTCACGAGCAGATCGATCTGACCCAAGTCGATCAGCCCCACGTTAATGGTGATCTTCTCGCTCTTCTCGACATCGAGCGCCTTCGTCGGCCTAACCATCTGCTCGTCGTCCGCCATCTGCTGACCATCCTAACACCATCCAGCTAGATGGTTCCCTGCCTACCTTCCTGAGCGCGGCCGAGAGGCGGCGGCGCACCGCGAGGCGGGGGCTCGACCAGCGGACCCGGGATAACTTGCTCGGTTAACTTAATCTCCTAAGATCTATGTATGGATCGTGACCTGAGCCGGAGCCTTCACCGGGTCACCGCTCGGCTTGACCGTGCGGCCGACGTGTTCCTGCGAGCTCAGGCGGGGGTTTCCTATCCGCGGTTTCTAGCGCTGTACATGGTTGGTGCGGAGGGCGCGGTTACGCAACGCGCGCTGGCGCAGCGCCTCGGAGTCAGCGAGCCGTCAGTCAGCCGGCTCGTGCGCGTCCTGGCCCAGGACGGTTGGCTGCTAGCCGCCTCAAAGCCCGGTGGCGGCCATCGCAACCGATTACGGCTCACCGCCGCCGGCGATCAGCTGGTGCAGCGATGGGGCGGTGAGCTCGAGGAGCGGTTTGAAGCGCTCTTGGAGACCGCCGGCGTGCCCTACCGGGCCTACCGAGCCCATACCCACCGGCTCCTCGCGACACTTGAGTCACGCGCGGACGGCTTGAGGGAGGAACCGTCCCCGGACGCTCGTTCGTCGGCCACCGTCCACAGCAGCGATCGATGATCACGACCGCACCCAGTGCCCGCACCGCGCGGTCGAGCGATGGGACAGCGATCAGCTACCAGACGCTGGGAGCCGGCGAGGGACTCGTGGTCCTCGGCGGGGCGTGGCGCACCGGCAATGATTATCTGCCCTTCGCTGAGGCTCTCGCACCGGCTTACACCGTGCATGTCGTTGACCGCCGAGGGCGAGGCGGCAGTGGCCCTCAGGGCCCGAACTACAGCATCGAGCGCGAACTCGAGGACGTGTCTGCCATCCAGGCTCAAACCGGCGCGGGGATCGTGTTCGGCCACTCCTACGGCGGGCTGATCGCGCTTGAAGCAGCCCGCCGCTGCGACGCGTTCTCCGACGTCCTCGTTTACGAACCCGGCGTCTCGGTCGCCGGCTCGATCCCGCTGGCGTGGATGATGCGATACCGCCAGCGGCTCGCCGTCGGCGATCGACGGGGAGCGTTTGCGGCGATGGTCCGCGGGGCGGGCGGTGCTCCGCCCGCTCTGGAGCGCATGCCGCTCTGGTACGTGAAGCTGATCCTGCGCCTCTTCATCCACCGGCGAGAATGGCAGCGGATTGATTCACTGCTCGAAGCGGGCCTCACCGAGCACGAGCAGGTCGCGGCCCTGGATGAACCCCACCTCCACCGCTACCAGAGCACCACCGCCCGCGTCGCGCTGCTCGGCGGCGCCAAGACTCGCCCGCAGTTCACGACCAGTCTGTTCGACCAGCTCACAGCGGCCATCCCCAACTGCACTACGGAACTCATCCCCGGCCTGGACCACACAGCACCCGACGCGAAAGCACCACGGCAAGTAGCGGAGCGCGTCCGAGACCACCTACTTCACTCCCGACGCCGATAAGCCAAGGCTTCGTGGCCGGATCGGCGGCGGTCGACACCAACACAGCTGCCCTCTGAGCGGAAGTGTCGATGTACGGTTATGACTTCGCTTCTTTACCTCCTGTGGACGGGTGGCGGTGTAGGACGATCCCGGCGATCGCGGCAGCGGCCGCCAGCACCGCCAGGGCGACGTAGGGAAACGCGTTGTAGGGCGACGGCTGCCCCGGAGCGCAGAGCTCGATGAACGGCACGATCAGCACAGCTGATCCGAGAGTCGGGACGAGTATGTGCCGGATCGGGGAGAAGGTCTCCCGGTGCCGCCGCCACATGAAGATGGGGAGGGAGAGGTTGGTCAGCAGGTAGACGACCAGGATCACGATCGTGCCCATCGTGGAGCACTCCGCGTAGAGGCCGACCGGGTTCAATGATCGCGTCTGCCCGCTGATCACGTGCGCGAGCCACCACAATCCGATGATCCCGAGACCGAACGCAGCCATCGCGATCAGTGCGTTGACCGGCGTGTCCGTGCCCTTGCGCAAGCGTCCGAGCGGGGCGGGCAGAAGCCCGGTCCGCCCGCCGTCGAACAGCATGCGCGCCTGTGAGCTGCTGCCGGCCATCAGCGCCGCGAGCACCGACACGATCCCGGCGATCCAAGCCAGGACCGCCAGTCCCCCCAACTGGTGATCGGCGACGGTGAGGAACGGGACCGAGGTTCGGCCGATGGACGCGACGTTGTAGTGAAAGCCGGTGATTGTGGCGTACGCGAACAGCACGAACAGCACGGTCCCGATCGCGATCGAGAGGTACAGGGCGCGCGGGACCGTCCGCTTCGGGTCTCTCGCCTCCTCCGCCAGCGCGGGGCCGTTCTCCCAGCCGATGAACATGTAGAGCGCCAACGGAAAGCCCCGCGAG
>JBPCPC010000051.1:0-7571 GCA_050999585.1 Solirubrobacteraceae bacterium | reverse complement strand
CGATCTCTCCGACCTTGACCAGTCCGGCCTCCGCGCACAACGAGAGCACCTCGACGAACAGTCCGGCGACCGCGTCCTGATGGCGGCGGCGGAACTCCGCGATCGTGGAGTGATCCGGAACCTCCATCGCGGTGATCACCCGAAACGCCGCATCCCCCCGACACGCCCGCTCGACCTGCCGAGAGGAGCGAACCCCGACGCAATACGCGTAGAGCAACAAGCTCACCACCTGAGTTCAACCGGTCGTCGCAACGCGGTGTGCCTGGGACTCTAAAAGGGGACGTGCGGACTGGGCTCCTTCTGGGTGGATGCGGCTGTCGTTGTGGAGGCTCGCCCGGAGGGCGGCCCGGAGCAGCGATAGCCGCGCGCGTCCATGCGAGCACCCCCAGAATCGGGAACGTCACCATGTGGCAGATGTCTGCCGTAACGCGCGTTGCGTCAGGCGGCGGCGCTGAGGTACTCGGTGAGCACCTCAGCGGATGTCTTCCAGCCGAGTGTCTTGCGGGGTAGTCCGTTCAGCGCCGCCGCGACAGCTGTGAGCTCCTCGGCGCTGTGGCGGGCGAGGTCGGTGCCCCGGGGGAAGTACTGGCGCAGCAGCCCGTTGGTGTTCTCGTTGGTGGAGCGCTGCCAGGGGCTGCGTGGATCGCAGAAGTAGATCTGCAGACCGCCATCGAGCCGGAGTTGAACGTGCTGGGCCATCTCGATGCCCTGATCCCAGGTCAAAGACCGCCGCAGCTGCTCGGGCAGCGTTCCGATCGTGTCCGCGATCGCGTACCGAACGGCGCCGGCCCCGGCGCCCGTGATCGGCGGTCCGGATGTCGTTCTGGGGGTGTTGTGACCTTCGATCGGTGGGAGATGCAGCAGCATCGTGAACCGGCTTGACCGCTCGACCAAAGTGCCGATCGCTGACCGGTCAAGACCGAGGATCAGATCGCCTTCCCAGTGACCCGGGACAGCACGGTCGTCAATTTCAGAGGGCCGCTCACTGATCAACAGCTCATCAGTCACAAAGCTGCGGTTGCCCTTTGACGTTCGATTCCTGGGAGCTCGCAACGCCCGACCTGTCCGCAGGCAAGCGGTCAGCTCGCGGCGCAGCGCCCGGCGGCCCTGCACATACAGCGACTGATAGATCGCCTCATGAGACACCCGCATCGACCCATCATCGGGGAAGTCCAGGCGCAGGCGACCAGAGATCTGCTCCGGACTCCAACACTGTCCCCAGCGCCGGTCCTTGCGCGGCCCGTGCCGCCGCCCGCGCCATGCGATATCTGGACCGACAACGCCCGCGTCGGGGCGCTGCACAGCCCCCGAAAGCCGGTCCTGCACATAGGCCCGCAGTTCCAGGTTCACCGCGAGCTTTGCCGGCTTGGGTCGCTGCGCGCGACGCTCGGCATGCCTGTGGGCGGTCGAGGCTCGATATTCAACTCGGCCGCGTCCAATCGGAGCGTTGCGTTGGAGCTCTCGGGAGATTGTCGACGGCGCCCGACCCAGCCGACGCGCGATCTCGCGCACCCCGGCACCGCCGGCCAGCAGGGCCGCGATCTCCTCCCGCTCGGTGAAGGACGGATAACGCCCGGACACCGGCGCGAAGGTGAGCGGCGGCATACCGCCACCCTTGCGAAACCACCGGACACCAATGCTCGGCCACACCCCCGCCTCGATCGCAGCCTTCTCGCTCGACGCACCTCGAGCGATCGCCTCCCAGAACCTGACCCGATGTTCCCTTCGCCCCGCAGGCGCACGTCCAAGCCAACGCGTTCCGGCTGCAGCAGCACGATTCCACGCCCGGTTTCTCCTCGGCATGACAACTCCTCAACGTCAGGCGTTGCGACAACCGGTTGAATGCACCGTTGAGGAAGCCGGCGGGGTCTTCACCGACTTCCACGGAGGTCACCGCATCGACACCGGCCGCGTCGTGGCGACCAACGGTCCCATCCACCGCGACGTCCTCGATGTGCTCCGCCCCTGGCAAGACGGCTGACCACCCCGTTCTCAAGACACGCTGACGAGCGCCGCTGCTCATAGGCCAAGCTGCGGTGGTGAGGTGCCGCGAGCGGCGACAGGACGTAGCCCCATGTCGTGAGGGCCTTGTCGATGAGCACCCGTAACGGTATCTCCGGTCGGGGGTGTGTCGACCGTTTCGGAAATGGAGGGTGTGATGGGTAATTGCGCTGGGATTGACTGGGCGTCTGAGAAGCACGACGTGTTGATCGAGGATCCCGCCGGCGGTGAGCTGTTGGCCACGACGTTTGGGAATAGCGAGGACGGGATCAGCGCCTTGTGCGCGGCGCTGGCGTGCTTTGAGGTCTAGGTGGTCGCGATCGAACGCCTCGACGGGCTGTTGGTCGACCGGCTGCTGGACGCCGGAATGCGCGTGTTGGCGTGCATCCCAATCAGGTCAAGGCGGCACGGGATCGGTTCCGCGCCTCGGGCGGCAAATCGGATCGGTTTGACTGCTTCGTGCTCTGCGAGCTCGCGCGGACCGACGCTCATCGCTCCGGATCCTCGAGCCCGACTCAGATCAGACCAAGGCGCTGCGGGCGCTCACGCGCGCGGGAGGATCTTGTCGCCGCGCGGGTGGCGATGGCCAACCAGCTGTGCTTAGAGCGGTTCTGCCCCGGCCCGATCGGCCTGTTCAGCAATCTCGATAGCGCGATCTCACTCGCGTTCCTAAAACGCTACCCCAGCCCTCAAGATGCCCGCGGGCTCGGGGAAAAGCGCTTGGCGGCGTTCCTGAAGGCACGCAACTACAACCACCGCCAGACCCCCGCGCAGCTGCTGCAGCGAATCCGCCGCGCGCCCACTGGCCGCGCCGGCCAAGTCAAGACCACGACCCGCTGCCAGATCGTATTGGCGCTCGTCGCGACGCTACAGATGATGGTCACCCAGATCGTCGACCTCGACGCCCAGATCGCGCGGGCGCTGCACGCCCATCCTGACGGGGAGATCTTCCGATCCTTCTTTCGCAGCCGCAGCTCGGTGATCTGCGCCGCGACGCTGCTGGCCGAGATCGGGGACTGCCGCGCGCGCTACCCCCACCGCGTCACAGGTCGCCGCCGACTCAGGCCAAGCCCCGGTCGCCGTGGAGTCCGGCAAACGCAAGAACGCGACGTTTCGCTGGCCGTGCAACCATCGGTTGCGCAACGCGCTCGCGGTCCTGGCGCACAGCAGCCGGATGTGGAACCCCTGGGCCGCTGACCGCTACGCCCGCGCCCGCGGGCATAACCACCGCCGCGCGCGGCGCACGCTCGGACGCGTGATCAGCCGCCTCATCTGGCAATGCTGGCGCAGCTACACACCCAATGACCCCCGCGACACACCGGACTGCAACAGCACATCACCGTCAGATCCCCCAGCCCGTCGGGCTCTCGCTCCGACCTCGCCGCCACGCAACGAATGGCCGGGCCCACCCTCATCCCAAGCCCAAACCCCTCACCGGTTTGACACAGGACGTCTCCGTCGCCCAGGCGGGTCTGGCGGAGTGGCTCCTGCTTTTCGCGCATGATCACGGTCAAGCAGGACCCTCGAGACCGTTAAGGAACCGCCGGAGGATTGCACTCCATCGGTCTGGCACCTCGAGGTGCAAATCGTGTCCGGCGCCGGGGAGCATCACGAACCGAGCGTCGGTTGCTTCGCGGGCGAGCTGCGCGCCGTGCTCGCCGGTGAAGGATCCATGCTGACCGAAGACGATCAGGGTCGGACAGAGGATCGACCGCCATTGCGGCCAGTAGTCGCGCGACGCGAGATCCGCGATGCAATCGATCATCACCACGCGCTCAAACGCCGGACGAAGCCCATCTGGCGTGCGCTCAAGCCCCGCTGTCCAGGCCCCGGGGTCAAAGCCCTGACCGGCGAAGACGCGCGGGCGGCATCCTCGGTGGCGAACTACGCCGGCCAAGTGGCCAGCCAACATTGTACGCGCGAGGCGGTATCGGGCGGAGGATCGCCGGGCTGTGGTCCATCGGGTGAGCCCTCGATGAGAACCAGCGCGGTGACCAGTTCCGGGTGGTGGGCCGCGACCAGCAGCGCGGTGTTAGCGCCCATCGATTGACCGACCAGTAGGACCGGTCCGAGTCTCAGCTCCCCGATCACGCTGGCGACGTCGGCGACGAACGCTCCGCGCGAGACGTCGCTGAGGTGTCGCTCGCTGCGTCCGTGCCCGCGCTGATCGAGCGCCAACGCGCTAGCAGGCACGAAGCCAACGGACTGCAAACGGCTGCTTGAGCGGCATTCCAGCGTCTCGCGAGCGCTCGGATCGGGACGATGGGGAACGTCAGGCCGTCCCGGCGCCCGCACGCGAAAACGGGGACGAGGGATCGCCGGAGGATCTGAACGAGGGATGAACGCCAGTGCCGGCCGGAATCGTCCGTCGCGGACTGCCGGTCTAACCCCCAGTCTGCGTCCCGTAGACCCCGCGTTCGCGCGGTATGTCCATTCTCAGGAGTGAAAACGCCCATGCCACATCACGCACCCTTGTCCCGCACGCGTCGGAGGTTGACCGCAGGCGTAGTGATCGCTGCGACCGGGTCGCTTGGCGCCGCGGTCGGGCTGGCGGCGACGTCTGGTCCCGCGAGTGCCCGTGCCGCGCGGGCGAGCTCCGCGCCTGGATTGATCGCTACGGCCGCGACCTCGACGGGCGTGTTCGCCGACCGCCTGCCGGAGGCGCTCAACGTCGACGTCGCGCACGAGACAGTCACGCTGCCGCTGCACGCGGGACGCACCACCGGCGGCGAGCGCGTCTGGTACATCGTCAGCGACGACTCCAACCGCACGGACGCTCGCCGCCGTGGAGCGAACTACGCTCACAAGCTCGTCTCCACGCGCAACACCAAGGCTGTCGAGCACGTCACCCAACGCGGCGGGGAGCTGGTCTTCCCCGGCATGGTGAACTTCAGCCGCGAGCGGGTGCTCGTGCCCAGTTCGCAGGGCTTCCCCCCGAAGCGCTACGCGCCGGGAGCGCGCGGCGACTCGCGTTACAGCCCGCTCATCCAGCTGCCCAACGGCACGGTGCTCGACGCGCCGCAGGTCGCCAACCGCACCGGCCTGAACGGCAGCGTGAGAGCGATCAACTATCGCGCGCGGACCGTGACCCTGAACCTCCTGGGAGGCTGGGTCGACGGACAGTTCACCTTGTACCTGCACACCGACTCGTCCTCCAAGCTCGTCGCCGCCCTGGAGGACAGCAACTACGCCCCCAACCTCAACGCGGCTCCGGGGCTTGCCAGCGACGCGCCGCCGTCCTCGCGAGCGGCGATCATCCCCGTGATCAACGGCCAGCGGGGCGACAACAATCCCCAGCGCCAAGGCCTGCAGTCCAGCCTGCTCGGTCAGGGCGACCCGTTCAACGTCGCCCAGGAGCAGCCGTCAGACCCGGTGCACTACACGCCGATCTGGGATGTCAGCCCGGTGGCCTGGACGCCCGCGGCGATCAAAGCCGGCAAGCGCGTCGAGCTCACCTCGCAGGCCCAAGTCGGCCAGGAGGCCCGGGCGGGCAACATCGTCAGCGCCCTGCCTGGCACGCCGGATTCGGGCATCGGCGGGATCAATGCCAGCGGCGGCATCTCCAACTGCCCGATCGTCGTCGTGCTTCCGGGTACCTGAGAGCTGGCGTCGGTGCGGCCCGCTCCTCCAAGGGGGCGGGCCGCGCCCGCGCCGGCGCTCGGCGCGCGGCACAACGTCAGACGGGACAGCGCCGCCAACGCTGAATTCGCACATCGATCATCCGCCCTGCCGCGCACACATACGACTCATGGCAAGACCGGCGACACTCCGCAGACAGAT
This sequence comes from Solirubrobacteraceae bacterium, assembly GCA_050999585.1. GTDB lineage: Bacteria > Actinomycetota > Thermoleophilia > Solirubrobacterales > Solirubrobacteraceae > Palsa-465. Next base: position 1,790 of record JBPCPC010000051.1, on the reverse strand, counting down.
CTACGGCCTGGCCAGCTGCAAGCGTCCGTTCGGATTGCAAGCACCGCGCAGTGTGCCCTTCCACGAGTTTTCGGCACTCTCATGGAGCCTCTCAAGGCCGGATCGATACCTAGGCAACGTGCAACACAGCGCCGCCCGCCCATCGTGATCGCTTTCGCGTGCACGGGCTCGTCGGGTCACGCGCACCGGCCAGAGCTTCGGCCCCCGTGAGAGGTGGCTGGGCCGGGAGCATCGGCGGAACTGACGGCTTACGAACGGCGGCGTTCTAGTGCCCTGCCGGCACCGGCTCCTCGACGGAGAGCCGGCGGTATAGCGTCACCGGACTCACGCCCAGCAATGACGCGATCTCCTTCATGGTCAGGTCCCCCGCCACGCGACCTCGAGCGCGCGCGGCCTCGAGATCGGCGCGCGTGCACTCAACCACCAGCGCTCGCTCAAATTCGGCCAGCGCAGCGAAGATATGCATCGTCAGCCGCCCCGCCGCCGTCGTCGTGTCCAGACCCTCGGTCAGCGATCGAAACCCGATCTCTCGCCGTTCAAGCTCCTCGACGGTCTCGATCAAATTCTTCAACGATCGACCCAGACGATCCAGCCGCCAGACCACCAGTGTGTCCCCCACGCGCAAATATTCCAGGCACGCATCCAGCTCGGGACGATGACGAATAGATCCAGAACCCGTATCGGCGTAAACCCGGGCACATCCCGCGCGCTTCAACGCATCGCGCTGCAATGCCATGTCCTGGCCAGCAGTCGATACGCGCGCGTAACCGATGAGTTGCCCGACCGGAATCTCGTCGCCCATCCTCGAGAAATCGCCTTCCGCATACATCGTCTCAGACCGATCAAGTCCCAATCTGCTGCGACTCCTCCATCTCAAAAGGGGTCGTTTCTGAGACCGTTCGCGACCCGGCTTCCGCGCATAGCGGTCTTTCGCCGATGCTCGATCTGCGCGGAAGAGAAGGCTCGCGGCGATGAGGCTCGGCTCGACCGGGACGATCCCTCGTCGTCGCCGTAGCACTCGTCCACGCGGGCAGCGGCCGGCAGACGAATGCGATCGTGCGGACGGCCCAGGCGGAGCCTCGGTTGTCGCCGAACGCAGGGCGCCGCGGCGCGGGATCTGTAATTTGCCTATGTAGATCGGACCGTCGTCGGTTTCCGCCTCAGGGGTTTAGGGCGCCCGGCGCCACTGGAACGGAGCCGCCCCGGGGCGATGTGTCCGCGCTGCCCAGTCGCATGGAAGCAGCAGCGCTAGTGCAAGTGGCACGCTGCCTGAACTGAGGGCTCGATCCAGTCATGAGCGATCGGACGGCCTGGACCAGCCGCCAGTCCAGGATTGCCCGGAGCGGTGAGCGTGATGCTCGGCCGGTTGTCCATCACCTCGGCCGGTAGCTCTGTCTCGAGGCCGATGACGAACTGGAAGTTCTGACTGCCGGTCATCTCGCGGCAAACGCTTATTCACCGCCCTCGTGTCCCGGCGCCGAGCGTCATCAGATCGGCGATGAGATCTGGCCGTAGTTGGCCGCCGGGGCGATCGACATCAATGCTGTCTCGATCGTGGCGTTCGGCCCTCCAAGGTCGGCCGATGAGCTCCGGAAGCGAGATATGTACCCAGGTTGTTCTTGTCGCGCATTGCCGATCGGGTCTGATTCGCAGCTCGCCGGGACGGATAGAGTGGCCGCATAGTCCAGCCGGCGATTCGGACGGCTCGGCGCCGGGAGCCCCTACTGGCAAGGAGAGAGCATGGCATTCACTGCAACTGACGGCATCGTGCTGCCGTCGACGGTCATCGG
>JBPCPC010000046.1:0-10565 GCA_050999585.1 Solirubrobacteraceae bacterium | reverse complement strand
CCGCTGCGGACACCGTTCAGTTCTACCCCGCCAATGCGTAGTGTGGGGCGTGCACGTACACGGTCAACACCGCGGAATGCGATCCGGCGGGGGCTTGCGCCGGCGGGAAGTCGCTTGTGTGCAACCCCGGAGCCTCGGACGGATCAGAGGCCTACTCCCCGGGCATGTCTTTCACGAACAGCAACACCTTCGTGGCGCAAGTCCCGGGCAACTGGACCTGTTAGTTGAGTTGGTTGGCAAGCGCGTAACGGGGACCGAGACGCCCTGAGTGGGCGGGGCGCCCGTCGGTTCGGGGCCACGTTGCGGCTCGTGCGGCCACTCGGAGGCGCCAGTGAGAAGTCAGTTCTCGAGCGTCAACTCCGACGGGCAGGCGGGTGAGCTTCCAGTATCAACCGCGCGCCGTTGCTACTGAAGGCTCACGCAGCGAGCAGGACCCACACCCCGAGCGGAGAGCTGACCGACTCTCCCGCGTGCTGCACGAGCGCCGCCGGATGCACGCGCCGCGCATACCCGCACACCAGCTCGACAAGACGGGCCTCATCAACGGCCTCCATTCCCACATCATCCCAACAAGCCACGGCGGGATGCCGTGGACGACTCGCCAACGAACCCGGCTACGAGTCGATCGCTTCCCTGACGACGAGAATCAGATCGCAGCTCCTGGAGCAGCTCCCCCAGCAATCGACTGAACCCAGGGCCCAACGAACTCGAGCCGTACAACGCCAGCGGCTACCGCGAGCTTGATCAACCGGCATAGCGTACGTCCTGCTCTGTTACTACCGGTAGGGCCTAGCCTACAGCTAGCTCGTTTTCTCGGGGGCCCGCAGCCGATCTATCGAGGGCACGTGCGGGGTTCGCAAGACGCTAACCGATCGCTTATGCGCGGCTTAGCCGTTCGTCCAAGGCTGATCTGTTCCGGGCGGCGCACGCTCGGCTAGCGAGCGGGAGAAGGCAATTTTGCGGGAGAGCTTCTTGGTTTTCGGAAGTCCGACGATCGGCGAGGATGAGATCGCCGAGGTGGTGGATTCGTTGCGTTCTGGCTGGGTGGGTACGGGTCCTAAGGTCCAGCGTTTCGAGGGCATGCTTGGCGATTATGTGGGCGTTCGGCAGACTCGCTGCTTGTCTTCCTGTACGGCGGCGTTGATCCTTGGGATGCGGGTGTTGGGGATCGGCGCTGGTGATGAGGTGCTGGTGCCAGCGATGACGTTCGTGGCGTCGGCTAACGCGGTCGAGCACGCGGGCGCGAGGCCGGTGCTGGTCGACTCGGTGCGGGGCACGGGACTGATTGACCTTGACGCGGCCGAGGCGGCGATCACGCCGCGCACGCGTGCGATCATGCCGGTGCATCTTGCCGGGCGGCCGGTTGACATGGCGCGTGTGAACGCGTTGCGTGACCGTCACGGGTTGCTGGTGATCGAGGATGCTGCGCATGCGCTTGGCGCTGAGTGGGGCGGGTGCAAGATCGGCGCGTTTGAGAATGTGACTGCGTTTTCGTTTTATGTCACTAAGAACATCTCGACGGTCGAGGGCGGGGCGCTGATGACCGATGACGCGGAACTCGCAGCCGAGGTCGAGCGGTTGGCGCTGCACGGTCTGAGTGTCGGTGCGTGGCAGCGTTTCTCTGATGAGGGGTTTCGGCATTATGAGGTGGTGAGGCCGGGTTTTAAGTACAACATGACCGACGTGCAGGCGGCGCTGGGTCTGCATCAGCTACCGCGGTTGGACGGGTGGATCGAGCGTCGGGCCGAACTGTGGGAGCGCTACGATGCGCTGCTGAGCAGACTGCCGCTGCAGACTCCGCCTCCGTCCGAGCCCGACACGCGCCACGCCCGCCATCTGTATCAGGTGCTGCTGGATGCCGATGCTCGTCTGACCCGCGATCAGCTGCTTGAGGCGCTCACGGCCCGCAATATCGGCACTGGTGTTCACTACCGCGGTGTGCATTTGCATCCGTTTTATCGGGACACCTACGGACTGGTTCCGGAAGACTTCCCGATCGCCACCGATATCTCCGAACGTACCCTCAGCTTGCCGCTGAGCCCCAAGCTGACCGAAGCAGATCAGGACGACGTCGTGGGCGCCCTCGCCGAGATTCTGGACTGATCGGGCGATGAGCGCGGGGGAGTATGGGGCACGGGGCCTGGCTGGGCCGCCGCGGTCGCGGACGGACCTGCGCACGAGGTCGATTCCGGTCGAGACCTGGGCTCTCGGTGTCCTGATCCTGCTCGCGGTGGTGATCCGGATCCTCACGATCGACAATCAGAGCTTCTGGGCCGACGAGGCCCTGACCGCGTATGAGGCGCAGCTTCCGTTGGGCGCGATGATCCACACGGTCGTTCACGTCGAGACCACGCCACCGCTGTATTTCCTGCTGACCTGGGGCTGGGCTCATGTGTTCGGGACCAGCGCGGTTGCGTTGCGCTCGATCTCGACCCTCTCCGGGATCGCGTTGGTGCCGATCGCGTATCTGTGCGGGCGTGAGCTGTTCTCAAGCCGGACGGGCGTCTTAGCGGCGGCGTTCGTGGCCGTAAACCCGTTCATGATCTGGTATTCCCAGGAGGCGCGGGCCTACATGCTGCTGGCGGCACTCACCGGCGGCGCGTTTCTGTGGTTCGTCAGAGCCCACCAGCAGCCGTCGCGGCGCAACCTAGCCTGGTGGGCGGCGCTGTCGTCGCTGTCGCTGATGACGCATTTCTTTGCTGGCTTTGCGATTGCGCCCGAGGCGCTGTTGCTGCTGTGGAAGTGGCGCAGCCGGCCGGTGTCGGCGGCGGTCGGTGTGGTCGGCGCGGTTCAGGTCGCGATGGCGCCGTTCGCGTTGATCGATAGCTCTCATGGGGTTGGTTGGATCGCGGGCGTGCCGAAGGCCAACCGCGTCGGCAAAGCGGCGCTTGAGTGGGGCGTGAGCCTGCTGTACCGCCGGGCGACGATCGCTGAGGGACTGATCGGCGCTGGCGCATTGCTCGTGATCGTCGCCGGGCTGATCGTCTTCGCGGGGGACCGCAGCACGCGGACCGGCGGGGGCATCGCCGCGATCCTGGCCGGCTCGGCGTTCCTGCTTCCGCTGGCGCTGGGCTACCTCGGACCCGACTACTTCCTGTCGCGCAACCTGATCGCGGCGTTTGTCCCGCTCTCGACGCTGGTCGCGGCCGCTTGCCTGGCGCCGAGGGCGCGCGTGCTCGGCGGCCTGTTGGCGCTCGGGCTGCTGGCGATGTTCTCGGTGGCCGCCCTGCAAGTGCAGACTCACCCCTACCTGGAGCGCGCTGACTGGCGCAAGGTCGCTCGGGCGCTCGGTGCGACTCGGGTTCCCCGAGCGATCCTGGCCGCGGACGGCACGACCGCCGACCCATTGAAGATCTACCTGCCCGGCGTGGACTGGACCCAGCCCCATCGCGATCTCGTCTTGATCAAGGAGGTCGACGTCGTCGGCGCAACCAAGCGCCTCGTGGTGGTGCCAACCCGGCGTCTCAGGGCTGCGGCCTCGCGGGCGAGCGTGGCCGGACGCCAGGATCTCAGGCGAGGACAGCGGCGGCCGGTGGGATTCCCGCTACCGGTTACGGTTAATCCCCCGGGAGCGAGACTGATCTCCCGGTTTCGTGTCGGCAACTGGATTCTCGCGCGCTTCATGCTTGCCCATCCGCTCAGGACCAGCATCGATCGGCTGCTCGTGATCGCTCCCCGGTTCTTTCGCCGGACGCCGCAAGCGTTGATGGTTTTTATGCAAAGGCCCGGCCATTGAGAGCGACCTGGTGAGCGTCGGATACGGCCCCAGTCGGTAAGCGAGACCCGGTGGCGTACGTGGCCGTCCACTGAAAACGTGTTCGCAACAGGACCAAAGCATCTGGTCAGTGGAGGGTGCGCGATGATTCGGGGCTAGCCATGGTCGGAGACACCCCAAACGTACTGAGGGCCAGCCGAGCGCAGCTGAGCGTCGTCGTGCCGGTATACGGATGCGCGGATTGCCTCGTCGCGCTGCACGATCGCTTGACCACAACCATCCCGCAGGTCAGCGACTGCTACGAGCTGGTTTTTATCGATGATCGCAGCGAAGACGGAGGCTGGGACGTGTTGCAGAGACTCGCGCGCGCGGACGCACACGTGCGGGCATTTCGGCTGAGCCGGAACTTCGGTCAGGATGCTGCCATCACTGCCGGTCTGGCGCAGGCTCAAGGTGACTGGGCAGTCGTGATGGACTGCGATCTTCAAGAAGCGCCTGAAGACATTCCTAGGCTCTGGGCCGCGGCCCAAGAGGGCTATGACGTCGTGCGAACGGTACGTCGCGGCTGGCGACACTCGTGGTTGCGGCGCGGGATGAGCCGCACGTACAGGCGCCTGACGCTCGAGACTGACGTCCGCCCGGACTACAGCAATCTCAGCCTGCTCGCGCGGCCGGTGATCGATGCCTTCCTGCGCCTGCGCGACCGTGACCGGGAGTACATGATCGCGCTTGACTGGCTCGGGTTCGAGTCCACGGCGATCGAGATTGACCACCACGATCGGCACGCCGGGGAGAGCGGCTACACACTGCAGCGGTTGATTCGGGTCGCCCTGGACGGCATGTTCTTTCGCAGCACCGTGCTGCTGCGCCTAGTCGTCCTGCTCGGCTTTGTGATCGCGCTGCTCGGGATCGGGTTGGCGGCCTTCGAGATCGGCGATTACTTCATCGAGCCGGGCAAGACCGTCGCGGGCTACACGAGCCTCACGGTCCTGCTGCTGATCCTGGCCGGCTTTATCATCGTCAGCGTTGGCGTTGTCGGCCTGTACGTGGGCCGAATCTTTGAACAGGTAAAGGACCGTCCGCTGTATCTGATCGACAGCACGGCGGACAATCTCGCGCCGGCACCGCGCGGCGATGCACGCCCGGCTGATCCGACCGCCAGTGCTCAGCCGCCGCCGGCGAGCACGTAGACCTTCTCCCGGCCGCCCGGGATCAGAAAGCTGGCGATGATCTGTCCAGCCCAGCGAGACATGAGCTGATCCAGCGTCGCCTCGGTGAACCGTGCGGCATGGCCACCTACCCCCGGGTCTGTACCGCGGCGAGCAATCGCTCGCGCCCACCGGTGATCGCTGGTCGCGAGGTTACGCACCGGCTCAGCAATGATTACTCGCTGCTGCGCGGCGTCCAGCATCCGCTCGAGAATCTGCGCCGCGTCGGGTAGGAAGTGGTAGAGGCTCGCCTGCATGATCACAACATCCGCGATCGGCAGCGACACCTCGACGTCGGCCAGGTCCAGGCTGCGGGCGTCGACGCTAGCGCGCCTGAGTTGCGCGACGAAGCGTTCATTGACATCGAGTCCGATGTACTGTTTCGTCTGAGCGCGCAGGTAGCGCCGGTACAGCGTTCCCGGACCGCAGCACAGTTCGAGCACCGACGATCCCGCCGAAACCTGCTCGGCGACCGCGCTCAGTCGCGCGCCATAGTGGCGGCCGTAGAGCCCGCGCATCAGCAGTTCGTACCCGAGCGCGCTGCGGTAGATCAAGCTGGTGGCCACCAATGCGACAGTACCCGTCAGGCCCGTGTCCAGCTCGGCGCCCCACCCACGGCGGGGCTGCCGGGAAGCGTTTGACCGGGCCGCCCTTGCCCAGCTTTGCCGGCTCTGGCGCCTTTGATCCGCAGTACGATCGCGAGTGTGCGCTTGACCAGGACAGGGGTCCAGCGCCTAATGCCAAGCCGAAGCGCATTCACTCCAGGTTGGCTGTCGGTCCTGGCCGTGGGGACGGTGATCGCGTTTGCCGCTGTGGCGATTTCGACCGGCGTTGATTTCGCTGACTCTGATCAACCGCAGCTTCTGCCTGCGAGCGTCACGATCACCGGCGGCGAGGCCAGCTCGGTCGTCCCCCGCTCGTATCTCGGCGTCTCGACCGAGTATTGGACGCTGCCGCTGTATGCCAGTCGGATGGCTGCCTTTGAGCGGATCCTGTCACTGCTGCGCGTCCCGGGCGACGGCCCGCTGGTGCTGCGCTTCGGAGGCGACTCGGCTGACCACTCGTTCTGGGAACCGCGGCTGACGACCTTGCCGCGGTGGGCGTTCGCGCTCACCCCGCAATGGCTGAGACTCGCCGGTCTACTGACCCGCCGGCTGAGCCTACGCCTGATCATTGACCTCAACCTGGTCACCGACTCGCCGTCGACCGCGGTCCGGTGGGCGCGCGCGGCGCACGCCAGTCTGCCCCGCGGCAGCATCATCGGTTTCGAGGTCGGAAACGAGCCGGACTTCTACAACTATCCGTTCTGGACCGCGATGACGTCCGGCACGCTGATCGGCGGGCGGGCCCTACCAGCGGCCGTGACCCCAGCCAGTTACGTAGCGGATTTCCGTCAATACGCGGCCGCGTTACGCCGGGTCGCGCCCCGGGTGCCGCTGATCGGACCAGCGCTGGGCAACCCGCACACCCACGAGCGCTGGATCACGGCCTTGCTGGCCAGCCACCAGCCGGCGCTCGGTACCGTCAGCGTGCACCGCTACCCCTACGGAGCCTGTGTTGCCCGCCGGTCGGCGAGCTTCCCGACGATCACGCGGCTGCTCAGCGAACGCGCCTCGGCGGGGCTGGCGGCCAGCGTCGCCCTGGCGGTCCAGGCCGCCCACCGGGCGGGGCGTCCGCTCAGACTCACCGAACTGAACTCGGTTTCGTGCAGCGGGCGGCCGGGGGTCAGCGACACGTTCGCGAGCGCGTTGTGGGCGCCCGACGCGCTGTTTGAGCTGCTGCGCGCAGGCGTGGACGGCGTCAATCTGCACCTCCGCGCTGACCCGATCAACGCCCCCTTTGCTATCAGCGCGCGCGGCCTGATCGCGCGTCCGTTGCTGTACGGGCTGATCATGTTCGCGCGGACACTCAGCTCAAGCCCGCGACTGGTCGAGCTCGACCTCCACGCCGCGACAGCGCCCCACCTCAAGGCCTGGGCAGTCAAGACCGCCGGTGACCAACTCCACGTGCTGCTCATCAACAAGGGGACGCGGACAGCGCGGGTCATACTGCAACTGCCCGCCAGCGGCCCAGCCGCCCTCCAGCGGCTGCTCGCCCGCTCGGCGCGCTCGCGCTTCGGGGTGACACTCGATGGCCAGCGCCTGGGACCCGACGGGATCTGGCAGGGACCCCGCAGCAGCGAGACGATCAGCCGATCCAAGCGCGGTTACACGTTGATCGTGCCCCGGCTGAGCGCCGCGCTACTCAGTGTGCGCCTGGACCCAGGCGCGCTCGACAAACACACGCCCACCCGGCCCTGAGGCAAACAAGCGAGGGTGTACCGAAGCCAGCGCAAAGCGCTGACATTGCGCACAAGGCCAGCTGGTACCCCGCTGGTGTCCCTCCGGCGCTAGAGGATGTTTACCGCACGCGAGACGACCAGGCCGATGGTTACTAGCGAGACCAGTGACTGCAAGCCCATGATGCTCTTCGCGGTGGGGGTAAGCGGCATCGTGTCGGTTGGGCTGAGCGCCATCGCGTTGGTGAGCGACACGTAGAGATAGTCGATGAACACCGGGCGCCAGTGGGTCGGCTCGATGCGGTCGTCGCTCATCTGCGGGAAGAGAAGGTCTGGCGCAGCGTCGGCGCCGGCGGCGCGTTTGCCGGGTCCGCCACGATCTGCCTCCCAGTACCAGAGACCGAAGATGAGGACGTTCGTGAGCCAGATCAGGACTCCGGAGACGATCAGCTGGCGGCCGTTGGGAGAGCTGTGGTGCAGCAACTCGCGGCTGAGCAAAACCAGCGAGATGATGTTCGCGGCACTGACGAAAGCAGTCAGCGTCAACGCCAATCGCCGCCGCACGACGTGCTCGCCTTCCAGCTCTCGGGGGGACGCAAAGCACAGGCCGACGAACAGCGCTGCTTCAAAGACGGGCAGCAACCATGTCGGACCTGCCGTGAGTCGCTCCGGCAGCAGTAGTTGCAGCCCGATCGTCGCCAGCACGGTCACCTGAGCTGGCCAGAACGCCTCCGAACGCGCGGGGGGCGGATACGGCCTTCCCGGCAACGAGCCGGCGCTGTCCGGATCCTCGGGTGAAATCATCGGCACAGCCTACGCGGCAATATCGACGGTTCGTCGCGGTGGCGCTGACTTCACCACCGGAGAGGTCGCGGGGTGTAGCTAACTGGAGGACGGGCCTGCTGAGCACGCCGGTGACCGTTGCGGGCGAGCACGCGGCCGTGACCGGCGATTTCGCGCTCTTGCGGACCGGAAACAGCCGCCCGAGCCAGTACCCACGCTTGCCGGCGTCGCCTTGGGCGTGGCAGTCTCGATCCTGGGGCCGGCAAATGAGGGTGTGGCGAGGGTTGGGCTGAGCGGGTCTGCCTGAGCAGTGCCGGGGGAGACCGGTCGGTGGAGTATTGTGCGCGGGCCTCTGCGGTCCGTCGCGCGGGTGTTGCGACTGGACTGGAGGGGGGCCGTTCCGGCCCCGGGCTGATCTGGAACGGTGAGCTGCAGCCGGCGATAGTTAAAGCCATAGCCGCCTGAACAGCTCAGATGAGCGTCGCAGCCATCGAAGTTGGCCGCCCATTTCAGCCAAAGTTGCCGGCCGTTGCGACTGATCCAGGGCAGCGGAACGCCTGGGTCATAGCCATTTGAGGGGCCGAAGTCTGTCTCCCGAGCTACAAATGAGAACGGCCCCCAGGGATGCGGCGCGACGAGAATGTCGAGCTCTGATCCCGCGCGCCAGATCCCGGGTGGTGTCGCTGCGTAGGAGTGGGTGAAGGTGAGCAGGTAGTGGTGCAGCGGCGCGTCGTAGGCCATCTGTGGGTACGTGATATGCGAGCCCCAGCTCGCGATCGGGACCGCGGACGTCAGGGAGCTTGAGTAGACCGGCCACGGCAGCCCCTGATGGCGGCGCCATCCCGATACCCACTGCCACTGGCTCGGGTCAGTCATGTCAGCGACACCGGGAAGGCTGCGACCCATGATCAGGTTGGTCGCGTTGAACTCGCGCTCGGTGGCGATTGAGTACACGTAGCCGTCGGCGTAGTAGCCGCCTCGACCCCGAAGCACCCAGCTGAGATTCCCCAGCGGGGCCGGAAACGGCTTATCTCCGGCGGTCCACTGCTGACCGAGATCGGTGGAGTAGGAGATTCCGGCGAGGCCGGCGAACTTGCCGTTGGCGTTCCAGTCCCAGTTGTTCTCCTGAGTGGCGAACAGGACGTGATTGGCCTCCACCAGACCGCTGGAATAATACGGTCCCAGCGGACCGGTCCAGAGCGATTGATCATGCTTGATCTGCAAGAACGAAGCCGGCGCGGGCCGCGTAGCGTTACCGACATGTCGAAACCGGATTGCAGGCGGCGCGCCGGTGATCTGCGCGACCGACTGCTTCCAGAGCTCGCCGGCAGGCTCGCCCGTCCCGCCGTCGTCCATGATCGTGTACTGGTTACCGTCGCCGGCCCACACCGTGGGCAGGATGTCGCCTGACTGGTTCTGGGGCGGTCCATACGGCCGGCTGGTCCATGAGGCGCCGGTGATCAGGGCGCTGCTCGGAAACGGCGTATTGTTGCTCCGCATCAGGCGGGCGTTTGCGATCCCCGGGAAGAGCATCGCCCCTAGCAACGCCGCTCGAAACCAAACGCGCAATCTAGGCATGCCGACCATATCCCCTCACCAGTACGCAAAGTATCGCCGGCCAGGTCACACAGCCCGCCCACCGCCAGGCCGCGGCCGCTTTACAGCGACCCGCCGAAGCAGCCGCCAACCGCCGCCCCCAAGCCCGCGCAGACGCCCACGCCCCTGAAGCCACACCCCAGATCGACACGCGGTAGCACACGTTGTTGCGCTCACAATCAGGCAGTCCGGGCGCACGGTCACCTGAACCTCGGCGCTGACAGCTGAACTCTCGGAATCTGGAGATCATCGGCTTGAGTCACGCTCAAGTTTCGTGATCATAGGCGCCGCCTCGGATGGCCGCCACTCATCCCGTGGGCCTTGGTTAGCTTCCAGCACGCGTTCATGCCGAACCCGTCTGGTGATAGGCGGCGCGATTGTCGCACCGGCCGACGGAGGCGAGATCCGCCCATCACGGGCTGGATCGGTTCGAGGCGAGCTCGCTGGCGGTCATGGGTTACTTTCGCTCTGGGTGGTGGGCAGCGATCTATGGCAGCCCGTTGCTCACGATCTGGTCTGGACGCACACCGACGGCTTCTTCCTTGTTGACCAGCGGCAGTACCTGTCTTGGATCTCTGACCTGTTCGGGCTGCGCGCCACGCTGCCCGACTAGTTTCAGCCGGCGATCATCCTCTCGGCCTGATCGTCTGACTTGGCGTCACGGCATGGTTGTCGCAGTGCAACCTGCCGAGTCGCTGAGACTTGTGAGGTTTCTCACGGATGGATCAGCGCGGGTTAAAGACGCGCAGCGATGCTTCCGCGATATGAGTGCAGGAACTGAGCCGAGCCGATGACCGGCGCTCAAGGTCGATCGGCACCGCTGATGCCGGCGTTTGCGGGAGGCCGGTGATCGCGTGTTAGCCCGGATCGTGCACGAACCGGGCGTGGGTGAGTGATTCGGGTTCGGTCGGGTTGGCGGTTGCGGGTTGGCGGGCGGGTGGGGCCAGTTGAGGTCATCGCGGACCCGGCGTCACTGTTTCGGTGG
>JBPCPC010000014.1:0-6317 GCA_050999585.1 Solirubrobacteraceae bacterium | reverse complement strand
GTTCAGAACGGCATCGACGGCGCGGTTCGCCGCGCCCTGGCCGCGACGGTGGATGTGTTGGCGGCGGCCGGGCAGGCGCGGCAGGCGATGGCGGGCGCGCCCAACGACATGCTGCGCCCGGCCCGGCTCGACGTCGCCGCGCAGATCGGCCGGCTCACCCACGAGGGGTTCATCTGCGCGGCAGGGGTCAAACGGCTGCCGGACGTCGCGCGCTACCTGCGGGCGGCGGCGTACCGGCTGGAGCGGATCGCCGACAACGTCGGGGTTGACCGCGACAGCATGGCGACGATCCACGAGCTGGAGGCGGAGGTCCGGGCGGCGGCGCCCGGAGCCGCTCGCGAGCAGGCGCGGTGGCTGCTCGAGGAGCTGCGGATGTCGTACTTCGCGCAAGCGGTCGGGGTGCGCGGACCGGTGTCCGCGAAGCGGGTCAGAACAACCCTCAAGCATCCGACATAACCACCGCAGGATGGGGATCGTTCACCCGTCACCGAAAGACAGTTTCCCGCGATAGCGCTCGCGCCCGGCGGGGGATCCTAGGGCAACCGGCTGGCGGCGGACCATATTCGACGCGGCGACCGTCCGCGCGCTGCTGATAGCCGCCGCCGTCACGCAATTTGGGCGGGCCAAAAGCGGGTGCCCGGCCGGCCGCGCGCGAGCCGATAGCGGCTTCGGCTGCAAGCCCCGGCGTGTGAGGCTCGCTACGGCGCGGTGGCCACGGCGCACACGGTCAGCGCTGCGACCGGCAGCATCGCGAACCACACTGACGTGAGCAGACCGGCGAAGCACACGAGGCAGCTGAGCACGGCGAGTGACCACGCCGCCGAATCCACGTACCGCCCGCGCCGCGCGTGCTTGAACGGCAGCAGCGCGAACACGGCCAGGCCAATCACGATCGGGGCGCCCACGATTCCGAGCACGCCCAGGCCGGCGACATGCACGAGCGTGTAGCAATGCCGGAGACAGTACGGATCCGCGCTCGAGCCGTGATCGTGAACCGTGAGGGCGAGCACCACCGGCAGCACGCCGCACACGCACGCCGCAGCGTTGAACCGCATCCAGCGATCGAGTTGAGCGAGACTGCGCACACCCGTTCGCGGACGCTACGGCCGGGCGTCGGCAAACCTCATGGCGCGAATCTGGCACCGTTCCGGCTCCATGAGTAGGGCCAGGTCATGCGCATCTGATGAGGCCAGATGGTGGAAGCTCGAGCCCCGCGCCCGGGAGACGCTGCGCGACGCTCTGGAGCGAACGCTGCGCGACGCGATCCTCGCGGGCAGCCTGCGGGCCGGCGTGCGGCTGCCCGCGTCCCGGGCGCTCGCGCGTGGACTCGGCGTATCGCGCGGCGTCGTTAGCGATGCCTACGCCCAGCTAGCCTCGCAGGACTTTCTGATCTCGCGAACCCGGGCCGCTCCGATCGTCGCAGACGCCGCGCGACCGGCCGTCGTCAGAACGCCGGTCGACCCGCGGCCCGCGATCCGCTACGACCTGACGCCCAGGCTTCCTGACATCGCACTGTTCCCGCTCCGGCAGTGGCTGGCCTCGGAGCACCGCGTGGCCCGCGAGGCTGGGAGCGCAGTGCTGAGCTATCGCGACCCCCGCGGCGAGCGCACGCTGCGTGAGGCGCTGGCCGATCACCTCGGTCGCACCCGCGGCGTGATCGCCGATCCCGACGAGATCTTCGTCACGCAGGGCGCAGGCCAAAGCATCGACCTCATGCTGCGGGTCCTGAGCGCGCGTGGCGCGATGCGTGTCGCTCTCGAGGACCCGTCACAGGTGGTCCTGCGCAAGCGGGTACTCGCGCACGGACTGGCGTATAAACCGCAGCCCCTCGACGAGCACGGCCTGGTCGTCGACGACCTCGTTGGCGACGCCATCCTGGTCATGCCGGCGCACCATTTCCCCACCGGTTCGGTGCTCCCTGGCGAGCGCCGGCGCCGACTGCTCGCGTGGGCCCGCGCGACTGGGGGCCTGATCATCGAGAACGACTACGCGTCCGAGTTCCGCCACGGCGGTGTGCCAGCGCGCGCGCTCCAGGGCCTGGCAGCCGATCGCGTCGCCCTGATCGGTACGGTCGCCACGACCCTAGCGCCGGCGCTGAGGCTCGGATGGCTGGTCGTGCCGCAGGCGTTGGTCGACGAAACGGCCAATCAGCAACAACTTGCCGACGACGCGTGCCCGGCGCTGAGCCAGCTAACGCTCGCGGCGTTCCTCGGTCGCGGTGCATACGACCGCCATCTCCGCGCCGCCCGAGCCGTCTACCGCGCCCGGCGCGACCGACTGCTGGCAGCGGTCGATCGGCACCTGCCTGAGCTGGCAGTGACAGGGTACGACGCCGGCGTGCACCTGCTGTTGCGCCTGCCCACTGGCATGGATGACCAAGCGATTGTGGATCGCGCCCGGCAGGAGCGGATCGAGGTGCCCGCGCTGTCGTCGTTCTGCATCGAGTCCACCGACCAGCGCGGGCTCGTGATCGGCTACGGCGCCGTGCACGAGGCGGCGATCGAATCGGCGATCGCAATTCTCGCGACGATCGTCCGCGCACAGTTTGCGTGACGGGCCCGCTGACTTTTAGCGCGCGGGTCGCGGTGAAGCCCGCTGGCGCCGTGCTCTCCGAGTTTGGCTAGTCGTCGCCAACGCCGGCAAAGGAAGTTCCCGCCCTCCATCCCCAAATCGATCGGGGACCCTCACTTCCGCCTGGACGAAGCGGTGTTTCGTAAATAGGGGCCTGTGGCCGGCCGGTGAAGGATCTCGAGGATGGATCAGACTTTCCTGGGCGCGGACAGAGATCAGGTGTTGTTGCCACGGTCGTTGCGCGATTGGTTGGCGAAGGATCACTTGGCCTGCCGGCAACACGATCAGCGCTCTGGAGCGTCGTCCTCCCTGTGGTCGTGTGGCCCCTCGTGCCGGCGCTCGTCGTCCTCGAGATCCTCTCGCTCTGGATGGTGATGCCCACAGCAATCGTGATGATGGCGCTCACAGCACTCCGTATGGTGCTCGTCGCACGGCCTACCGTGACGGCAGCTCGAACAGCAGTCGCGGCAGCAGCAGCGGGTCCAGGCGATCACATCGACTCGGCGGAATTGCCTATGAGGCTCGTCGCTCCTGATCACGAGTTCGCATGGGCGCGGCTCACTTTGCGTTGCCTTGTACGCGATCACGACGTTGAGGCATGAGCCGGCATGGAGGGTCGCCGGGAACGGGTTGTGGATCAGGCGCCAGTGGCGACTGCGTCGTTCGAAGTGCACCTCTTCGACGTGCAGGTCACATTCGCCGACGTTGCATACTGAGATCGTGCGCGTCGCGCGCTCGCCGCACTTGACGCCGCCGAAGTAAGCCGTTCCGGTGATGGCGAGCTTGCCCGCCGGCGCGAATCCTGACACTGGCACCGTCCGTGGGCCGGCAGGATCGTCGCTTGTCACCGTGATCAGGGCGGTCTGGGGCCCGAAACCCGTCGGCTCGAAGCGGATCGGCACCTCGATGCTTCCGCCCGCCTCAATCGACAGCGGATACGGCGACACCCGCGGAGCGTCAAACTCCCCCGATGAGGACACGATGTCGGTAATCGTGAGCGTGCACTCACCGCTGTTGCTGAGAACCAGCGCCTCGTCGGTGAACGAGCCGACGCAGCATTTGCCGAACTGCCCCTTGTCGGCGATGACCAGAGCGAGCCGCGGGGGCGGAGCGGTTCCGGTGACCCGCACCGAATGAGGGCTGGCCGGATCGTCACTAATCACTACGATCGTGCCGGATTTGGTCCCGAAACTCGACGGCTGGAAACGGATCGGGAGATCGATGGCGTCGCCAGGGTTGACGAGCAGCGGATAGGTCAGCACGCTCGGCACCAAGAATTCGCTGGTGCCGGCCATGTCGGTAATCGAAAGCGGACACGACCCCGTGTTGTTGATCGTCAGGGGCTCGTCGCGGATGGCTCCGACGCACAACGAACCGAAGTTGCCTCGGTCGGCGATCGCCGTCGCGACCTGGCCAAACCCTTCCGAGCCTGTCGCCGCCACGTCGACAAATGGCGCTGCGGGATCGTCACTGGTGATGCGGATGATCGCGGTCTCCGGGGAGTCGACCACAGATGGGGTGTAGAGCACCGTGAACGTCACCTTGTCGGTCGGTGCGACCTCGAGTGGTAGACCCGGCGCCGGGAGCACCGAGAAGTCACCTGAGCCCATGAGCGGTGCGACTCCGGTCACGGTGAGGTCCGTGCCGCCGACGTTGTACACATCGATGGTCAGGAAGGCCGAACCGCAGACAGTCCCGAAGTCCAGCCCGTGGTCCAGGCCAACGGCAATTGACGGACCTGTCGGCTTGGTGAACTTGAACACGCCGCGTCCGTAGGTGCCCGCGCATAGAACCCCCGCTTTTGGATTCAGGACCAAGTCGGTGACCGGGACGCGGGGCAGGTGTATGTCATCAAGCACCGTCCACGTCGCACCCACGTCCGTCGAGCGCAGCACGCCGAGGTCCGTCCCGACGTAAATGGTCGTGGGCAAGTCGTTGCCATCGAGAGCAATCGCGTTGAACGGCACGTCCAACGGCTCAGACAGGGATCCGGTCGCGGGCGAGATATCCGTCCATGCACTGCTTGCAATCGTGGTGCGGAACACGTGTCCTGACTGTCCCGGACCGGAGCCATTGAGTCCGCCGAGGACGGTGTAGATGACGGTCGGGTCAATGGGGTCGAAGACGGCGCGCGGGACGTTGCGGCCGGGCAGGTTCCGAGTGATGTTCGTGAACGCCACTCCGGTCGAGGCGAGCGCGTTGGTGCAGACGAACACCTGACCTCCCACTGCGATCACGACGTTGTTGCCGTTCGCGGCCGCAACGTCGACGTTCCCGATTCCGGGAAACCCGGAAAGCTTTCGCCAGGTGCTCCCGCCATCCTGGGACTGCCAGAGGTTCTGGTTGCCGCTGACGTAGACATGGCCCGCGTTGGTCGGATCCGTCGTGACCGGGAACACTCCGCAGTTCTGGTCGCTGCTCGTGCCCCACGGAGAGACGTCCTGGGAAGACGGCACCGTGGAGGGAAGGTCGGTTCCGTCGGCGGTCGACACGAACACCCGGGTGCAGGGCGCCGGCCAGAAGCCGCTCGTCCCGTACAGGCGCCCGGGCGTCACACCGTCATAGGCGATATCGAAGCCGTCGCCCCCCTGGGGACTGCTCCAGGCAGGGCTGGCGGTCCCGGCCGTCGTCAGCAGGCCGTTGTCCTGGAATGCCGCGACGACTTCGCTTGCGGTGGCATCCGGCTTGACGTCGATATTGAACACGAGCCCGGTCTGCAGCGCCCCGCTCCCCAGCGCGGTCCAGGAGCTCCCGCCGTCAGTCGATACATCGACGCCGCCGTCGTTGCCGCAGTACACCGTTGACGGCGTCGGGCTAGGCTGCGCAACGAACGCCCAGGCGTGCGTATCGGCATGCGGTATTCCAAGTCCGCTGAAGCTCGTCCCGGAATCTGTGGACTTGGCTTGCCCGACCGCTCCGAAGTAGATGATGTCGTTGGCGCCGTCTCCCGGCGATGCGGGATCGACCGCCATGTGGAAGCTGTAGCCGCCCTGGGTGCGGGTCGGCATGCCCGTGGCGGCCTGCTGCGTCCAGTTGGCGCCCTGGTCGGTGCTCACGAACAACCCGACGGGGTCGCTCGCGCCGCCGGTTCCCTCCAGCGTGACGTAGAGCACCTGCACGCCGCTGACGTTGGGTGGGGACGCCGGCGGAGCGAGCGCAACGATCGTCTTTCTGAAGCCCTTGGGTGTCGCACCCACTGCGGTGGCGACCGAGGGCGTACCGCCGCTGAGGATCTGGCTCCAGTTCCGGCCGCCGTCAATCGAACGGAGGACCCCGCTTCCGTTGACTCCGGCGTACAGAATCCGGGCGCCCACCGGCGAAGATGCGTCGAGCACCAACGAGCGAGCGTCGCCTCCGGCGTTGTTGCCCGCCGTCCAGTTGAGACCCCCGTCGCTGCTGCGGAACACCCCGCTGGACGAGGACAGGTAGAGCACCGTGCTATCCGCCGGATCGACGACCACGACATTGATGTCCTGACCGGCGAGATTGGTTGCGTTCCCGTTGTTACCCACCGGGAACCCGCTGCCGAGCTGCACCCAGCTGTTGCCCCCGTCGATCGACTTGTACAGCCCCTGTGACGAGTCGGGCGGACCGAACACGCCCGAATTCCCAGTTCCGAGGATGACTCGCTGGCTGGTGCCCGCGTAGACCAAATCGGTGCCGTTGGGGTCGATCGCCACCGCGTTGGGCTCGCCGATCCCCAAAGCCAACTCACGGTCAAACAGCGGGGTCCACGTGGTGCCCCG
>JBPCPC010000314.1:0-6981 GCA_050999585.1 Solirubrobacteraceae bacterium | reverse complement strand
GGGGCGGCGCGCCGGGGGGCGAGACCGCGGCCGCTCGGGCGGCGGCGGCCGGAGCAGCCGGCATCGCCGGCGCGGGCGGCGCGGTGGACAGCGTCACGCTCGGGTCCTCGGGTCTCGTCGCCACCGCCACCTGGTCAAACGACCGCGCACTGGTGAGCCGGGTCCTCGGCGATCGACTGAGCGCCACGCGCCCGTCCCGCGTCAGCCGCCGCGACCGCTCTGCGTTTGCGGCCGCGTCCGGCACCGCGCGTCCGGCGCAGGCCGGCTACACAGGTCTGGGTTTCGACGCCTGCTCGACACCGTCGACCAACTCGATGTCGGCCTGGTCACAGTCGCCGTTCCGCGCCGTCGGCGTGTACATCGGCGGCGTCAACTCCGCCTGCTCGCAACCGAACCTGACCCCGTCCTGGGTGACCAGCCAGGTTCAGGCCGGCTGGCACCTGATCCCCACCTACGTCGGCTACCAGGGAGCCGGCTCCTGCGGCGGAAGCTGCGCCACGATCAACGCCGGTCAGGCCGGTGCTGAGGGGGCCGCCGCGGCCAACGATGCGATCAGCGAAGCGCAGGCGCTCGGGATTCCCGCCGGCAACCCGATCTATGACGACATGGAGCAGTACAGCGAATCGAGCTCGCACACCGCCGCCGTGCTGGGGTTCCTGTCGGCCTGGACGAGTCAGCTGCACGCCGCGGGCTATCTGGCCGGCGTCTACAGCAGCGCCTCCTCGGCGATCACCGATCTGGTCAAGCAGCAGGGCACCGGCTATCTCGAGCCCGACGACATCTGGATCGGCGACTGGAACGGCAAGCAGACGACGAGCGACCCCTACGTGCCCAGCGGCGATTGGAATGCCCACAACCGCGTGCACCAGTTTGAGGGCGCCCACAACGACAAGTACGGCGGCGTAACGCTAAACATCGACGGCGACTACCTGGACGGCGCCACGGCCGACACCGAGCACACCGGCTCAGCGATCCCCGACGGCACGTTCGTGCGGGTATCGGGCACCTCGGTGGTGTACCGGGTCGCCGGCGACTCGCCGTTGTACGTCAGTTCGTGGACGCCGTTCGGGGCTCCCCAGCCGGTGACCGTGATCAGCGCCGCCCAGTTTGGGGCGCTGCTTCCCCATCCGGCCGACGGCACGTTCGTGCAGACGACCACGGGCGAGCTGTACCGCTTCGCCGGCGGCGCTCCGATCGCGATCAGCTCGTGGTCGGTGTTCGGCTCGGCGCAGCCGGACGTGGTGATCGATCAATGGGACATCGACAACGCGGCCAACCCGCTCGCTCACGTCGCCTCCGTGCCGGCCGACGGAACGGTCGTGGAGGGGCTGCCCTCGAAGACCTACTGGGCGTTCCACGGCGGCCTGCGGACCCCGTCCGCCGTCTCAGCGAAGGCGATCGAGGTCGACGACATCGGCCTCAACGCATTTGCGCAGGGCGCCTCGCCGATCAACGGCACGGTTACCGGCGCGGGCACCGAGCAACCGGCGAAGCCGGTCAAGTACTGCGTCGTTCCGCGGCTGAAGCACATGACGCTCACGAGCGCGGCGGCCGCGCTGAAGAAGGCGAACTGCAGTGTCGGCAAGCTGCGCAAGCCCCGGCATGTGGCCCGGCATCACACGCTGCGCGTGTTCGGGCAGTCCGCCAACCCGCGCGGCCGACACTCGCTGCGCTACCGCGTCAACCTCTGGCTCACCTGAGCTCGCCGGCGCGCGTCGGCAGGCGGTCGTGCCGGGACGGCGCCACCGGCGTGATCCGCGCCAGCAGGGTGCGGGCCGCGGCGATCACCAGACCGCGGTCATACGCGGTGGCGAACACGAACCGGCGCTCGGAGTCAGATCCCGTGTCGCCGAGATCCTGGGCGACCAGAGCGCCCGCGAAGTGAGGGCCGATCACGATCACGCTCCACTCCCCGGCGAGAGGGTCGTCACGGTCGATGTGGGCTGCGCGAACGCCGCCCACCGACGCCTGCTCGAGGCCGACGCCGAGCGCCGCCACCAGGCTCGCTCCGCGCGTCAGCATCTCGTAGCGGCGGGCGGTGTGGGGCGTGAAGTGCCGTGCGTCCTGAAAGCACCCACGGCCGGCCAAAGCGTGGCGGCAGCGGACCGGGGCGGCCCCACACCCATCCCTGGCCAAGGGTGGGGCTGAAACACCGCGGTCACGCCGCACCCGGAGAGGATCCGCTCCAGCTCGTCCAGCTCGTCCAGCTCGTTCAGTTCATCCATTCCGCCCCAGGCAGCGCCGTCGTCGTCGTCGTCGCGGTAGCCGGTCGGCGTTGCCCGCGCCTGGTTGATGTGGAAGCTGTCCTTGCCGCCGCCCTTAGCGATGTACATCGCCACGTCGGCGCGGCGCATCAGGTCCTCGATCGTGTCCGCGTCGCGCGGGAAGGTGCTGACCCCGACGCTGGCGCGGACCGCGAGCGGACCCTGTCCCTCCAGCACGAACGGCTCGCGCAGGCTGTCGAGGACCCGCGCCGCCAGCTCGGCGGCGAGCTCGGAGACGTCGTCGACGTTCTTGAACAGCAGCAGGAACTCGTCGTCGGCCGGTCGCGCCAGGACGTCGCCGGAACGCACCACGGCGCGCAGCCGCTGGCCGACGGCCTGCAGCAGCGTGTCGCCCACCAGATGGCCGTGGCGGTCGTTGACCCGCTTGAAGTCGTCAAGGTCGACGAACAGCGGCGCCAGCTGGCTGTCGGCAGCGCGCGCGCTGGCCAGTGCCGTGGTCATCTCGTCCTGCAACGCGGTGCGGTTGGCCAGGCCCGTGAGCGTCGAAAATAGGCCAGGTCGTGGATCCGGGCGTCGGCGTGCATGCGCGCGGTCACGTCCTTCTGCACTCCCAGGTACTGGACCACGCGGCCGCTCGGGTCACGCTGCGGCGCGAGCGCGACTTCATTCCAGAACTCGGAGCCGTCGGCGCGGCAGTTGAGGATCGTCACGTAGGCCGCGGCGCCGTCGGCGATCGCCTGGCGCAGCACCTGCACCGCGCGCGGGTCGGTCCGGGCCCTGGAGGAAGCTGCACCTGCGGCCCAGCCCCTCGGCCGACGAATAGCCGGTGAGCTGCTCAAAGCCGGGGCTGACGTAGGTCAGGGGGCAGCCTTAGCGGGTTGCGTCAGCCACGACAACGCTGGCGATCTGGACTTGTTCTTCGCTCATGCAACGAGTCATCGGCCGCCGCACCGCCGGGCCGCCGTTCGATGCCGGGTGGCCGACAAAGGGACGAGGCCGCAGCCTTGACGCCCATGCGAACATATGTTCGTGACCAGCGAAGGCAGTCCCTACGCCCGTTTCCGGCGCGCGCTCGAAACCGGCAACGAGCTGCTGGTGCTCGGCGCCGCTCGCGAGCTGCCGCAGATCGCGCTCGATGACGCTCTGCGAATCTGTCTGGTGCTGCGCGACGGCGACCCTCGCCGCTACGAGCGTGCCGCGGTCCGCTGGCTGGGCCGGTTCGCGCTGGAGGCCCGCGCGGTCACGATCCGGGATCTGCGTGCCGCCGCGGCGGCCCTGGAGGCGCTGCCGACGCGGACCGGAGACGCGATGGAGCAGCTCCAGCGCCTGTGCGTCGCCTGCGGGGTCGCCCGCTGATACGACGCCGCGGCGCCAGCTGGCCGGCGGATCTCGGGGACTGCGCGCCGGTCAGCCGCCGGGGCGCAGCGCGCCCTCGCCCTGGGCGCCGGCGAGCGCATCGGGCGCCATCAGCCGCGCGGCGTCGGCGGTGCGGTCGTCGTCCTGGCGCTGCGAATCGCGCTCGGCGGCCACCCGCGCTGCGTAGGTGTCGACCTCGAGTTCGATCTGGGCCGCAGACCAGCCGAGCACCTCGGCCATCAGCTCGGCCACCGGCCGGGCGGCCGCGACGCCGCGGTCCCAGCTCTCGATCGAGATCCGGGTCCGGCGGGCGAGGACGTCGTCGACGTGCAGCGCCCCCTCGTGCGAGGTCGCATACAGCGCCTCGACGGCGAGGTAGTCGTCGGCCTCGGGCAGCGGCTTGGTCAGCTCGGGCCGCTCGGCGATCAGCTCCAGCAGCTCGTGGGTGCGGGTGCCGTGGCGGCGCAGCAGGTGCTCGATGCGCGCGATGTGCAGCCCCGACTGGGCGGCCAGCCGGTGGCGTGCGTTCCATAGCGCGTGGAACCCATCGGCGCCGACCAGCGGCGTCACGTCGGTGACCGACTCCGAGATCCGGGCATCGAGCATGTGGACGGCGAGGTCGACGGCGTCCTTGCCCATCAGCCGGTAGGTCGTGTACTTGCCGCCGGCGATCGCGACCAGCCCCGGTACGGGCGAGGCGACCGCGTGCTCGCGACTGAGCTTGGAGGTGCTCTCAGACTCGCCGGTGAGCAGCGGGCGCAGCCCGGCGTAGACGCCCTGAACGTCGGCGTGGCCGAGCGGCTGTTCAAGCACGGCGTTGAGGTGCTCGAGCACGTAGTCGATGTCGGCGCGGCTGGCCGCCGGGTGTGACTTGTCGAGCTTCCACTCGGTGTCGGTGGTGCCGATCAGCCAGTGTCGGCCCCACGGGATCACGAACAGGACGCTCTTCTCGGTGCGCAGGATCAGGCCCGTGTCCAGCTGCAGGCGGTCGCGCGGTACGACCAGGTGGATGCCCTTGGAGGCGGTGACGTGGAACTTGCCGCGCTCGCCGACGAGGTGCTGCAGTTCATCGGTCCACACGCCGGTGGCGTTGATCACGACCTGGGCGTGCACGTCGAGCTCCTCGCCGGAGACGTGGTCGCGCACGTGCACTCCGGCGACCCGGCCGGCCTCGCGCAGGAAGCCGGTCACCGACATCGAGGTGGCCACCGCGGCACCGAAGCGCGCCGCCGTGCGGGCGACGGCCAGCGTGTGGCGCGCGTCGTCGACCTGGCAGTCGTCGTACTGCAGCGCGCCGATGAGCGAGTCGGGCGCCAGTGCCGGGGCGATCTTCAGCGCGCCGCGCTTGGTCAGGTGGCGGTGGCGTCGCATGCCCTTGTGCCCGCCGAGCTCGTCGTAGAGCAACATCCCGGCGCCGACGTAGGTGCGCTCCCACACCCGATGCTTGAGCGGATACAGGAACGAGACCGGCTGCACGAGATGCGGCGCGATCACGTTGAGCAGCAGGCTGCGCTCGCGCAGCGCCTCGCGGACGAGATGGAACTCCAGCTGCTCCAGGTAGCGCAGGCCTCCGTGGATCAGCTTCGAGGAGCGGCTCGAGGTTCCCGAGGCGAAGTCGCGCGCCTCCACCAGGGCCACCGATAACCCGCGGGTCGCGGCGTCCAGGGCCGAGCCGGTGCCGGTCGAGCCGCCGCCGACGACCAGCACGTCGAAGGTCTCAGACCGCATCCGCTCGATCGCCCGCGCGCGCTGCTGCGGGCCGATTTTTGCCGGATCAACAGATGGGGTGTTTGAAGCCATGGCGTCCAGGCTACCTAAGAGGCGGCAAAACTCTGGAGGGAGGCAGCTCGGTGAATTCGAAAAAGCGCTGGCGCTGGCAGCAGTCGACGTTGGGCGAGCTGGTGGCCGAGTTCCTCGGCACGATGATCATCATCGCGTTTGGGGATGGTGTGGTGGCGATGGTGGTGGCGGCGTTGAACCAGTCCGGACGCGGCAAGGAGGCGTTTGCGGCGCAGGCGGACTGGCTCCTGATCGCCTGGGGATGGGGCTTTGCGGTGGCGTTTGCGGTGTGGGTGGCGGGTGGGGTCAGCGGCGCGCATCTCAACCCGGCCGTGACCCTGTCCCTGGCGCTGCGGCGCGGGTTCTCGTGGCGCAAGGTGCCCGCGTTCTGGGCGGCGCAGGTGCTCGGCGCGTTCGTGGGTGCCGCGCTCGTCTACTTCAACTACCGCTCGGCGATCAACAGCCTGAACACCTCGATGCACGTGGTCAAGGGCAGCTCCAAGTCGGTCGGCACGTTCTCGATCTTCGCGACGTTCCCGGCGCCGTACTTCAAGTCGTGGATCGGGCCGTTCTTCGATCAGGTGATCGGCACGGCGTTCCTGGTCGGCTTCATCTTCGCCGTGACCGATGAGTTCAACGCGCCAGTGAAGAACAACCTGGCCCCGCTGATCATCGGCTTCATCGTCGTCGCGATCGGCCTGTCCTACGGCGCCAACGCCGGCTATGCGATCAATCCGGCGCGGGACTTCGGCCCGCGGATCTGGGCCTGGATCGCCGGCTGGAAGAAGATCGCGTTCCCGGGTGACTACGGAAACGTGAACACCTATTTCTGGATACCAATCATCGGGCCGCTCGTCGGCGCGGCTGTGGGCGCGCTGATCTACGACCTCGGGATCCGCAACGTCCTGATCGCGCGCGGCGCTAAGCCCGACCCCGACATGGTCGAGCAGGGCGCCGACTCGATCGACGAACCGCAAGGGAGCTGACATGGCGAAGTACGTGGGAGCAATCGACCAAGGGACCACGAGCAGCCGGTTCATCCTGTTTGACCACGACGGCAAGATCGTCCACGTCGACCAACGCGAGCACGAGCAGATCAATCCCCGGGCGGGCTGGGTCGAGCACAACGCCAAGGAGATCTGGACGCGTACCCGCGAGGTGATCAACGGCGCGCTGGCCTCATCGCCGGCCGAAGCCGGCGACGTCGAGGCGATCGGGATCACCAACCAGCGCGAGACGACGCTGGTCTGGGATCGCGAGACCGGCGAGCCGATCCACAACGCGATCGTCTGGCAGGACACCCGCACGGGCGCGCTCGTGCGGGAGCTGGCCGGCGACCAGGGGGTGGACCGCCTGCGCGACGCCGTCGGCCTTCCGCTCTCCACCTACTTCTCGGGCCCCAAGATCCGCTGGCTGCTTGACAACGTCGAGGGTGCCCAGCAGCGGGCCGAGAACGGTGAGCTGGCGTTCGGAAACATGGACACCTGGGTGCTGTGGAACCTGACGGGTGGGACCAGCGGCGGGGTGCACGCGACCGACGTGACGAACGCCAGCCGGACGATGCTGATGAACCTCGAGACGCTCGACTGGCACGAGCCGAGCCTCGAGCTGATGGGGATCC
>JBPCPC010000189.1:0-3436 GCA_050999585.1 Solirubrobacteraceae bacterium | reverse complement strand
GCGCAGGGCGGCGAGAGGCGCGGCGGAGGGTGACGGGCCCGGGGGCGGCGCTCAGGCGGCGCGGCGCTCGGGCATTGGCGGGGCAGCGAAGAACGCGCCCCCCCCGATCCCCTTGTCGTACGAGGACCACTGGGCGCCGGCCGGCAGCGCCTTCTCGACCCGGTCAAAGCTGCCCAGCTTGCCGCCGAGGTTGTCGGCCATGTGGACCAGCGTTGCCTCGCGCGTGCACGGGATCACGGGGCTGCCGTGCTCAAGCGACCCGTGGTGGCTGAGGATGATGTGCAGCAGCGCCTGGGCGGTGTCGGCCGGGAAACCCTCGAGGCGCTCGATCGTGTTGCGGATCAGGTAGTAGCCGAGCGCGATCTCCCCATACAGGCGGCCCTGGTCGGTCATCTCGATCACGCCGCCGCCCATCGCGTAGGCGTCGAGCTTGCCGATGTCGTGCAGCAACGCGCCGGTCACCGCCACGTCGCGATCGATTCCCGGAAACGTCGCCGAGATCGCGCTCACCGCCTGCGCGACGGTCAGCGAATGCTCCAGCAGGCCGTGCCGATAGGCCTGGTGATAGTGCTTGGCCGCCGGCGCCTCGCGGAAACGACCCCAGACCTCGGTGTCCTCCCCCACCAGCGCCGCCAATAGCCGCCGCAGGTCGGCGTTCTGGACGGTGGCCACCAGCTCCCGTAGGTCGGCCTCCAGCGCGCCGGCCGGCCGCGCCGGTCCGTCGATCAGCTGGTGACGTTGATACTCGGCCTCGCCGGCCGCTCGGACCGTTTCGACCTCGAGCCGGGTGCCGTGGAGCTCATGGCTCACCAAGCTGCCGACGACGAACACGACCGCCCCGGCACGGCAGATCTCGCGTGCCTCCTCGATCTCCTCCAGCACCACCGCCGGGAGGCACCCCGTGCGGTCACCGAGTGTCAGCTTGAGCAGCTCGCCGCCCTCGCGCAGGGACCGCGCCCGCGCCTCGCGGACGAGTAACGGCATCGCAACGGACGCCCCGACCTGGAGTTGCCGGACTTGCATCGGGGCACGAAGATAGAGTGACCGCCGGACGGCAGAAGTGCGAAAAACCACACCTATTACAGGGGTAACGGCGGATCTGGCGCTGGCCCTGAGCGCCCGAGCAGGCCGTCCTCATCGACCCTCGCCTCAGAGTCCGGCGGGGTGGCGGACGCTGAACGTTCTCAGGTCCGGCTCGTCGGCAGGGCGGTCAGACCAGCGCGATCCGGTCTCGGCCAGCGCGACGGTGTCGAAGCGCAGCCCGGCGACGTACATGAACGTGTGGCCCGCGTTGGAGAACACGGTGATCCACCTGCCGGGCCCGGACTGCCCCCAGCGCTCCAGATCGCCGGAGACGACGGTGTGGTCCAGCAGGTGAGCGGCGGCGAACGCGTAGCTGATCGACCCCGAGCAGTCATACGCGGTGTCCTCGTAGGTCAGGTGACCGCCGCCATAGCGGTAGGGCAGGCGGGCGATCTCGTTGCCGGCGGCGATCACCTCCTGCACCGCGGCCGGCGCGCCGATCGGCGCCACCGCGAGACCGCCGGGCGTGAGCGTGGCCTGATCGGAGTTGGCCGTCATCCCGCTCTGGGTCAGCTGCTTGCGGATCTGCGCCTCGCTGGTGGGCTGCGGCAGCGAGCTGACCGCGACCGCGGGCTCCACGCTCACCCCGGCGCTGGCTCCCGCCGGAGGCGTCGTGGGCGCCACCGAGCCGGCCACCGGCTGCACCGCCTGGGGGTGCAGGCGATAGCTCGGAGCATCCGCGCGCGGGATCTTGTCGGCGCCATGCCGCGTCGACCCCGGGCCGTTCGGCGGCGACGGGTGGCCGCGCGACTGGCCGCAGCCGACGCACAGCACCGCGCTCACCGCGGCCGTCGCCAGCGTCATCAACCCGCGCCTGCGCACGCGCCGATTATGACCGCCCCACCGCGCGTCCGCGCCGTGCGTGCGGACGACCGCGGTCACGCCTGCGGGCATGAACGCGCGGGCGAAGTCAGTCGTCGAGGTGGCCGTCGTAGAGCGCGAACACCGCGCCCTGGGGATCCTGGACGACGGCGATCCGCGCGATCCCGATGTCGGTCGGCTCGCCGAGGACGACGCCGCCCAACTCGGTCACCTTGGCCACCGCGGCGTCGATGTCGTCGGTGGCGAAGTACACAAGCCAGAATGGCGGCGCGCCCGGAGGCATCGGCGGCCGGATCCCGCCGTTGCTGTGACCGTCGCTGTTCGTGACGATCAGATACGGCATCGGGCTGCCCTCCATCGAGCTGGTCGTCCAGCCGAACAGGTCACCGTAGAAGCTGGCCGAGCCGTCGACGTCGGGCGATCCGAGCTCGTTCCAGGACAGCGCTCCGGGGGCGTTGACCAAGCCCGCGCCGATGTGCTCCCCGGGCTGCCAGATCAGGAAGTAGCCGCCCTGCGGGTCCTGGATCACCGCCATCCGCCCCGCCTGCATCACGTCGAACGCGGGGGCGTGGACGTTGGCTCCCAGCTCGCGAGCCCGCTCGACCGTCGCGTCGGCATCGTCGACGGTGATGTAGGAGTTCCAAGTCGGCGGCACCCCCGCGTCACGCTGCTGCGGGGGCTGGGGCGAGATCGCGCTGACCGGCCGACCGCCGATCGCGGCCATCGAATAGGACGTGTTCTCGTCCACGGGCGTGTCGGTGATCTCCCAGCCGAACAGATCCGTGTAGAAGCGCTTGGCCGCCGCCTGGTCGGTGGTGGTCAAATCGGCCCAGCTGAACGTCCCCGGTGTGTACTGCGTTCGTTCTCCCATGGCCGCGACGCTACCACCGCGCACGCCGCGCGCATAGGATGGACGGCATGTCCGATTTCACGAAGAAGAACCTAATGGAGATCGAGAATGTGGCCGCCGACCGCGGCCCCGGTCTCGAGGCGCGCTTCGCCCGCAGTCACATCGACTCCGAGCATCTCGGCGTGAGCCTGTTTCGCTTCAGCCCGAACTTCCGGGTCCCCTTCGGCCACCACCACCGCGAGCAGGAGGAGGCCTACGTGGTGGTGGAGGGCTCGGGCCGGATGCGGCTCGGCGACGAACTGATCGACCTGGCGCAATGGGACATCGTCCGCGTTGCCCCGAACGTTGTCCGCGCATTCGAGGCCGGCGCTGACGGGATGGTGTTCGTCGCGGTCGGCAACGACCGCCCGGAGGGCGGCGACGGCGAGATGGTCCAGGGGTTCTGGGACAAGTAGGGCGGGCGTGGGTTGGGTAGCGCGACCCGCCTCGGCTGATCAAGCAGCGGTGTATTGGTGTGGGTTGCTGTGTGCTGGGGGCGCTGCTTGACATCCGGGTCGTGGTCGCGTTGTGGGGCCAACGATCCGTTGGCTGGCGCCCCGAGTCGTTACACAAACACCACATCCGTCCCAATCGATGGGGTTCGCGAGGGGGTGTGGGGGTGAGGCGGTGGGTTCCGTGTCC
>JBPCPC010000095.1:0-26243 GCA_050999585.1 Solirubrobacteraceae bacterium | reverse complement strand
GGCATACACTCCACGCACAGAAAGTGCTGAGGATGTCCGCGGACGACCGAAACGCCCCGCCAAGACGGGCGATTCGGTCCCCGGATGCGCGCCGTCGGTACGGCGCGAGCGGACATCTGGGGACGTCTTCAAGACGTCTTGAGACATCTGCCTGCAAATGCCGTCTTTTTGCGCGTTGAGCATCACGCCCCCACGTCGATCCTCGAAAGGACCGGCACTTCGGTCGCGAACGCCTCGGCAAGGAGCCGCGCCACGCCGCCGCGATCACGATGGTGCACGTAGCGCATCGTCGTCTGGATGTCCGAGTGGCCCATCCACGCCTGCACCGCCGGCACCTCCGCCCGCCGCACCGCGAGCGTGCCGAACGTGTGCCGCAGATCGTGGAAACGCAGCGGACGGAGCTCCGCCCGCTCAAGTGCAGCGCGGTAGCGAACCCGGACTGACGACGCGTCCTGGAAGCGGCCGAGGGCTCCCGGGACACGAGCTCCTCGGGCTCTGCGAAGTCCTTCCGGCCAGCAAGGGCAGCCAGCTGCTCGGCGACATCGGGGACCATCGGCACCGACCGGACCTTGCCGCTCTTCGGCGACCCGACCCCGCCGTGGACGTTGTAGCTGCGCCGAACCCGAATCGCATCGCCGGCGAAGTCGATGTCGCGCCACTCGAGCGCGAGCAGCTCCCCCATCCGGAGCCCCGTGAACGCGGCCGTGAGAAACATGCACGCGTCCTGCTTCGACGCGGCCGCTCGCACGAGCGCCCACACCTCCACGGGGGAGAAGGCATCGAGATCATCAGAGACGCGGAACCGGGGCCGCTCGACACTCGCCGCCGGATTGCGCGGCAACCCCCACACCTTCATCGCCCGGCGGAAGATCCCATGAAGGATCACGAGGTGCTTCGCGACCGTGCGGTTCGACACGGTCAGCGTCGCCTTCCAGCGCTCGAGCATCTCGGGCGTTAGATCCTCAACGCGCTCCGCGCCGAGGTCACGGACGATCCGCCCCGCCGTGTGCCCGTAGTCGGTCAGGGTCGACGGTTTGCACGCCCGGTCGTGCTCCACGTACCGCAGCCACTCCGCCGCCGCATCGGCGAGTGTCGCCCCCGTCCGCACCATCCCCGGCAGCTCCGCGCGCCGCGCCTGGGCCAGGACGTCGTCGAGCCAGGCCTCCGCGAGGCGTTTCGTCACGTAGCCGGCGGCGGCGCGACCACGGCCGGTCCACGCCTGCCCGATCTTCTTCTGTACCTGTCGTCCGTCCGGGAGCCGGTACCTTCGCGTACCAGACAGGTCCGCGCGTGCGCTCGACGCGGAAGACATGGCCGGTGGGCGGGACGGACGGCGACGACATGCCGCACACGACACCCGACGCTCGGGACATATTCGGGACATATTTGGGACATATTTGAAAAATCACCATCCCGGTCCAGCGCCCAGGCCCGGCTAGAAAGCGCCCATTCCAGCTACGACGCGGCGAAGGAATCGAACCTTCCAAGCGGGGGGCTGCCCCGCCCTGCCGGTTTTGAAGACCGGATGGGCCACCAGGCCCCTGCCGCGCCGGCGCCGATGCTAGTGGCCCGTCCTGTGAGCCCGTTGCGGTTTGGCGGCTGCAAATCTTCGCCTGGCGGCGTCCTCGGACTGCTCGCTGTGGCAGAGCCACACGTTCGGTCCTGCGTCCTTGCCAGACTCGGTTCTCGCTCGCCAGCCCACTCACCGGACTCACCGGATGAACAACTAGTGCCGCGGCCCGCGGGTCCCCAGGTCAGGCCCAGACACGGATGCCGGTGCAGGCCGCCCTATGGCCTGCCACCCGCTGCCGTCGAGCCGGGATCGCCCAGGCCATGCTCGAGCGCGCCCTTGATCCCCGCATCGACTGCGTTGAGCCGGTACAACGCGAGCGCCTCGGCCGATCGAAAACGGCCGCCCGGCGCGGCGCTCGGACCGTGGTGGCAGAGCACGCAGTGCAGCAGGGCGAGTTGCTTATAGGTCTCCAGCAGGTCCGCGCTGCGCGGCGCCAGCATCCGCTCGCCGATCACCAGGTGCCCGAGCAGCCGACCCTCGTCGGTCAGGCCGATCTCGGCGCCGTAGGTGAACTCGCGGGTGCGGCCGAGATCATGCACCAGCGCCGCGGTGATCAGCAGATCGGAGTTCAGGCCCGGGTGCAGCTGACAGGTCTCGTGGGCGAGCGTGGCCACGCCGACCGTGTGCTCGAGTAACCCCCCCAGATAGGCGTGGTGACCCGGCCGCCCCGGTGCGCAGGGCGCACGGCGCCACGCGGCGCGCAGCGCGTCGTCGCTGAGCAGCGATTGCAGCAGGCGTGCATACCCCTGGTCATAGACCTCCCCGGCCAAGTGCTCCAGGAAGCCGTCGAGCTCGTCCAGATCGCGGTAGGCGGTGGGGAGGAAGCGTCCCGGATCGACGTCCTCGGCGCGGCGGATGTCCACCAGCTCGACCACCAGTTCGTCGCGAAAGCGCTCCACGCGACCCCGCGCGCGGACCACATCGCCGCGCTCGAACCGGCCGGCCAGAGCGTCCGCATTCTGAAACGCCCGAGCGGACACCGTGCCGGTCCGGTCGCGCAGCTCGAGCGCCAGATATGGACTGCCGCTGCGGGTCATCAGGCGGTCCTTGCGGGTGCAGGCGAACACGCCGTCGACGTCCTGCCCGGGTCGCAGGGTGCTGACCGCCAGCTCGGCATCCTCGGCAGGGCTCATAAGTCCATGATGTACCGTGAGTCGGATGCAGCCGTTGCAATGGGAGCACCGTCCAGATGGTCTACGGGCCCCTGCGCTGATCTGCGCTTTCAAGGGGTGGAACGACGCGGCGGACGCCGCTTCGAGTGCGATTGAGTTCGTCGGATCATCGCTGGGCGCCAAGCGCTTTGCCACGATCGACCCCGAAGAGTTCTATGACTTCCAGGCCACCCGACCGCGCACCAAGCTGAGCGACGGGCAAACCCGGGAGATCGTCTGGCCCGCCGTCGAGCTGTTCGAGGCCAGGGTGCCGCGGGCACCGCGGGATCTGATCCTCATGTCCGGCTCGGAGCCATCGTTTCGCTGGCGCACGTTCTCCCAGATCATTGTCGAGCTGGCGGAGGTGCTCGGCACGCAGCTGTTCGTGACGCTCGGTGCACTGCTGGCCGATGTGCCGCACACCCGCCCCGTCTCGGTCACGGGGCTGAGCTCCGATCCCGCACTCGTCTCCCGGCTCGGGCTGGCGCCATCGTCCTACGAGGGGCCAACTGGGATCGTCGGGATCCTGCACGCCGCCGGCCAGCAGGCCGGCCTGCCGTCCGCCAGCTTGTGGGCGGCCGTCCCGCACTACATCGCCGCCACCCCCAACCCCAAGGCGGCGCTGGCCCTGGTGCGCAAGCTCGAGGGCCTCGTCGGCGTGGCCGTCGACGGTTCCGATCTGGAGAGCGCATCGGCCGATTACGACCGCCAGGTCAACGTCGCGGTGCAGTCAGACCCAGACGTGCAGGCGTTCGTCGAGCGCCTTGAGCTTGCCGCCGGCGAGGAGAGCGACGACGAGCCGGCATCGCTGCCCTCCGGAGAGACGATCGCGCGTGACCTACAGCGCTTTCTGCGCCAGCGCGGCGACGAAGGCCCCGACCGGGGCTGACCACGCCGGCGCTCAGCGCTCGGCCGCGGGGCAGACCAGCCGGTAGTCACAGATCGAGCACGCGGCAAACGACGGCGTCGGCTCAAAGCCCTGGGAGAGGATGCCGTCAGCGACCTCCATCGCGACCTCGCGCACCCAGTCGCCCCGGTTGCCGTCGTCGGAAACCGCCACCTTCTGGTCATCGAGTAGGTAGTAGTAGGCCTGGCGTGAGGCCTCCAGCTGCCACGCCTCGCGGGCGCCGACGGCGTACAGCGACAGCTGCACGTCATCGGCGAGCTGGTCAACGCTCTTGGGCCGCCCGGTCTTGTAGTCGATCAGCTCGTACTCACCCCCCGGCAAGCGGTCGACCCGGTCGACTCGCCCACGCAGCAGGTGCGGCCCGAGCTTGAACGTGAACTGGCGCTCAAACCAGATCGGCTGCCCCTCCTCAGAGCGGAAGCGGTCGTGGTACCGGGTCAGCGCCGCAGTGGCCTTGCCCCGCAGCTGGCGCTCCTGCTCGGAATCGGAGAAGCCGCCGCGGCGCCAGCCGGCGTCCAGCAGCCCCAGCAGCTCGGGCAGGCTTTCGGACTCGTTGGCGTGGAAGCGCTCGAGCACCTGGTGCACGAGAATCCCAAAGCGCTGGTGCAACGTCGGCTCCTGGGGGATTCGAAAGACCCGCGCGAACTTGTACTTCAGCGGGCACGTCCGGTAGGTGTCGATGTCTGACGCCGACAGCACCACCCCATCGCCGCGGCGCGGCAGGAACGGCTCCAGCGACGGCTCGTCGCGAGCGACGATCGCCTGCGCGCGGCGCCGGGCGTCGCGCTCGGTGTCCAGCAGGTAGTCGTCGAGCGTGGAGGACTCGAAGATCTCGCGCTGCTCAGCGGTCACCGCCTGCAGGATTCTGGAGTTCACGTCGCGCAGCGACTCGGCGACGCTCGGAACACGATCCCGCCCGCTCTGGGCGATCAACGCCGCCAGCTTGAGCAGCTCCAGGTAGCGCACGACGGCATGCGAGACGTCCAGATCAGTGTCAAAGCGCAGCTCGCCGAGCCGGCCGCCGGCCCGCATCGTGCCCTCCAGCAGCTCGTCGCGCAGCAGCCGGTAGGTGGAGTGCAACGCCTCCGCGGGACCGAACAGCTCCTCCTGCTTCTCCTGCCACGCCTCACCAAGCGCGCCCCGCGCCTGTTCCAGCAGCGGCAACGGTGACAGCGCCGTGCCCCGGTCGTCGGCCGCGGGGAACGACAGCACCAGCCGCCGGCGGGCGCGGCTGAGCGCGACGTACAACTCCTGACCGAGCGCGCGGCCGCGGTTCTGATCAGAGTCGGCGGGCAGCGGCTCGCTCAGCAGCGCCTCGGGAATCGGCTGAAAGCCGGCACCCGCCCACCGGGCCACGCCGGCGTGCAGGCCAATCACGTACACGTGCTCGGCCTCCAGACCGCCGGCGGCGGCCAGTGTCAGCACCTGCACGGCTCCGGCAGCACCCAGGTCGGGCTCCTCCTGCTCGCGCAGCCCGAAGTCGGCCACCGCCGCGACCGAGCGTGCGAACTCTCGGGGGGTGGCCTGGGGCG
This sequence comes from Solirubrobacteraceae bacterium, assembly GCA_050999585.1. Taxonomy (GTDB): domain Bacteria; phylum Actinomycetota; class Thermoleophilia; order Solirubrobacterales; family Solirubrobacteraceae; genus Palsa-465. Next base: position 21,080 of record JBPCPC010000095.1, on the reverse strand, counting down.
ATCGCCCGACGTAGGCCGAGGCCAGCTCGCCGAACGTCGCCAGGGCGCGCAACCGCTCGACCACGTCTGACTGGGCGGCGAACAGCTGCTGGCGGCGCAGGCCCAGGCGTTCGATCAGCCGGTGCACATACAGGTCCGGCCGGCTCGAGTCCAGCGCCGTCGCGCTTGCCCGGTAGAGCTTGAGGAACACGCGGATGCGATCGCGCGCCTCGGGGGGCACCTGGGGCGACTCGGTGGCCGCGGCCAGCGCGGCGACCATGTCGAGCTTGCGCCGGCGAGCGATCTGCGTGCAGCGGGCGATGTCGACCGAGCGCAACTCGATCGGCGGTCGAGCCAGCGCCCGCACGACGGCGCCGGCGTCACCCGGGTCAGCCAGCAGCCGCAGCCAGGCGAGCACATCGCGAATCTCAGCGCGCTGGAAGAACGCCGCCTCCCCGACGAGCTGGTGGGCGATTGCCCGCTCCTCCAGCGCGACGCTGACCGCCTGACCCTCGTGTCCGATCTCCGGCACGATCACGGCGACCGAGGGCTGGGGGGGGTCCGTGGAGGTCGTGGAGGCGGCGGGATGCGATTCGCGGGCCAGCAATCGCTCGATGTCCACCGCCACCGCCTGGGCCTGCGAGCGCTCGTTGGCGCAGCGCCAGATCTCCACCTTGCCCGGGTTCCCGTCGACCGGCGAGCCGCTGCTGGCCTCGGGGAGCACGGCCGCGGCGGCGCTCCAAACACGGGCCGGGCAGCGTCGGGTCCGCGTCAGTGCCACCACGCGCACGTCCGCACCCTCGAAGCTCTGCATTCGCTCGGCGCCCGCGCCGCGGTAGCGGCGCAGCCCCGCGGCCGGGTCGCCGGCGACCGTAACGCTCGGCACCCCGAGCGCCCGCGCCAGCGTGGCGGGCGCCAGGTCGAGCTCCTGGGCGTCGTCGAGCAGCAGGTGGTGCAGACGGGCGAGCGGACCGCTGTGCTGGCGCACCAGCGACAGCGCGTCGCCGATCAGATTGCCGTCGTCACGCGCGCCGGCTTCGGCGAGCATGCGCTCGTGGGTGACGTACACGGCGGCGAACTCGCGCTCCAGCGCCGCGGGCTCAGAGCCGTCGTCGTCAGACAGCGCGCTCGCCCAGCGGTGGTACTGCTCGGCGGAGACAAGCTCGGCCTTGAGCCGGTCGATCCGCCGCACGAACCCACCCAGCAGCGCGTTCGGCCGTCCAGCGAAGTCGTGGTGCTGGAGCGAGAGCTCGTCGATCCGTTCCACCAGCATCGCCAGGCGGTCGCCTGGGCTGAGTACCAACTGCAACGGGTCCCCGGCCAGCGGATCTCCCCCACCCGCAGCCATCTGGCGCAGAACCAACCCGGCCAGCTGCGCCGGGGTGACGACGACCAGCTCCTCGTAGCCAAGCTCCAGCCTGGTTTCCAGCCGCGCCCGCATCGCGACCGCTCGGGCGACGGTTGGCACCAGCACCGCGATCCGCTCGGGCGGGCAACCGCCGCAGACCAGCCACCGAAAGCGCGCCTCAATCACGCGGGTCTTGCCCGAGCCGGCGACCCCGAGCAGCACCAGGCGAGCCTCGGTGTGGATGGCGGCATCGCGCTGGGCGGCGTCGAGACCGTCGAGCGGACGATCTGCGCCGGCGCCGTCGGCGAGCAGGTGAAACCTCCCCGACTCCGCGCTGCGCTCCGGCTCTGAGCTCACCGTCTGACAGCATAGGTCCTGAGATGAGCACCACTCAGACGGCACTCGACGCAGATTGGCTCGGCGCCTGCCGACGCGCGGTGGCCGCGCTGGAGCGGATGCTGGCCGACGCTCCGAGCACCGCCGAGCGGGTCGCCGAGACCGGCACCCGGGGTAGCGGTGGAGACCGGACGCTGGTGCTCGACAGCTCGGCCGAGGCGATCGTGGTGGCCGAACTGGACGGGCTCCATGCGCAGGGCTATGACTTCCACGCGCTGTCGGAGGAGCGGGGCGAGATCGACTTCGGCGGCACCGGCGTGCAGGTGATCATCGACCCGATCGACGGCTCCACCAACGCCAAGCGTGACGCCCTGCACTACGCGCTGTCGGTGGCCGTCGCCGACGGCGCGACGATGGCCGACGTGGCCTTCGGCTTCGTGCACGACTTCGGCGCCGGCGAGGAGTGGACCGCCGTCCGCGACCAGGGCGCATGGTGCAACGGGATCCGGCTGGACCCGACGCTCGGCGAGCGGCGCGCGCGCGACGGGAAGCTCGAGCTGCTCGGAATCGAGTCTGCGGATCCGCGCTGGGTGAAGGACTCGATCGATGCGCTGGTCGCCTCCGCCCACCGGTTGCGCGCCCTGGGCACGATTGCCGCCACGCTCTGCCAGGTCGCGGCGGCGCGGTATGACGGGATGGTGACGCTGCGACGCTGCCGCGGCGTCGACGCCGCCGCCGGCCAGCTGATCGTCCGCGAGGCGGGCGGTCTGGTCAGCTTTCCCGACTGCCCCGATCCGCTGGGGGCGCCGCTGGACGCACGCCCGAGCTCGCACCTGGTGGCCGCGCGGACGCTCGACAGCCTGCGCGAGCTGGAGCGGATCCCGGCGTGATCGACTGGATCCTCGCCGAGAAGCTGGCCGGCTATGTCGCCGGGAAGGGCGATGCCCCGACGCCGCGCTCGAATCTCCAGGCGCTGGCCACCGAGGCCGAGCGCCGCGTGGTGCGCTACACCGAACTGCAGCCAGCTCGCCCGCTGCCGCCGGCCGAAGGCGTCGACCGCCGCGAGTGGGTGCGGGCCAACGTCGCGGCGATGCGCCAGTTGATGGATCCCGTGCTTGACCGGGCGGGGGAGTCGCTGGGTCCCCTGCGTCCCGCGGTATCGCTCGCGATGGGGGTGGTGGTGACGACAGAGGTCGGGATCGTGCTCGGCTACCTGGCCCAGCGCGTGCTCGGCCAGTACGAGCTGGTACTGCTCGAGGAGGCACCGGACCGTCCTCCGCGCCTGCTGTTCGTGCTCCCCAACCTCGGCGGAGCGGTGCGGTCCTTCGACGCGCCCGAAGACGAGTTCATCACCTGGGTGGCCCTGCACGAGGTCACCCATGCCGTCCAGTTCGCCGGCGTCCCCTGGCTGCACGGCCACGTCGCCGAGCTGGTCAAGGAGCTGCTCCAGAGCGCCGAGCTGCGCATCGACACGCCGCGCAAGCTGCGGCTGCCCGGCGTGTCGGGGGTCAAGCGAGTGGCCGGCGCGCTGCGCAGCGGCGACCTGATCTCGATCTTCACCACGGCGACGGAGCGCGACACGCTCGATCGTGTGCAGGCCGTGATGGCGGTGATCGAGGGGCACGCCGAGCACGTCATGGATGCCGTCGCTCCCGACCTGCTGCCCTCGCTGCCCAGGCTGCGCGCCTCGCTGGACCGGCGGCGCAAGTCGCAGTCCGGTCTCTCGCGCCTGCTGGCCAAGGTGCTGGGGCTCGAGCTCAAGCTGCGCCAGTACGAGCAGGGCAAGTTCTTCTGCGACTCGATCGTGGACGTGGCCGGCCCCGAGGCGCTACTGCGGGTGTTCTCCGGGCCTGACGAGCTGCCGACGCTGGCCGAGCTGATCGACCCGCCGCAGTGGCTGCGGCGCGTCGAACTGGACCGGCCGCTGCCTCAGCGCTCCAGCGCGTAGAGGCGCCACTCCTCGGGTACTCCGCGCAGCGCGTGCGCGCCGCGGTCGCAGAAACGCAGCCCCGAGCCGACGACCAGGTCCTTGACAGTGCTCGAGGCCATCACCTCCCCGGCCCCGGCCTAGTGCATCACGCGCGAGGCGATGTGCACCGCGATCCCGGCCACGTCGTCGCCACGCAGCTCGCACTCGCCGGTGTGGACGCCCGTGCGGACGGGCAGGCCCAGCGCCGCGACCGTGTCGACGATCTCGGCGGCGCATCGCACCGCGCGCGCCGGGCCGTCAAACGTTGCCAGGAAGCCATCTCCGCTGGTCTTGACCTCGCGTCCGCGCCAGTGGTGCAGCGCGGAGCGGACTACCCGGTCGTGCTCCTCGAGCCGGCGCGCCAGCGGCTGTCGCCGATGCGGGAAAGCTCGGAGGTGGAATCGACGATGCCGGTGAACAGCACCGTCGCCAGCACTCGGTCAGACGGCGGAGCCGAACGCCGGCCGGTGAGGAACTCCTCGACGTCGGACAGCCAGGCCGGCTCCAGCCAGCCGTAGGCGTCGTCCCCGTCGCGCTCGATGAACTTCGCCCCGGGGATCAGCGCGGCGACCTCACGACCACACTCCACCGGCACGAAGCGGTCGCCGTGGGCGTGGATCACCACCGTCGGAACGCGAATCGTCGGCAGCACGTCGCGGAGGTTGGTCTGAGCGATCATCTCCACCAGCTTGCGCGCCATCCCCGGGCTCACCGCCGAGCGCTGCAGCCGTCCCCACCAGTCGACGAACTCGGGGTTGTCGACCTGGCTGGGCGCGTACAGGGACACCAGCGTGCCGTCGCCCCAGGTGGACTCGATCTCTGAGAGAATCTCCTTGCGCGAGCCGCCGAGCAGGGTGTGAGCCCCGTCGGTGGCGACGCCGGAGAGGATCAGACCGGTGACCTGCTCCGGATAGGTGGCGGCGAACAGCGCCGACAGGCCGAGGTCCGAGCCGCCCAGGACCGCGGCGCGCTCAGAACCCACGGCCGCCAGCACCGCCCGCAGGTCGTCGACCTGCTGCTCGAGCGTCGGCGGATCACTGCTGGAGTCCGACAGCCCCGTGCCGCGGCGGTCGTGCAGGATCAGCCGTGCGAAGTTCGCCATGCCGCGGAACGTGCGCGCCGTGCGCGGCTCTTCCCACATCAGCTCCAGATGCGATGCCGGGCCGGTGATCAGCACGAGATCGCAGGCGTGGGCGGGCCTGGAGTCCAGCACCTGGTAGGCGATGCTGGCATCGCCACTGTGCGCATAGTGGGTCGGTGGCGAACTCACTTGCCCGATAAATGTAACCCACGGCCGAGCGTGGTTTACAAACGTGTGTTCGGTAATCGCAGGCGAAGTGAGCTAAGATCCTCAACGATATTTGACACGGAGTGAGACACGAGATGGCTACCACCAACACCAGCGGCACCAAGTCCGCCACCCCCAGCGTCCGCAAGGCCGCAACCACCCGCGGCGAGAAGGCTGCAGCGACTCGCAAGCGCAATGCCACGCGCAAAACTGCCGCCGCGACGAAGTCCAGCGCGCGCCGGACGGCCACCCAGGCCAAGGCCACTGCCCGCGCCGCGACTGATACCGCCGAGCAGGAGACGAAGGTTCGCGTCACCCAGGTCCAGTCGATCGCCGAGCGCGCCGTGCTGGTGCCGGTCGGAGCGAGCCTCGTGGCCCGCGACAATCTGGTCTCGACCGTCAACGGGCTGGCCGGCAAGTTCCGGACCCGCGCATCGGTGCAGCGCGAGCTCAAGCGCTACGAGCGCCGCGGCGCCAGCGCCCGTAATCGCTTCGAGCGCCAGGTCAAGCGCACCCGGACCAAGGTCGAGCGCGAGCTGCGCCAGCGCCGGACCAGCGTCGAGCGGACGGTCACCCAGAACCGCCGCCGCGTGGAACGCGACCTGCGCACCGCCCGCAGGGACTTCGAGAAGCAGTCCGGCACGATCACCTCGCGTGTCGAGAGGATCGTGACCGACACGCAGAGCCGCATCGGCTCGATCGCGTAGCCCAGGTTTCCCCCCCCGGCGCCCCGGAGAGCGCCGCGGTGGAACAGATTCGCCGACCTCATATCTCGTCGGCGAATGAAGCACCCTCTCCTCCCTCAACCGCCGGGGCGTCACTGATGTGGCGCCCCGGTCGGTCTTTAATCAGCCAACCAACCAGCTGGAGGTGCCGCCGATGGAGCTGTGTCTGATGATCGAAGGCCAGGAGGGTGTGAGCTGGCCCCAGTGGCTCGACCTGGCCCGAGCCTGTGAGCAGCACGGGATCGGAACGCTGTTCCGCTCCGATCACTACATGAACCTCGACGGACAGCACCCCGAGCGTGGTTCGCTCGACGCCTGGGGCACGCTGTGCGCGCTGGCCGCGGCGACATCCACGCTGCGCCTGGGGACGATGGTCTCCCCGGCCACGTTCCGCCACCCCTCCGAGCTGGCCAAGCTGGTCGTGACCGCCGATCACGTCTCCGACGGTCGCGTCGAGCTCGGGATCGGGACCGGCTGGCACGAGGGCGAGCACGCCGCCTACGGCTTCCCCTACGCGCCGATGCGGACCCGGATGGACGCGCTGGAGGAGCAGTTGCCGATCGTGCTGGGCAACTGGAGCTCGGGCCCGCAGGCGCCGTTCTCATTCACCGGCGAGCACTACACGCTGCGTGAGCTCGACGCTCAGCCCGCTCCGGTGCAGAGCCCGCATCCGCCATTGATCATGGGCGGCGTCGCCGGTCCGCGCAGCGCCGCGCTGGCCGCGCGCTACGCCGATGAGTACAACACGGTGTTCCCGACCATCGACGAGGTGCGCGAGCGCCGGGCGCGGATCGAGCAGGCATGCACCGACGCCGGGCGCAAGCCACTGCCACTGTCGGTGATGACCGGCGTGCTCGTGGGGTCAGACGAGGCGGACCTGCGCGACCGGGCCGGACGGCTGGCGCAACGGATCGGCGCCGATCGCGACTCGCTGCTGGCCGAGCCTCCATCCGGGTGGATCGTCGGCACCCTTGACGCGGCCGCCGAGCAGCTGCGCGCGCTCGGCGAGGCGGGGGTGAGCCGGGTCATGTGCCAGCACCTGCTGCACGACGACCTCGACGCGGTGGCGCTGATCGGCGACCGGCTCGCCCCCGCGGTCGCCTGAATGGTTGCGTCCACGTCGGCCGGGCTACGAACAACCTGTACCGTGCGACAAACCCGACAGAGAGCTCCGGGATTTGTCACCAATCGCACGCTCAGCCGGCAGCCGGTGGCAAACCTCGGACGATCGATCGGGTTCGTCACACCATGCACGCTGGGACGGCGAGGGTGGTGGGTGGCGCGGCCGAACGGCGCTGATCAGGTATCGAAGAAGCGGCCGTGGCAGTCTCGATCGTGGTGGCGATGCTTGACAGCCCCACCCGCGCCGCGCAATGACTCGCCCCACCCGCCCGTCCGGGGCTATCGCCCCGCACTGGACCAGAAATGGCCACAAATCCACCCCTCGATGCAATCCGGAAGGGGGGTGGGCGCGTAGCTGCGGGGAACCACCGCCTGAGACCCACACCCCCACCGAGCCCCATCCATCGCCACCCGCCGGGCAACGAGGAGGAAGGAACGTTGCTGGGTGGTGCGCGCGGCCGGGGTCTTCTGACGCGCGTCGGCCGCCGGTGGGATCTCTCGGCGTGCGGGTTGCCCCGAGGCCGGGGGATGGGCGGCGGGAAGTTTCAACCAATCGACGCCGTTGGGGGTGCGGGTTGATTGAAAACGCCCGCCCCGGGACCCGGCACACCGATCCCGCCCGGGCCGTCCGAGCCATCCGGGCCATCCGGGGTCTGCGATCAGCGGGGGGGCGATCCGCCGCGGGACGAGAGCGGGAACGAGTGGATCAGCGCGTGCATCCGCGTCTGCAGCGACCCACGCGTGGGGGCTGGCGCGCCCGGCAGTTTGCGCGCCTCGCCGGTGACGACTGAGTTCGTTACCCGGGGCGTCGGAGGGGTTCGCCCGCAGCGTCCGCGTGGCGCAAGCCGAGCGGCGGGAGCGACGAGCACCGCGCCCGAGGAGACCGAGGACATCGGGGTCGACCCGCCGGCGCCGATGAACTCGATGCACGGCGTCTCCGAGCACCGGCCGACCGCGACGTAACAGGTGGAGGAGCTCGGCGTCAGCGCCCGCGGCGTCACCGCCCGCGGCCTCAGCGCCTGCGGCGTCAGCGCCCGCGGCCTCGGGCTCGCGGCCCCGGAGGCGGTGGCCACGACAGCCGTGACCGCGAGAGCAGCGATGCTGAGCCCGGCTGTGAGAACCCGTCGCACGCCCGGGTGAGTATCCACCGCCTGGCCCACCCAGGCAAGCGGCAACCGCGCGGTCAGCGCTGGCTGGCCGCCAGGATGCCGCGCGGGTCGAACGTCACCTGCACCCGCGTGACCTGGCCGCCCTCGATGTGGCACCACTGGGCGACCGGAGTCGGCGGCGCGCCCGGCAGGTGCAGATCGAACCACGTCAGCACGTCGTCGCCGTCGACGAACACCCGGTGCTTGACGAGCTTCTCGGTGGCCCCAAACAAGCCGCGGATCGACTCGGCGTACTCGTCGGCGCCCTGGACCTGGGCCAGGGGGCCGCGGAAGCTCACGTCATCGGCCAGGATCGTGCGCAGCAGGTCGACGTCGGCGGTCTCCCACGCCTCGAAGTAGGTGGCGGCAATCGTGGCTGAATCGGCGGACATCGGTCGGCTCCTGTTCTTCAGATCCTGTTCTCAGATCAGTCTCGCGCCCAAAGCTCATAAGTCAAAGACATGACGCGTATGCACTCTAGAATCTTTGGTTATGGAACTGCGGCAGCTCGAATACCTCGTCGCGGTCGCCGAGGAGGGGAGCTTCACCCGCGCCGCCGGGCGGGTCCACGTCGCCCAACCGGGCGTGAGCGCGCAGATTCGCCGGCTTGAGCGCGAGCTGGGCGAGGCGCTGCTTGACCGCTCCGGCCCCCGAGTGACGCTCACCGACGTCGGCGTCGCGGTGCTGCCCTATGCCCGGGCCGCGCTCGGCGCCGTGGACGGCGTGCGCGAGGCGGTCGACGAGCTGGCCCGGCTGACCCGCGGGCGCGTGCGCGTCGGCATGGTCGCAGCCTCGGGCGCATTCGCGATCGCAGACCTCCTGGCCGGCTTTCACCGCGCGCATCCGGGCGTCGAGATCAGCCTGCTGGAGTCGGGGTCCTCCGAGCCGCTGCTGGCCGGACTCGCGGACGGCTCACTGGACCTCGCGCTGGTCGGGCTGGCCGGGACGGGACCGCGCCGACTCGGCCATCAGCTCGTGCTCGAGGACCGCCTGGCGGCCGCTGTCGCCCGCGAGCATCCGCTCGCCGGGCGAGCGCGAATCTCCCTGAGCGAGCTGACCGAAATGCCGCTGATCTGCGTTCCGCCGGGCACCGGGATGCGGGCCGCGCTGCAGGCGGGCTGCGCGGCGATCGGGGTCCAACCGACGGTCGCGTTTGAGGCCGCCGATCCGGTCGTCATCGCCCAGCTGGCCGCCCGCGGGCTCGGCATCGCGATCCTGCCCTCATCGGCGCGAGGGATCGATCCCGGCCTGCACATGATCGCGATCGAGCGCCCGCGGATGCGCTCCCGAGTGGAGCTGATGTGGCGAACCACGGGCACGATCGGCCCGGCCACCCGGGCGCTGATCCAGGCCGGCCGCGAGTTCTTCGCCGAGCCCCCGGAGAGCCCCAGCCGGTCTGCTTGAATGAACCGTATGCCGACTACAGATCAGGTCACCGAAGCTCTGCGCGCCGTCATCGATCCCGAGCTGCGCCGGGACATCGTCGAGCTCGAGATGGTGCGCTCGATCGATATCCACGCCAATGGAGTCGTCGACGTGATGGTCTCCCTGACCACGTCCGGATGCCCGATCCGCAGCCACTTCGAGACCGGCGTCAACGAGGCAATTCGCTCGCTCGACGGCGTCACCGGGGTCAACCTCAGCTTCGACGTGCTCTCCGACACCGAGAAGCAGGCGCTGGGACGCAAGCTGGGCCGTGGCTCGCTGCCCGAGGGCGCGCTCGCCCGCGTGAGCAACTTGATCTGCATCTGCTCGGATAAGGGCGGCGTCGGCAAATCCAGCGTGACCGCCAACCTGGCCGCCGCGCTGGCCAGCGACGGCAAGAAGGTCGGCGTGCTCGACGCCGACGTGTGGGGCTATTCCCAGCCACGGATGCTCGGAGTCGGCAATGAGCGTCCGCGCGTCAACGAGGAGCGCAAGCTGATCCCGATCCGCGCCCTGGAGGGCATCAGCGTGATGTCGATCGGGTTCTTCGTCGAGCAGGACGCCGCCGTGGTGTGGCGTGGCCCGATGCTCCACAAGGCGCTGCAGCAGTTCCTCGAGGACGTCGACTGGGGCGAGCTGGACTACCTCTTGATCGACCTCCCCCCCGGCACCGGCGATGTCTCGATGACGCTTGCTCAGCTGCTGCCGCAGGCCAAGTTCCTGATCGTCACCACGCCGCAGCCGGTCGCCCAGAAGGTCGCGGCCCGCTCGGCTGAGATGGCAGTCAAGCTCAAGCTCGAGATCTGCGGCGTGATCGAGAACATGTCGGGCTTCGTGACGCCGAGTGGCGAGCGCTTCCAGATCTTCGGTGAGGGCGGCGGCGAGTCGCTGGCCGCCGAGCTCGACGTGCCGATGCTGGCCAAGATCCCACTGACGATGCCGCTGCGAGAGCAGTCAGACGCAGGTATACCGGTCGTATTCTCCGATCCCGACGACCCGGCCGCCCAGGCCCTGCGCTCGGGCGCGCGCGGACTGATCGCGCTGTCGCCGATCGAGCTGCCGGTGATGCAGGCTCCCGCCGCCGCAGCGGCGCCCAAGCCCGCGGGGATGTCGCTGCCGATGGCCTGAGCCCGGGCGCTCGGGACCCGGGGCGCTCAGGCCCGAGCGCCTAGGTGTTCTTGTAGTAGTCGGAGTTCAGCTGCGTGTACTTCTGCCACTCGTCGGGGAGCTGGTCCTCCGCGAAGCAGGCATCGACCGGGCAGGCCTCAACGCAGGCGTCGCAGTCGATGCACTCCTCCGGATCGATGTAGAGCATCTCGACCTTGTCGTAGTCGGGCTCGTCGGGCGTCGGGTGGATGCAGTCGACCGGGCAGACCTCCACGCACGAGTTGTCCTTGGTGCCAATGCAGGGCTCGGCGATTACGTAGGCCATGTACTCGGATTCCCTTCGCTGTCGGTTCTGGTTTGAGCCGGTACCGGCCGGCGAACGCGCATTTTAGGGAACCCTGACGCGGGCGATACCTTCCGCCGATGTTGCTGCTCACCGGGGCGACCGGAAAGCGGCCGAGGTCGAGCGCCCACGGCTGATGGCGTCGATGCTCGGCGTGGCCTGATCTGCGATAAAAGGTACCTGGGAGTGCCCCTTTTATCGCCCACGAGCGCTCAGTCGAACTCCGGCGCGACCCGGTCAGACCATGGCCGCGCGCGCTCCAACTGCGCCGCCAGCGAGAGCAGCAGAGCCTCGCCCGCCGGCGATCCGATCAGCTGAACGGCGGTTGGCAGCCCATCCGCGCCCATATATAGAGGCAGCGAGATTGCCGGCTGGCCGGTCACGTTGACGATCGCCGTGTACGGGGTGAACCCACCCGAGCGGCGGTAATTGCCCCACGGGTCCGGACCGCGGCCGTGAATCGCACCGGTGACCACCGGGCGCTGCGCCAGCGCGGGCGTGAGCACGACGTCAAACGAGGACATCCACGCCACCAGCGAGCGGGCGACGCCCTCGAGCGTGGCCTGGGCCGCCAGGTAATCGATCGCGTTCAGCCCCCGGGCGCGTTCCCACATCTCCCACGTCAGCGGCTCCACGTCATCGGGCACCGGCTCGCGGCCGGCGAGCTGACCGCCGTCGTGGACGCCCATCGCGATCGCCGGCCCGAAGGCGCGCGTGAAATCCGACAGCAGCCGTCCGTCAGACCACGGCGCCACCTCCTCGACGACCTCGTGTCCCAGCGACTCCAGCAACGAGGCGGCATCCCGGGCGGCCGCCGTGCACACCGGGTCAACCTCGGCCGCATCAAACACCGGATTGAGCACCAGGGCGACTCGCAACCGCGACTCCGGGGTCGAATCCGCACTGCCGAGCTCGGCGTACGGACCCGCCGGCGGCGGCGCCCAGGTTGCATCGCCCGGCTCATAGCCGGCGAGCACATCAAGCACCGCCGCCGTGTCGGCCACGTCGCGGGTGAGCACGCCGTCGCAGACCAGGAAGCTGTCCCCGGCGGCCGGGCCGACCGAGACCCGCCCGCGCGCGGGCTTCAGGCCGACCAACCCACAGCACGACGCCGGGATTCGGATCGACCCACCGCCGTCGTTGCCGTGGGCAATCGGCACCATGCCCGCGGCCACCGCCGCGGCCGCGCCGCCGCTGGAACCCCCGGGGGTGCGCTCGAGATCCCATGGGTTGCGTGTGGGCCCGTGGCGGCGCGACTCGGTCGTCGGCAGGATCCCGAACTCCGGCAGCGCCGTCTTGCCGACGATCACGAACCCGGCAGCGCGCAGCCGCCGCACGCAGAACGCGTCAAACGGCGGGATCACGTCGGTGAACAGGTCCGAGCCGTTGGTGATCGGCATACCGGCCACGGCGCGGTTGTCCTTGATCGCAATCGGCACGCCCGCGAACGGGCGCGGGTCGCCGGCGCCGATCGCGTCGGCGGCGGCCAGCGCGGACTCGTCGGCCACGAACGTGAAGGCGTTGATCTGCGGTTGCAGGGCGGCGATCCGCTGCAGCGACTCGGTCACGAGCTCGCGCGCGGACAGCTCCCCGGAGCGCACCAGGGCCGCCAGCCGGCCCGCGGATAGCCGCATCAGCTCGGACACCGCGGCAAGGCTAGTACACCGTCGAAGCTGGATAGGCTGTAGCCGCCCTCCACCCCTTTTTTCAGAAGCGAGACCTCTTTATGGGTGCAACCTCTGAAGTGCAGTCCGGCCTCGAAGGCGTCGTCGCCTTCGCCACCGAGATCGCCGAGCCCGACCGCGCGGGTGGCGCGCTGCGCTACCGCGGTGTCGACATCGAGGAGCTGGTCGGGACGGTCCCGTTTGAGCAGGTCTGGGGACTGCTCGTCGACGGCACGTTGGAGCCGGGGCTGCCGCCCGCCGAGCCGCATCCGCTGATCGTCCGCTCGGGCGATCCGCGGGTCGACGTGCAAGCGGCGCTGGCGATGCTCAGCCCGCAGTGGGGCTTCCGGCAACTGATCGACATCTCAGACGCCCAGGCGCGCGATGACCTCGCCCGCGCATCGGTGATGGCGCTCTCGTTCGTCGCCCAGTCGGCGCGCGGAATCGGCCAGCCGCCGGTCTCCCAGAAGGAGATCGATACGGCGCGCTCGATCCCCGAGCGCTTCCTCATCCGCTGGCGCGGCGAGGCCGATCCCCGGCACGTCAAAGCGATCGACGCCTACTGGAACTCGGCCGCCGAGCACGGGATGAACGCCTCCACGTTCACCGCACGCGTGGTCGCCTCCACCGGCGCCGATGTGGCCGCGTCGCTGTCGGCGGCGGTCGGCGCGCTGTCGGGGCCGCTGCACGGCGGCGCCCCGTCCCGGGTGCTGAAGATGCTCGACGACGTGGCCGAGTCCGGTGACGCCGAGCAGTACGTAAAGGACGTGCTGGACTCCGGTCAGCGGCTGATGGGCTTCGGTCACCGGGTGTATCGCGCCGAGGACCCGCGCGCCCGCGTCCTGCGGCGCACCGCGCACGAGATCGACGCGCCCCGGGTGGAGGTCGCCGAGGCGCTGGAGCAGGCCGCCCTGGCCGAGCTGCAGGCCCGTCGCCCCGACCGCGTGCTGGCCACCAACGTCGAGTTCTGGTCAGCGGTGGTCCTGGACTTCGCCGAGATCCCGCCGTCGCTGTTCACGCCGATGTTCACGTGCGCGCGCACGGCCGGCTGGTCGGCTCACATTCTCGAGCAGAAGCGCGAGGGCCGGCTGATCCGCCCGACCGCCAAGTACGTCGGCCCGGCGCCGCGGCCTCTGTCAGACGTCGGCTGAACCGCCGCTCAGGGGAGACGCCGTCACCTCAGCCGCGGTAGGGACCGTCGACGTACTGCGCGAGCATCCGGGTGGCGCTGAACGCCGGCCCCAGGGTCTGCAGCGAGGCCCGGACCATGTCCAGCCAGCGCTGGGGCAGGCCCGACTCGTCGCGCTCGTAGAACCTCGGCACGACCTCGCCCTCCAGCAGCTGATGCAGCGCGGCCGCGTCGCGCTCGTCCTGGGCGTGATGGTCGTGGTCGACTTCGCCGCCGATCGCCCACCCGTTGGGCGTTGACGAACCCGGGTCATAGGCCTCGGCCCACCAGCCGTCGAGCACGGACAGCTGCAAGCCGCCGTTGAACACCGACTTCATGCCGCTGGTGCCGCTCGCCTCCAGCGGCGGGCGGGGCACGTTCAGCCACACATCGCAGCCGCGGACCAGGCGCGCCGCCGAGTGCAAGTCGTAGTCGTCGAGGAACACCACCCGCTCGCCGATGACCTTCGCCGCCTTGAGCCCGAACAGGCTCTGCAGGGCGCGTTTGGCCTCCTCGTCGCGCGGATGCGCCTTGCCCGCGAGCACCACCTGCACCGGCCGGTCGCCGGCCAGCAGCGCCAGCGTCCACTCGGGGTCGCGGATCAGCAGGTCCAGGCGCTTGTACGTCGCCACCCGGCGGGCGAAGCCGATTGTCAGCACCTCGGGATCGAAGGCGCGGGCGGCGGCGTCGACGTAGCCCCGCAGGTCGCCGCGCCCGAGCCGGTCCGCGACGCTGCGCGCGCGCACGTACTCCACCAGCTCCGACCGCTGGCGCCCGCGGGTCCCCCACAGCTCGGCGGAGGGAATCTGCGCCACCGCGGCCCAGACCTCCGGGTCCGCGGCGTGGTTGCACCAGTCGTGGGGGAGGTGGCGGTCTAGCAGTTCGCGCATCGGCGCGCCCAGCCAGGTCGGCACGTGGACGCCGTTGGTGACGTGGCCGATCGGAACCGAATCCACGTCGTGGTCGGGCCACAGCGGACTCCACATCTCGCGCGCCACCTCGCCATGGCGACGACTGACCGCATTGGCGGCGCGACTCATCCGCAGCGCGGCCTGGGTGACGCCGAACGGCGCTGAGGGCTCAGCGCCGTGGTCGTGGCCGAGCGCGGTCAGCTCGGCGATCGGGCAGCCCAGCTGCGCCGACAGACGGCCAATCGCGGACTCGATCTCCTCGGCGGGATACGTATCGTTGCCCGCTGGCACCGGCGTGTGGGTGGTGAACACCGTGCGCGAGCGGGCCCGCTCCAGCGCGTCGGTCGGTGACCCGTCGGCGCCGTCGGCGGCGCCGTCGTGCGCGAGCTCCAGCGGGGCCAGCGCCGCGTGACCCTCGTTGAGATGGATCACGCCGGGCTCGTAGCCCATCGCCCGCAGCGCTCGCACCCCACCGACGCCGAGCAGCGCGTACTGGGATAGGCGGGTCTGGGGGTCCCCGTCGTACAGCCGACCGGTGATCCAACGCTCGACGGGACCGTTCTCCGGACAGTCGGTGTCCAGCAGGAACAGCGGCACGCGCCCGATCTCGACTCGCCAGATCCGCGCAATGACCTCGCTCTCACCGAGCGGCACGGCGACCGTCAACGGCTCGCCGTCGGCGCCGGTCACGAGCGCGGCGGGGAGCCGCTGCGGATCGGTCTCGACCCAGTATTCGTGCTGCCACCCGGAGGCGTCGATCCGCTGGCGGAAATAGCCCTTGCGGTACATCAGCCCGGCCGCCACCATCGGCAGCGCCCGGTCGGAGGCCTCCTTGAGGAAGTCCCCGGCGAGCGCGCCCAGGCCGCCCGAGTACACGGGCAGCGAGACGTGCACGCCGTATTCGGCGCTCAGGTAACCCACCGGATGCTCCGGGCTGACCGGACCGCCGGCGGGCGGGCGCTCCAGATCGGCGGTGACCTGGCCGAGCAGCTCGTGCGCGCGGGCGAGCACGTCGTCGTCACCGGCGGCTCGCTGCAGCACCCGGGCCGGCGACTCCTGCAGCAGCCGCACCGGGTTCTGGGAGCACATCGCGAAGCGCTCGGGGTCGATCGCGGCGAACAGCTCCGGGCCGCCGGGCAGCCAGGACCAGCGGTAGTTAAAGGCCAGCCGGGCCAGCGGCGCCAGCGTCTCGGGGAGCCGCTCGGCCAGCTCGGCCGCGGCGCGGCCGACGTCCTGGTGACCGTCATATCTGAGTGCAGTGGTGTCGGGCAAGCGCGCGATTATCGACGACATTCATGCGCGGCGGGTTGCGGATGCCGCACACATGTGCGGACGGCGGCGGTGGATTAGGCTGCGCCGTCCTTGTCTGTGAGCCTACAAAGCCGCCTCGGGGTGCTCGCCTTCGGCGACTCGATCACCAATGCGGGCGGCGAGCTGCAGTGGGGGGTGGCGCTGCAATCCTGGGCCCTGTGGGTGGCGCGCTCGCTCGGTCTGCCCTACACCGGTTACGCCACGGACGGCGCCCGGGCGCCGGACGTCGTCGCCCGTCAACTCCCCGCCTTCCGGCGCGATAACGCCGACCCGGAGGCCCGCTATGACGTCGGCTGCCTCTACGTCGGCGTCAACGACGTGCGGGCGGTTGACTGGGACGCGCGCGAGTTCGCGACCGCGTATGCCGGCGCGTTGGCGTTCCTCGCGGCCCGCTGTGACCGCGTGCTGACCGCCAGCGCCCCGCTGAAGCTCGGCGTGCCGGGGACCGGGGCCAGGGTCGGCGAGCTCAATGCGGTGATCGAGCGCGAGGCGGCCGCCTGCGGCGCGCTGGTGATCGACCTGACCAGGTTCGGCGCCCGCAACCAGGTGATGGCCGACCGCGTGCACCCGACCGCGTTTGGCCAGATCGCGATCGCCGAACGCGCCCTGGCGGTGCTGGCCGCCGACGGTCTGCCCGCGCGCGTCGCCCCGGCGTCGCTGATCAGCTACGAGACCACGTTTCGCGGCCGGCTGCGCGGGGACTGGACCCGGGTCTATCGCCACGGCAAGCAATGGGGCCGATCGATCGCGCAGCGGCGGGGTGGTCCCTAGGCTCCGGGCGCGGCCGCGGGCGCGGCCGTCGCCGGCCGCCGGCGGGCGAGCTCCGCCGCCTCGCTGGGCGCCAGACCCGCGTCGGTGTCGGCCAGCACCTCGCCGTGCTTGACGCCGACGGTCTTCAGGAACCGCTGCTGGCCGAGGGTCAGCGCGATGAAGTGGCCAAGTTCCACCAGCTGCGGCTCGGTGAAATGCTCGTGCAGGCGCTCCCATAGGTCGTCAGCCGCCAGGCTGGGGTCCCATGCGATCGCCATCGCCCATTCCAGCGCGGCCCGCTCCCGCGCATCAAAGCGCTCCGAGCGCTCGAAGTCGAGAATCTCGTCGACCTGACCCTCGGTCGTCAGCTGCCCCTCGGCGTTGACCGCGCGCTGGCCGCCGCAGTACTCACACTCCACCGACTTGGAGATATAGAGCCGGCACAGCTCCTTGATCGCATGATCGGTGACGCCCTGGCGGAAGAACGTGTCCCAGGCGTGGTTAAACGCCTTCATCACCGCCGGATGGTGCAGGCGGACCGCCTGGCTCTCGGGTCGCGGCGTCCCCTCCATCCGCGCGCGCTCCATGATCGCCCGCAGCTCGGGATCCTCGACGGTTGACGGGTCGACATAACTTATGTTCGGCATCTGTTCCTCCGGATCGAATCGATGATCAGCGCGCGATCGCCAGGTATCGCGTCTCCAGGTACTCGTCGATGCCCTCGCGGCCGCCCTCGCGGCCGAAGCCGGAGTGCTTGGCGCCGCCGAAGGGCGCGGCGGCGTTGGAGACGATGCCTTGGTTGACGCCCAGCATGCCCGTCTCCAGCTGCTCTGAGACGCGCAGGGCGCGTCGCAGATCGTTGGTGTAGAGGTAGGCGACGAGGCCGTATTCGGTCGCGTTGGCGGCGGCGATCACCTCGTCCTCGTCGGCAAAGGACTGCAGCGGAGCGACGGGGCCGAAGATCTCCTCCTGCATCACGCGCGCGTCGCCGGGAACGTCGACGAGCACCGTCGGGCGGTAGAACCAGCCCGGGCTGTCGATCGCCTCCCCACCGGTCAGGGCACTACCTCCCTGGGCCAGGGCTTCGCTGACCATCGCACCCACCTTGTCGCGCTCAACGGCGTCGATCAACGGTCCGACCTCGATGCCGGGCTCGGTCCCCCGGCCGACCTTCATCGCCTGCATCCGATCCGCCAGCCGGGTGGCGAACTCCGGCAGCAGGCGCTCGTGGACGTAGAAGCGGTTGGCCGCCGTGCAGGCCTCGCCGCCGTTGCGCATCTTGGCCAGCAGCGCCCCCGCCACGGCCTCGTCGACGTCGGCATCCTCGAACACGATGAACGGAGCGTTGCCGCCGAGTTCCATCGACACCCGCAGCAGTTGCCGCGCGGACTGTTCGACGAGCGTGCGCCCGACCTCGGTGGAGCCGGTGAACGACAGCTTGCGGGCGCGCGGATCGGCGATCAGCGGCCCCATCACGCGGCCGGCCGATGAGCTGGTGATCACGTTGAGCACGCCGGCGGGCAGGCCGGCGCGCTCCAGGACCTCGGCCAGGGCCAGCATCGACAGCGGCGTCTGCTTGGCCGGCTTGACGACCATCGTGCAGCCGGCGGCGATCGCCGGCCCGATCTTGCGCGTGCCCATCGCGAGCGGGAAGTTCCACGGCGTGATCAGCAGGCACGGCCCCACCGGCTGCTTCATCACCAGCAGGCGCGAGGCGCGGTTGGGCGCGTCGGCATAGCGGCCGTCGATCCGCACCGCCTCTTCCGCAAACCAGCGAAAGAACTCCGCCGCGTACGCGATCTCGCCCCGTGACTCCGCCAGCGGCTTGCCCATCTCCAATGTCATCAGCAGCGCGAGCTCGTCCTGGCGAGCGACGATCTCCTCATAGGCCCGGCGCAGGATCTCGCCCCGCTCGCGGGCGGGAACCGCCGCCCAGCCACGCTGCGCCCGGTGTGCGGCCTCGAGCGCCGCGAGCGCGTCCTGCTCGGTCGCGTCGGCGACCTCGGCCAGCACCTCGCCCGTCGACGGGTCCTCCACCGCCAGCGTGTCGGGCGTCTGCAGCCAGTCGCCGTCGATGTAGAGGCCACGCGGGACGGTCTGGACGAGCGCTGACTCGGTGACCAGCGCCATCAGCTGACGGCCACCCCGGCCCGCGAGCGGACGCTGGCCAGGATCGAGTCGGCGTCGGGCATGAACGCGTCCTCCAGGGTCGGGCTATATGGAATCGGGGTCTCGTCGGTGGCGATGATCCAGGCGTCGTCGAGGTCGTGCAGGCCCTGCGCCGCCACCGCGCCGACCAGCCCCGCCGCCCAGCCGCCGGTCATCGGGCCCTCCTCGACCGCCAGCAGGCGGTGGGTGCGGCTGACGGACTCGAGCACTGTGTCGACGTCCAGCGGCCGCAGCGAGCGTAGATCGACGACCTCGACCGAGACGCCGTCGGCCTGCAGCGCCTCCGCAGCGGCCAGCGCGTCGCGCACCGACTTCCCGATCGAGACGATCGTCAGGTCGTCGCCGTGCCGGGGCGTACCGGCCCGCCCCAGCGGGATCACCTCCTGCTCGGGTCCCGCGGGGGCGGGACCCTTGACCGAGTACAGCCGCTTGTGCTCGAGGAACACGACCGGGTTGTCGTCGCGGATCGAGGCCTTGAGCAGGCCCTTGGCCTCCGCCGGGGACGACGGGAACACGATCTTCAGGCCGGGGACGCCCTGATACCAGGTCCCGTGCGTCTGGGAGTGGATCGCTCCGAAGCGACCGCCGCCGCCCACGGCCGAGCGCACCACCAGCGGCACGGTGCCCTGCTCGTTGGAGATGTACCAGAACTTCGCCGCCTGATTGACGAGGCTGTCCATCGGCAGCGCCATGAAGTCTCCGAACATGATCTCGAACACCGGACGCAGTCCAGTGACCGCCGCCCCGTAGGCCATCCCGGCCAGCGCGAGCTCGGAGATCGGCGTGTCGAACACGCGCTCGGGACCGAAACGCTCGGCCAGCCCGGGCGTGGCCTTGAACACCCCGCCGGCGACGGCCACGTCCTCGCCGAAGAAGATCACCGACGGATCGCGGTCCAGCTCCTCGGCGATCGCATCCCGGATCGCGGTGCGGAACTCGAGCGTGCTCATGGGCTGAACTCCGTCGCCGCGTCGGTCACGGGGTCGGGATACGGCGCGTCCCTGGCCGCCTGGACCGCGTCCTCCATCAGCGTGTTGATCTCCGCCTCAACGGCCGCGATCCGCTCCTCGCTGCTGCCGTCCTCGAGCAGGCGCGACCGCGTCAGCTTGAGCGGATCGCGCTCGAGCCATTGCTCGAGCTCGTCCTTGGGCCGGTAGGGCGCCGGATCGCTCTTGGAATGCCCGTAATGACGGTAGGTCTGGCACTCCAACAGCGTCGGGCCACCTCCGCCCCGGGCGCGCTTAACCGCCTCCGCGGCGGCGGCGTGCACGGCCCACAGGTCGTTGCCGTCAACGACGGCCGACGGGACGTCGTAGGCGCGGGCCCGGGCGGCGATGTCGGCGCCGGCGGTCGCCGCGGCCAGCGGCGTGAACTCGGCGTAGAAGTTGTTCTCACACAGGAAGACCAGCGGCAGGTTGGTGACCTTGGCCATGTTCAGACACTCGTGGAAGTAGCCCTGGTTGGTGGCGCCATCGCCGAAGAAGGCCACCGACACCCGCCCCTGGCGCTGGGCCGAGAGCGCCGCGCCGAGCGCAGCGGCAATCGAGCCGCCGACGATGCCGTAGCAGCCGACCAGGCCGTGCTCGATGTCGATCACGTTCATCGACCCGGCTCGACCGCCGCACACGCCGCTGGCGCGCCCGAGCATCTCGGCCAGCAGCGCGGCTGGAGCGGTGCCCTTGGCCAATGCGTGCCCGTGTCCGCGATAGGTCCCGGTGACGTAGTCATCGGGCTCCAGCGCGAGGCAGGTTCCGACCGCCACTGCCTCCTGGCCGGCGTAGAGATGCGTCGTGCCGTGCACCTCGCCTTCCAGGAACAACCGGTGCATCGAGGTCTCGAACAACCGGATCAGCAGCATCCGGCCATAGGCGTCCTCAAAGACAGTCGCCGACCCGGTCTGCTGCGCGCTCTCAACGTTGGCCACCGCCGCCTCCTCCTCGCCTTCCAGGTTAGTGTTAGGATCGTATCGCAAACGTTTGCAGTCTTCTTCGTCTGGGAGGCGACGTGGCGCGCGAGTTGACAATGCCCCGGCTGTCGGATTCGATGGAGGAGGGCACGATCCTGAAATGGCTCGTCGTCGAGGGCCAGGAGGTCCAGGCGGGCCAGCCGCTGGTCGATGTCGAGACCGACAAGGCCGTCGTCAGCTACGAGGCCGACTCACCCGGGACAATGCTGAGCCTGCTCGTCGGCGAGGGCGCGAGCGTGCCCGTCGGCGCCCCGATCGCTGTGCTCGGCGCGGCCGGCGAAGCGCTGCCGCAGCGCAGCTCGCCCGAGGCGCTGGCCGCGGTCGCCGGCACCGCCTCGCCCGCCACCGCCA
>JBPCPC010000031.1:0-12221 GCA_050999585.1 Solirubrobacteraceae bacterium | reverse complement strand
GACGGATGCCCTGCCGGAGCTCTCCCCCGAGCAGCCCGCGGCGCCCGCCTGGCCGGATCCGCCCCCGCGCCCCCCCGAGCGTCAGGTCCCCACGGAACGTCGCGCGCAGCGCCGGGCGCGGGCCGCGGCTGACCGGGAGCGGACCGCAGCTGACCGCGAGCGCCCGGCGGGTCGGGAGCCGCGGCACGTCCGCGCGGTGCCGACCAGCATCGAGCATCGGATCTCCTCGGCGGTGTCCCTGTTCAACGACTCAGAGCATCCCCGCCGGGTTGCGGGCATCGCCCGCTCGCTCGGTCTGCCCGACGTGTCGGTGCACCCCTCCGATCCCGTGGCCAGCATTGTCAACGTGGTGATCGCCTGGGAGCTGTGTTGGTACCGGTACGAGGTCGACCTGTCTGACGAGGTTCCCAGCGTCCGCTCGGCGGGGCAGGGCTACGAACTCGACGAGCTGAGCGTGCTCGAGCGCCAGATCAACGCGTCGGCCGACGATCGCGGCCGCGTGGCGCTGAGCGCCTGACCTCTAGACGGACGTTCGATAGCCGCGACGGGGGCCCGTTGAATAGGATGAGCGCGGTGATCTATTGCGTTGTGCCCGAGGTACTCGCCGACGACCTGCTCGGTAAGCTCACCGACTACTACTGCGACGACCCCAACGTGGCGGTCATCGGCGATCGCCGAAAATCCTCGCGCCGCGAGACCGGCTCCACGGGGGGCGGCAAGCGCGAGGTGCGCGATCGCCGCCGACCCCGCGTGCCGGGTGAGCTCCCCGAGCTCGCAAGCGATTGATCTCCCCGGCCAAGCTGATCGTCCACGTCGACGGCGGCGCGCGCGGCAATCCCGGTCCGGCGGCGATCGGGGTGGTCGTCTCGACGCCGGACGGCGAAGTGCTCGACGAGGTCGCCGAGCGGATCGGTGTCGCCACCAACAATGTCGCCGAGTACCGAGCGCTGCTGCGCGGGATCGAGCGCGCGGCCGCGCTCGGGGCAGCGGAGTTGGAATTGATCAACGACTCCGAGTTGGTCGCCCGTCAGCTGACCGGCGCCTACAAGGTCAAGCACGCCGCGATGAAGCCGCTTCACGGGCAGGCCCTGGCGGCGCTGGCCGGCTTTCAGCACTGGGGGATTCGCAACGTCCCGCGGGCCCAGAACGCGCGCGCGGACGCGCTCGTCAACGCCGCGCTCGACGGCTAGCGCTGAGCGTCGGCGAAGGCCGCCTCGACGGGTCGATAGTCTTACCCGGGTGACCGAGTCCCTGATCGAGTTGAGCGCTCGCCTGCATCAGATCGCAGATCTGCTGCGTGCCGGCGAGCTCGAGCCCGACGCCACCCTGGCGGCGGTCGAGGAGTGCGCGCGGCTGGCCTCGGAGGCCTCAGCCCAGGTTGATCAGCGGGCCCGCGCAGCGCTCGAGCCGCTGCCCGACCTGCCGGGGCAGCTCCCGCTGCCCGCAGCCTAGGTCACCTTGACCACCTCGCCCACGCTGCGATCGGCGTATCCGGAGCATCTGAGCGCCGAGGTGGACGCCTATCTGGAGTCGCTGCGCTTCTCGACCGAGCACGCCACCGCCGGCTTGGAGGAGGCGATGCGCTATCCGCTGCCGGCCGGCGGCAAGCGAATTCGCCCCGTGCTGGCGCTGGCCACCGCCGAGGCGCTGGGCCGCGAGCGGGCCTCGGTGCTGCCGCTGGCGGCAGCGCTCGAGCTGATCCACACCTACTCGCTGATCCACGACGACCTTCCGGCGATGGATGACGATGACCTGCGGCGCGGCCGGCTCACCTGCCACAAGGCGTTCGGCGAGGACGTCGCGATCCTGGCCGGCGACGCGCTCTATGCCGAGGCGTTCAAGCTCTTGCTGACCGACCAGTCCGGCGAGGCCGCCGATGTACTGGCGGCGGCCGCGCAGCTGGCCGGGGCCACCAGCGTGCAGGGGATGGTCGGCGGGCAGTTCCTCGACGTCGCGCAGACGGCGCCGGACGGAGCCGCTGGACTACGACGGCTGCACGAGCTCAAGACGGGCCGGCTGATCGGCTCAAGCGTGGAATGCGTGCTGTTGCTCCATGGTGGGAACAATGAAGCGCAGACAATCACTTCGTTCCGCGCCTTTGCCGGCGAGTTGGGCGTTCTCTTCCAGATCGTCGACGACATCCTCGACGTGACCGGTTCTGAGGACACGCTCGGCAAGCAGCAGGGCGCGGACGTTCGTCTGGGCAAGCGAACCTACGTGACCGAGTTCGGTCTCGACGGCGCCCGCAAGCTGGCCGACGAGTCCCACGAGCGGGCCCGCGCGGCGCTCGCCGGCGCGCTGCCGGCCGCGACCGGCGAGCTCGAGCGGATTACCGACTTCATCGCCACCCGGAGCTACTAGATGCAAAACCTCCTGTCAGACATCAAGCAACCGCAGGACCTGCACAGCCTCACCGACGAGCAACTGCAGCGGGTGGCTCAGGAGGTCCGCGAGCACATCATCGACACCGTCGGAGAAATCGGCGGCCACTTCGGCGCCAACCTCGGCGCGTGCGAGATCGCGGTGGCGCTGCACTCGCTGCTCGATTCCCCCCGGGACAAGATCCTCTGGGACGTCGGTCACCAGGCCTATCCCCACAAGATCCTCACTGGTCGCGGCGACCGTCTGGACACGATCCGCCAATATCACGGGCTAGCGCCGTTCTGCTCGATCGAGGAGTCCGAGCACGACGTCATGGGCGCCGGCCACGCCTCGACCGCGATCGGCTACGCCGTCGGCATCAAGGAGGGCATGCGCCGCGGTCACGGTGAGGACGGTCACGTCGTCGCGGTCGCCGGTGACGGCGCGCTCACCGGCGGCGTCGCCTTCGAGGCGGTGCATCAGGCCGGCGGCGAGGGGACGCCGATCGTGGTGGTGCTCAACGACAACGGCATGTCGATTGCTCCCAACGTCGGTGCGATGTCGCGGTACTTCAACCGCGTGCGCCTGGCCCCCAGGCTTTGGCATGCCCGCGAGGGCGTCGAAGGCGGGCTGACCAAGCTGCCCGCCCCGATCGGCAACGCGTTTGAGCGCTACGGCCCGCACTTCAAGGAGTCGCTGAAGGCGTTCTGGGCGCCGGGACTGTGGTGGGAGGAACTCGATTGGGCCTACATGGGCGTGATTGACGGACACGACATCCGGGCGCTGCGCCGCGCGCTGCGGGAAGCGCTGGCCGCCGAACGGCCCGTGGTCGTGCACTGCGCGACGGTCAAGGGCAAGGGCTTCGCGCCCGCTGAGGACGGCGGCCTGGAGGGCATGGAGAAGTGGCACGCGGCGAAGCCCAAATCGATTCAAAATGGGATGCCCGCCCCCATCCCAAACACCGCCCCCGCGCCCGCCACGCTCGCTCCGCAGAACACGGGCCGTCGCCCCGCCAAGCCGGCTGCGCCGGCCTACACGCAGGTGTTCGGCGAAGCCCTCGTGGCCGAGGCCCGCCGTGACGACCGCGTGATCGGCATCACCGCGGCGATGAACTCCGGCACCGGGCTGAACATCCTGCAGCGCGAGCTCCCCGACCGCTATTACGACGTCGGGATCGCCGAGCAGCAGGCGATCCTGTTCGCCGCCGGCCTGGCGCTGCAGGGTGCCAAGCCCGTCGCGGCGATCTACTCGACGTTCCTGCAGCGGGCGTTTGACCAGATCGTGCATGACGTGTGTCTGCAAAAGCTCAACGTGGTGTTCGCGATGGACCGCGCCGGCCTGGTCGGCGACGACGGGCCGACCCATCACGGCGTGTTTGACATCGCCTACCTGCGCCCGCTGCCCAACATCGTGTTGATGGCGCCGCGAGATGAGGCAATGCTCGTGCACATGCTGCACACCGCACTGGCCTATGACCACGGACCGATCGCGCTGCGCTACCCGCGCGGGAACGGCGTCGGCGTGCCCTTGCCGACGGTGCCCCGGACACTGGAGATCGGCACCGGCGAGATCCTGCGTGAGGCCTCGGCGGGCGGCGGCGGCGACGGCTCGCGCGTGGCGCTGCTGGGCTACGGAACCGGCGTCGGCAAGGCGCTGCAGGCCGCCGACATCCTCGCCGGTCACGGACTCTCGGTGACCGTCGCCGACGCCCGCTTCGCCAAGCCGATCGACGCCGGACTGGCCGCGCAGCTCGCCGCCGAGCACGAGCTGCTGGTGACGATCGAGGAGGGCGTACTCGCCGGGGGCTTCGGCTCGGCCGTCTGGGAGACGCTCTCAGACGCCGGGATCGCGCCCCGGATTCTCCGGGTGGGCCTGCCCGACCGCTACGTCACCCACGGCGCTCCCGACCTGCTGCACCAAGAGGTCGGATACACCGGCGAGCGGATCGCTGACCGGGTGCTGGCTGCGGTGGCCGAGCGCAGCCACGTCGCCAGCTGATTGGCTTTTGGGTTTCAGTGGTCGGGGCGCGGGCGTTGGTCGTCAGCGGACGGACTGTTGCCGGCGGACGGGCGTGGCTCGGGGGCGCGGCTCGGTGACCGAGCACCGCAAATAGGGCTCCCACCGCTGCTCGCGAGCCCCGCGCGTGGCTGCTGCGACGGCGATCACGTACCGTTTCGCCCTGAAATGCGGCGCGTCCGGCTTGACCATCTGCTGTCTGAACGGGGGATGTTCCCCTCGCGCACGCGGGCGGCGGCGTCGGTGCTCGCCGGCGAGGTGATGCTGTTGCCCGACCGCCGCCGTGCCGAAAAGCCCGGCCAGATGGTGCCCGAGGACGTGCAGCTGGAGCTGCTTGACGCGCCCCAGTTCGTGTCCCGCGGCGGGATCAAACTCGCCAACGCGCTGGACACGCTCGGGATCGACGTGGCCCGGCGGCGGGCGCTGGACGTCGGCGCCTCGACCGGCGGCTTCAGCGACTGCCTGCTGCAGCGCGGCGCCGAGCATGTGATCGCGGTCGACGTCGCCTACGGGGCGCTGGACTGGCGGCTGCGCTCTGATCCGCGGGTCACCGTGATCGAGCGCCACAATGCCCGGCAGCTGGATCCGGAGCAGCTGCCGTATGCCCCCGACCTGATCGTGATCGACGTGTCGTTCATCTCGGTGAGCAAGGTCCTCGGGGCCGCGCTGGCCTGCGCCGCGCCGCGCTTTGACTGCCTGGCCCGGGTCAAGCCGCATTTCGAGGTCGGCCGGGCCGGGGTGGGCAAGGGCGGGGTGGTCCGCGATCCTGCGCTGCGGCGCGGTGCGCTGATCGGCGTCGGCGAGGCCGCCCGCGAGCACGGGGCGTCGCTGCTCGGTTTCGCCAGCTCGGGGTTGCCCGGCCCGAAGGGCAACCTGGAGAGTTTCGCCTGGCTGGCCGAGCGGGCCCGCGGCGGAACCGACGACGTGCCGGGCGCGGCGCGGAAAGTGGAGCCGTGAGGCCGGTTCGCGTCGCCACCGTGGTCACCCACCGGCGCCCGGCGGAGAGCGCGCCCGCGCTCGCCGCCCTGTTTGACCTCGCCCGCGCCGCCGGGGTGGAGCTGAGCTTCAACGCCGAGGAGACCGCCAAGCACGAGCTGCCCGACGATCCGCTGGTGCGCCGCGACGCGCCGCTGCGCCACGACGTCGATCTCTGCTTCGCGCTCGGCGGCGACGGCACGATCCTCGGCGCGCTGCGGGCCTACGCCGGCAGCGGGGTGCCGGTGTTCGCGATCAACTTCGGGGAGATGGGCTTCCTGGCGACCGTCGACCGCGAGGATGCCTGGGCGGGATCGGTCAGGGCGCTGGCCGGCGACTTCGAGGTGATGTCGCTTCCGGGGATCGAGTTGCGCGTGGGCGACGGGCAGTGGCTGGCGATCAACGACGTCTCGATCCAGCGCCAGCAGGGCAACCGGGTCGCTGACCTGGAGTACGGGGTCGGGGGCGACGAGGTCGGGCGCGTGCGCTGCGACGGCCTCGTGGTCGCGACTCCGGCCGGCTCGACCGGCTACAACCTCGCCAACGGCGGGCCGGTGATGGCGTGGGGGGTGCAGGGCATCGTGGTGTCGTTCATCGCGCCTCATTCGCTGACCGCACGCACGCTCGTGGTCGCTCCCGGCGACCGGGTGTCGGTCGACAATCGTTCCCGGGAGGAGCCGGTCGACGTGACCATCGACGGGCGGCCCGTCGGCGTCCTGGCCGCCGGCGAGCGTCTCCATGCTCGCCTGTCGATCGATCAGGCGCTGCTGGCCCAGGTGCCGGGCACGACGTTCTACCAGCGGTTGCGCAAGAAGTTCGGACGCCTGGCCACCCCGCTCTAGTGGTTGATTCCATCTCGGCCGGTGTAGGTGTGATCGGGTGAGTGTCGCGCAGAGCGACGTCGTTGTCTGAACGTGATGACCCAAGCATCCGGTTCCAGCGCCGCGCAAACCGGGGGGTGTGTGATCTGGGGTGCGCTATACGGTCGCTCACTTGACGTACCCCCTGGCGTAGCGGGGTGCCGCACCGTCCCGCTCGGTCCTGGGCGTGCAGTAGCCGCCATCGACGGAGCATCGCTGCCTCGGGAGTTATCGCTGCTTGCCAACCCGTGGGCCGTCCTCAGCGTTTGCGCAGCGGTAGGCGGTGCTCTTGAGGGCGGGACTGCGGACCCGAGCGGGTCCGTCGGGGGGGACTGGTACACCGAAGACATGCTGTACGAGCTCCGGGTCGAGAACCTGCTGTTGATGGAGCGCGCCGAGCTGCGCCTAGCGCCGGGTCTCAACGTGCTCACCGGTGAGACCGGCGCCGGCAAGACCCTGCTCGCCCACGCGCTCGATCTGCTGCTCGGCGGCCGCGCCCGGCGCGGGATCGTGCGGCCCGATGCGCCCGAGGCCTACGTTGAGGGCGTGTTCGCGCTGCCGCCGGCGCTGGCCGGCGACGAACGGGTGCCCACCGGCGCCGAGGAGATCGTCCTGGCCCGGCGCGTATGGCCCGATGGACGCACGCGCGCGTATGTCTGCGGTCGGTCGGCCACGCTGGCCGATCTGCAGGAGCTCGGTGCCCGGCTGCTGTCGTTCTACGGCCAGCACGAGCACCGCAAGCTGATGCTCTCCACCGCGCAGCTGGAGCTGCTTGACACCTATTGCGGCGCCGATCAGCGGGTGTTGCGCGCCGGCGTGCACGACGCCTACGAGCGCGTGCGCGAGTGCGAGCGCCGCGCGGCGGAGCTGCGCGAGCTGGCCGGTGCGCGCGATCGTGAGCTGGACCTGCTGAGCTTCGAGCTGGACGAGATCGAGGCGGCGCAGCCGCGGGAGGGTGAGTCCGACGAGCTGGCGGTGGATCGCGACCGCCTGCGCCATCAGGAGGAGCTGGTCAGCGCCGCCGCGCAGGCCGCCGAGACGATCGCCCCCGAGGCGGGCGCCGGCGCCGCCGAGCTGCTTGCCCGGGCCGCCCAGCAGCTTGAGGGGGCGGCGAGCATCGATCCCGAGCTGCGCGAGCTGGCGACGCGCCTGGCGGCGCTGCAGTACGAGAGCCAGGACGTGGGCGCCGAGCTGCGCGCCTATCTGCTCGGCATCGACGGCGACGGCGACGGTGGCGATGCGGCGGGCGGGCGGGACCGCCTGGAGCAGGTGGAGGAGCGGCTCGCGCTGCTGGCACGGCTGGAGCGCAAGCACGGCGGCTCGATCGCCGACGTGCTGGCGCACGCGCAACGCTGCCGGGCCCGCCGCGACGAGCTGGCCGACGCCGACTCCGCGCTTGAGCGGACCGGGGCAGAGCTCGCGGGAGCGCGGACCGAGCTCGAGCGCCTCGCCCTGCGGCTGGGGAAGGCGCGCCGCAAGGCGGCCCCGCGGCTGGCCGGGGCGGTGAGCGAGCGCCTCGCCGAGCTGGCGATGGCGCAGGCGCGGTATGAGATCGAGCTGTCCGCGCGCGCCGACGGCTGCGGTCCCCGTGGCGCGGACGCGATCGAGATGCTGATCGCCCCCAACGGCGAAGCTACCCTGGCCCCGCTGCGCGAGGTCGCTTCCGGCGGCGAGCTCTCGCGCGTGATGCTGGCGCTGCTGAGCGTCGCCCACGGCGCCCGGAGTGCCGCCGGGCAGGCCGACCCGATGCTCGTCTTTGACGAGATCGACGCCGGGATCGGCGGCCATACGGCCCGCGCGGTCGGAGCCCATCTGCGCTCGCTGGCCAGCGGTGGCCGGGGGAGGGAGGGCGGGCGTCAAATTCTGTGCATCACCCATCTGCCTCAGGTGGCGGCGCTCGCCGACCGCCATTTCACGATCGCCAAGGACGCCACGGTCACGCCGGCGACGACGACCGTGACCGCGCTGGACGGAGACGCGGTCATCGGCGAGCTGGTGCGGATGCTCGGCGCCTCCGAGCAGGACTCGGCGGCCGCCGAGCACGCGCGCGAGCTGCTGCGAGCGGCCTGATGCACTGCCTCGGTCACTCGCTGGCCGCAGTTTGCGGACAGCCGCGCCGGCGTCCGGGAAACCGCCGAAGCGACGTCTAGACTCAGGAACCGCGAATGGCACTGGGCGAAACGCGGTTCATCTTCATCACCGGCGGGGTCGTGTCCTCACTGGGCAAGGGCATCGCTGCCGCATCGATCGGGCGGCTGCTGGTGGCGCGGGGGCTCGACGTCCAGCTGCAGAAGTTCGATCCGTACATCAACGTCGATCCGGGCACGATGTCGCCGTATCAGCACGGCGAGGTGTTCGTCACTGAGGACGGCGCCGAGACCGATCTGGACCTGGGGCATTACGAGCGCTTCACCGACGCCAACACCAGCCGGGCGTCGAATGTGACCGCGGGCGGGATCTACAACACGGTGATCCGGCGCGAGCGTCGAGGCGACTACCTCGGCGCCACCGTGCAGGTCGTGCCCCACATCACCAACGAGATCAAGCAGCGGATCAAGCTGATGGCCGACTCCTCAGAGGTCGACTTCGTCGTCACCGAGATCGGCGGTACGGTGGGCGACATCGAGTCGCTGCCGTTCCTGGAGTCGATCCGGCAGTTCCCCGTCGAGGTCGGGCGCCGGCGCTGCATGTTCATCCACCTGACGCTGGTGCCCTACATCGGCCATGCCGGCGAGCTGAAGACCAAGCCGACGCAGCACTCCGTCAACGAGCTGCGGCGCATCGGCATCGCTCCCGACATGGTCGTGTGCCGCTCTGAGTCCGAGCTCTCGGCCGAGATCCGCGGCAAGATCGCACTGTTTGCCAGCCTGCCGATCGAGGCGGTGGTGTCTGGTTATGACGTCGACGACATCTACCGCGTGCCGCTCGCGTTCCACGGCCAGGGCGTCGATGACTTCATCCTGCGCGAGCACTTCGGCCTCGACGTGGGCGAGCCCGATCTCAGCGAATGGGACGCGATCACCCGCCGCGCCCGGGAGGCCCACCGTCCGGTCACGATCGCGCTCGTCGGCAAGTACGTGAAGCTCGAGGACGCCTACCTGTCGGTGGTCGAGGCGCTGCGACACGCCGGGGTGCACCACGGCGGCAAGGTCACGGTCGACTGGGTCGATTCCGAAGCGGTCGGCGATCCCGAGGTGACCGAGCGGCTGCGCTGCGCCGACGGGATCCTGATCCCCGGAGGCTTCGGCGGTCGCGGCTGGGAGGGCAAGATCCGCGCCGCGCAGATCGCCCGCGAGGCGCAGATCCCATACCTCGGGATCTGCCTGGGTATGCACGTTGCGGTGAGCGAGTTTGCGCGCCACGTGGCCGGCATGGAGGGAGCCAACTCGACCGAGATGGACCTCGAAACACCGTTCCCGGTGATCGACCTGCTCCCCGAGCAGAAGGAGATCGCCGACATGGGAGGGACGATGCGCCTCGGCGCCGACCCGGTCAAGCTGCACGACGGCACCCGAATCCGCGAGCTCTACGGCGAGGCGGTCGTCTACGAGCGCCACCGCCACCGTTACGAGGTCAACAATCACCTCAAGCGCCGGCTGGAGAGCGCCGGTCTGATCTGCTCGGGCACCTCGCCGGACGACCGACTGGTCGAGGCGATCGAGCTGGCCCGCGATCAGCATCCGTTCTACGTGGCCTCGCAGTATCACCCCGAGTTCAAGTCACGCCCGGAGCGGCCCGCGCCGCTGTTCCTCGAGTTCGTGGGCGCCGCCCTGGCGCGCTCAGAGCTGACCGGGGCCGGCCGCGCGAGCGGGGCCGCCGGCAGCGAGCGAGAGATCAGCGTCTCGCGCGCCACCGCTTCGTGAAGCGGATCGCAATCGTCCGGCGCGCGTGAGGCGGACCAGCGACGTCGAGCGCGAGCGTCTGCACGAGACGTTCGCCGATCTGTGCCGGATCGAGAGTCCGTCCGGACGCGAGCGCGCGTGCGCCGACTGGGTCACGGTCCAGCTGGCCGGCATGGGCCTGGAGGTGACCGAGGATGACCGCGGACCCGCGGCCGGCTCTGACGCCGGCAACCTGCTCGCGCGGATCCGCGGGAGGTCGCCGGAGAGCGTGCTGCTGTGCGCGCATCTCGACACCGTGCCGCTGGCGGCGCCGATCGAGCCGGTGCTCGTCGACGGCTACTGGAGCAACGCCAACGAGGGCATCCTCGGCGCCGACAACAAGTCCGCCGTGGCGACGATCCTGGAGCTCGCGCGGCGGTTCACCAACGGCGGCGGCCCGCCGCCGATTGGGATCGAGATCCTGTTCACGGTGTGCGAGGAGGTCTCGCTGCGCGGCTCCCGTGAGTTCGACGTCACCCAGCTGCACAGCGCCTTCGGGTACGTGTTCGATCACGCCGCGCCGATCGGCGACGTGGTCGTCGCCTCCCCGCACCACTACCGAATCATTGCCGAGCTGCACGGCCGGGCCGCCCACGCCGGCGTGCGGCCCGAGCTGGGTCGCAGCGCGGTGGTGGCGGCCGCGAACGCGATCGCGGCGATGGCGCTCGGTCGCCTCGACGACGAGACAACCGCCAACGTGGGGATGATCGAGGGCGGCTCGGCGATCAACGTGATCCCCGAGCACTGCCGGATCGTGGCCGAGGTCCGCAGCCTCGACGAGCAGCGGGCCGCCGCGGTCACGACCGAGACCGTCGACCATCTCCAGGACGCCGCCGACGCCGGCGAGTGCGATCTCGATCTGAAGGTCGAGCAGATGTTCCACGGCTACCGGACCAAGCCGCGTGCCTCGCAGCTGGTGGCCGCCGAGCGCGCGCTGCGCGCGTGTGGCTATGAGCCCCATCAGATCGTCTCCGGCGGCGCTTCGGACGGCAACTCGTTCCACGCCGCCGGCCTGCCCTGCACCTGCCTGGCCGACGGGACCGAGCGCAACCACGAACCGGGCGAGCGGATCAGCGCGCGGTCGCTGGAGGACCTGCTGGAGCTGGCGGTTGCGCTCGTCGACGAGGCCGCGGTGGAGCTGCGCGGATGAGCGGGTATGAGTCGATCGACTCCGAGACGATCTGGAGCGGGAAGATCATCACCGTCTCGATCGAGCGCCTCCGCCACGCCGACGGACAGGTGGTCACTCGCGAAAAGGTCTCACATCCCGGGGCGGTCGCGATGTTGGCCGTGGACGACGAGCACGTGTGGCTGACCCGCCAGCCTCGCGAGGTCGTGGGTCTGACCGACTCCCTGGAGATCCCCGCCGGCAAGCTCGACGTGGATGGCGAGGCGCCGCTGGCGGCGGCCCAGCGCGAGCTGGCCGAGGAGATCGGCATGCGGGCCGACCGCTGGTCTGAGCTGAAGGCGTTCTACAGCAGCGCCGGCTTCAGCGACGAGCGGATGACGTGTTACCTGGCGCAGGGGCTCTCGCCGGCGACCGCGAACGCGACCGCCGCGGCCGAGGAGAACGAGCGGATCGAGATCGTCCGCTGGCCGCTGGGCGACCTCGACGGTGCGATCGCGCAGTGCGAGGACGCCAAGTCGCTGATCGCGTTGTTGTGGCTGTCCCGCGCCCGGGAGCGCGGCGACCTGCGCCCACCCGGCGCCGCCTGAGCTCCCCAGCGCGCCATGCACGGGCGCTGGCAGCCGCAGGAGCACCGGCGGCCAGCACGAATACGACCGGCGATGGCGATCGCCGACGTCCCGGCCGCGCAGCGACGGCTCACCGACCTGACGCTCGAGTTCCTCGCCGCGCTGGAGCTGGAGCGGGGACTGTCACGCAACACGCTCGAGGCCTACCGCTCCGACCTGCAGCAGTACGGCGCGTTCCTCGGGCGGCGCGGGCGCGATCCGCTGCAGGTCGCCCCGGCCGACCTGGCGGCGTTCGTGTCCGAGGTGGCTGCCGGCCTGGACGGCCGGCCTCCGGTGGCCCCGGCCACGCTGCAGCGCAAGATCACCTGCCTGCGTTCGTCCTACCGCCACCTGCGCCGGGAGCAGGTGATCGATCACGACCCCCCCCCCCACC
>JBPCPC010000191.1:0-62486 GCA_050999585.1 Solirubrobacteraceae bacterium | reverse complement strand
CCTGAACCATGTACGCGATCATCAAGACCGGCGGTAAGCAGTACCGCGTCGAGAAGGGGCAGACCCTGCTCGTCGAGCGCCTGCCCGAGGCCGAGGGGGCCACGGTGGCCCTCCAGCCCATGCTCTTTCGCTCCTCGGACACCGTCTTCGATCGCGACGGGCTGGGGAAGGTCACGGTGGCGGCCAAGGTGCTGAGCCACGAGCGCGGCAAGAAGATCCGCGTCTTCAAGTACAAGCCCAAGCAGGGCTACAAGCGCACCCAGGGCCACCGCCAGGAACTGACACGGATCGAGGTCACGGAGATGAGCAATGGCGCATAAGAAGGGACTGGGCTCCAGCCGCAACGGACGCGACTCCAACGCGCAGCGCCTGGGCGTGAAGGTCTTCGCCGGTCAGACCGTCACCGGCGGCGAGATCATCGTGCGCCAGCGCGGCACGG
This sequence comes from Solirubrobacteraceae bacterium, assembly GCA_050999585.1. Classification (GTDB taxonomy): domain Bacteria; phylum Actinomycetota; class Thermoleophilia; order Solirubrobacterales; family Solirubrobacteraceae; genus Palsa-465. The sequence continues at coordinate 62,047 of JBPCPC010000191.1, read as the reverse complement.
TCTTCAAGCCCGGCGTCGGCGTCGGCATCGGCCGCGACGACACGATCTTCGCCAAGTCCGCCGGCCTGGTCGAGTTCAGCCGTGGCCGCCGTGGCCGCGTGATCTCGGTCGTCCCCGGCGAGACGCCGGCGGCGGCTCAGACCGTCGGCTAAACCCGCCGGGGCGCGTCCTCGGTCAGGCGGCGCCGGTCAGCTCGGCGGTGCATTGTGGGCAGCGACGCGCCTTGATCGGGATCGCCGACGTGCACTCCGGGCACTCCTTGCTGTCGGGATCCTCCTTGGCGCGACGCGAGAGCATCACGTCGTAGGGCTTGACGACGAAGAAGAAGATCACCGCGGCCGTGACGACAAACGTGATCACGTTGTTAAGGAAGTCGCCGTACATGAACTGACTCGAGTTGATCGTGAACTTCAGGGCGCTGAAGTTGGGCTGGCCGACGATCAGGGCGATGATCGGGGTGATCAGGTCGGCGATGAAGGCCTTGACCAGCGCGGCGAACAGTGCGCCGATGATGAACGCCACCGCCAGCTCAACGAGGTTTCCTCGCAAGATGAACTTCCTGAACTCCTGCACGATCGACACCGCTGCGACGTCCCGGACGTTGATGGAACCTGCTGGCGCCGACAGCTTATGGGGCTGGCTGAGGCCGCCGCGGGGGGGCGATCAGCCGTCCTGCGACGTCGGGCGGATCAGGATCTCGTTGACGTCAACGTGCGGCGGCTGGGAGACCGCCCACATCACCGCGCCGGCGACGTCCGGCGCAAGCAGTGGATCGGGCGGACGATTGGTGAAGAACGGCGTGTCGGTCATCCCGGGCTCGACCAGCGTCACCCGTACGCCGGAGCCGTTGAGCTCCTGGCGGGCCGACTCGGCCAGCCCCGTCACGGCCCACTTGGTCGCCGAGTACAGCGAGCCCGGCAGCGCGCGCCGGCCGGCCACGGAGCCGGTCAGCAGCAGGTGGCCCCGTGACTCCCGGAGCGCAGTGATCGTGGCGCGGATCGTGAGCGCGGCGCCGTACACGTTGGTCAGGACCATCGCGCGCCAGAGCTCGGGGGACTCGTTGAGGAAGCCGCGCTTGGCGCCGAACCCGGCGTTCGCGAAGACTACGTCGAGTCCGCCGCCGAAATGCTCCAGCGTCCGCCTCACCATCGTCTCCTGCTGATCAAACTCGGTCACGTCGCATTGCATCGCCAGCGCCCGGTCGGTTCCGCCGAGCTCGTCGGCCAGGACGGTGAGCCGCTCGAGGGAGCGCGCCGCGAGCGCCACCCGGTAGCCCGCCTGCGCGGCGGCGCGAGCGGTGGCGGCCCCGATGCCCGACGACGCGCCGGTGATGAGGAAAATCGGATCGGCCATAGTGTCTGCACAGCATGCACGATCGAGCTCGAATCCACGTTCAGGCCGGCGCCGGCGGCGACGGCTGCCTCAGCTTTCGCCGCGAGGCCCACGTGCCCAGGGGTGGCCCCGACGGCGGCGACGGGGGACGCGGCGGTGACGTCGTGCTGGTGTGCGACGACTCGTTGCGCGACCTCGAGGCGTTTCGCCGCCTCGCTCACTTCAAGGCGGGCCGTGGCGGCCACGGGGAGGGCGCGCTGCGCCATGGCGCTGACGGCTCCGGGCTCGACCTGCGCGTGCCTCCCGGGACCGAGGTGCTGGTCGAGTCCGATGGAACCCGTCATGACATGGTGACGGCCGGCCAGCGCGCGGTGATCGCGCGGGGAGGGCCGGGCGGCCGCGGCAACAAGCGCTTCGCCGGCCCCACCCACCAGACGCCGCGGTTCGCCGAGCGCGGTCTGCCCGGCGACGAGACCTGGCTGACGCTGCAGCTCAAGCTGCTTGCCGACGTGGGGCTGATCGGGCTGCCCAACGCCGGCAAGTCCTCGCTGCTGGCGCGGATCACCCGCGCGCAACCCAAGGTCGCCGGGTATCCGTTCACGACGCTCGCGCCGGTCCTGGGGACACTTCAGACCGAGACCCGGCAGCTGGTGATCGCCGACATCCCGGGCCTGATCGAGGGCGCCAGCGAAGGCGCCGGGCTGGGCCACGAGTTCCTCGCGCACGTGGAGCGGACGCGGCTGCTCGTGCACGTCCTGGATCTGGCGCCGCTGGACGGGTCCGATCCGCAGGTCAACCACGCGACCGTGGAGCGCGAACTGGCCGCCCACGACCCGCGCCTGGCCTCATTGCCCAGGGTGCTGGCCCTGTCCAAGGCCGATCTCGTCGACACCGACACCGCGGCCACCGCGAGACAATTCTGGTCTGAGCGGCTGGCGCAGGCGGGGTCTGATACCCCGGTGCTGGTCACCTCCTCGGCGACCCATCTGGGGCTTGATGAGCTGGCGGCCGAGCTGGTGCGGCGCGTTCCGGTGGATGCGCCGCCGCCGTCCGTGGCAGCGCTGGCGCAGCTGGGCGAGGAGTCGCCGGGGGAGCTGGCCGAGCACCGAACGTTTCGCCCGGCGGCTCCGCGAGCGTTCACGGTCCGGCGCACGGGGGACAGCAGCTTCGCCGTCGAGGGCTCCGGGATCGAGCGGCTGGTGGCACGCTATGACCTCGACAACGAGGAGGCCCTGGCCCATCTCGAACGCCGGCTGAAGGGCATCGGGGTGCTGCGGGCGCTGGAGGCGGCGGGGTTCGCGACCGGGGACGATGTCGAGCTCGCCGGGGTCGAGTTCGACCTGGACCCGGGCGTCTCCTAGTTTCACCCGCGAGACGGGGCTAGCGGAGCGGGCTCGCCCCGGGCAAGCCGATCCCGCTCTGCAATCCTCGCTCCGGGCCTCTACCGCCGGCCGCGCCGCCGTAAGCTCAGCCCCGTGACGTGTGTCGTCGTCAAACTGGGCTCGAGCATCGTCGCCGACGAGCGCGGCCGTGTGCACGCCGACGTGCTCGGGCGCGTCTGTGACGAGGTCGCGGCGCTTCACCACGCCGGCCGGTCGGTGATCGTGGTCACCAGCGGGGCGATCGCGCGGGGGATGGGGGTGATGGAGTTGCCGCTGCGCCCGCGCGCGATCGACGAGCTGCAGGCGGCCAGCGCTGTCGGGCAGGGCAAGCTGTACCAGGTCTATGACGAGCTCCTGCGCGAGCGCCAGGTACCGACCGCCCAGGTGCTGCTGACGTTCTTCGACATGAGTGCCCGGACGCACTATCTCAACGCCCGCCAGACGTTGCGCAAGCTGCTGGAGTGGCGGGTCGTGCCGGTGATCAACGAGAACGACACCACCACCACCGACGAGATCTCTTTCGGCAACAACGACTTCCTGGCCGCCCAGGTGGCGATCCTGCTGAGCGCTGAGCAGCTGCTGCTGCTGACCGACGCCGACGGCGTGTTCACCGCCGACCCGCGCTCGGACCCGGCCGCGCGCCTGGTGCAGGAGGTTCGCGACTTCTCCGCGCTTTCAGAGCTGGACATTGGGACAGCGCCCTCGCCGCTGGGCTCGGGGGGGATGCGCTCCAAGGTCGTCGCCGCCGAAATGGCGACCGCGGCCGGCATCCCAACGGTGATCGCCGGTGGCCTGACGCCCGGGACGATCACTCGCGCGGCGGCCGGCGAGGCGGTGGGCACGTCGTTCCCGGCGCGTGAGGGCCGCTACTCGAGCTTCAAGCTGTGGCTGAAGTACGCCAAGCCGGCGCGGGGACGGGTGCTGGTCGACGCCGGCGCCGCTCGCGCCCTGCGGGAGGGCGGGACCAGCCTGCTCCCGGTCGGCGTGGTCGAGGTGAGCGGCGCGTTTGCGGCCGGCGACGCGGTTGAGATCGCCCATGCGGACGAGGCCGTCGGCAAGGGGATCAGCAACTATTCGGCAGCCGAGCTGCGCCAGGTCCGCGGCCTGCAGTCCGCCGCCGTCCGCGAGCTGCTGCCGCGCGCCACCGACGAAGCGATCCATCGCGATTACTTCGTGCTCGCCTGAGCGGCCGTCGCACCCCGGCGGGGTAACCTAACCCAGACCATGGCAAGCACCGCGCTGTCGATCTCGCAAACCTGCGCCGCGGCTAAGCGGGCGTCGCGCACCCTGGCGACGCTGGGCTCGGAGGTCAAGAACGCGGCGCTGCAGGCGATCGCCGACGCGCTCACGCAGAGCACCGAGCAGATTCTTGAGGCCAACGCCCGCGACCTGGAAGCCGGCCAGCGCAACGGCCTTTCCGACGCGCTGCTGGACCGCCTGGAGCTCGACGAGCAGCGGATCCTCGCGATCGCGAGGGGGGTGCGCACGATCGCATCGCTGCCCGATCCCGTCGGCGAGGTGATCGACGGCTCGACGCTGCCCAACGGGCTGCAGCTGCGGCGCGTGCGCGTGCCGCTCGGCGTGATCGCCGTCGTCTATGAGGCGCGTCCCAACGTCACCATCGACGCTGCCGCGCTGTGCCTGAAATCGGGCAACGCGGTCGTGCTGCGCGGCTCCAGCTCAGCGCTTCACTGCAACGCTGTGCTGGCCAGCGTCGCCGCCCGGGCGGCCAGCGAGGCCGGCCTGCCGGACGCAGCGTTGTCGCTGCTGGCCGGCGGGGAGCGCGAGGAACTGGCCGAGCTGGCCACCCAGACCGGAGTCGTGGACCTGATCATCCCGCGCGGCGGCGAGGGCCTGAAGGCCGCGCTGAAGGGCGTGGCGACGGTGCCGGTGATCTACGCCGCCTCGGGCAACAACCACGTGTTCGTCGACGCCAGCGCCGACCTCGACGACGCGCTGGCGATCGTGCTCAACGCCAAGCTGCAGCGTCCCGGGACCTGCAACGCCGCCGAGAAGCTGCTCGTGCACGCCGACGTCGCCGACCGCTTCCTGCCCGATGTGCTGCGCGAGCTGAGCGCCGCGGGCGTGACCCTGCACGGTGACGCGGCCGCTCGCGCGGCTGCGCCGGGCGTTGCGATCGACGTCGCCACCGCCGAAGACTGGGACACCGAGTACCTGGCCCTGGAGATGGCCGTCGCGGTCGTCGACTCGGTCGACGAGGCGCTGACGCACGTCAGTGCCCACGGCAGCGGCCACTCCGAGGCGATCGTCACCGGCAGCACGGAGTCGGCGCGCGCGTTCGAACTCGGAGTCGACGCCGCGTGCGTGTACGTCAACGCCTCGACGCGGTTCACCGACGGATACGAGTTCGGGATGGGCGCCGAGATCGGCAATTCCACGCAGAAGCTTCACGCGCGCGGTCCGATCGGGCTGCGCGAGCTGTGCACGGTCAAGTACCTGGTGCAGGGCGCCGGGCACACGCGCGGGTGAGCGGCGCACGGCCCACGCGGCGGACGGCCCTGTGCGCCTAGGGATCCTCGGCGGGACCTTCAATCCGCCCCATCTCGCGCATCTGGTGTGCGCTCAGGAGGCCCATCGGGAGCTGGCGCTCGAGCGGGTGCTGCTGATCCCGGCACGGATCCCGCCCCACAAGCGCGTCGAGCAGGACCCCGGTCCCGAGCACCGGCTGGCGATGTGCCGGCTGGCCGTGGCCGGCGACGAGCGGTTCCAGGTGTCCGACATGGAACTTGAGCGCGACGGCCCGTCCTTCACGGTCGATACCCTTGTGGAGCTGAAGAAACGGGCACCCCAAGACCAGCTGGTGCTGATCCTCGGTGGCGACATCGCCGCCGGGCTGCCGGAATGGAAGGAACCCGAGCGTGTGCTCGGCCTCTCGACGGTGGCGATCGCCAGGCGACGCGGTACGCCACGCGGCGCGGTGGAGGAGGCGCTGGACCAGTTGCGCGGCGGAGACCGAGCCCGGTTCTTCTCGATGCCGCGGATCGGCATCTCCTCGACGATGCTGCGCCACCGCGTCGCCGCCGGCCAGCCGATCCGTTACTTCGTCCCCGATCAAGTGGAGGCATACATCCAACGACACGGCCTGTACAGCCAACCCGCAGCATGACGACACCCGAGACCATGACGACACCGGAAACCATCACGACACCCGAAACCATGGTCGCCGCGATCGCAGATCTGGCGGCCGACCGCAAGGCGCTGGAGATCGTGCAGCTGGACCTGCGCGGGATGATCGGCTACGCCGACTACTTCCTGATCTGCACCGGTCGCACCGACCGTCAGGCGCGGGCGATCCACGATGCGATCCACTTCGGGATGAAGTCCGACCACGGACTCCTGCCGCGGCGCGTGGAGGGGGTCACCGAGTCGCGCTGGATCCTGATGGACTACCTCGACGTGATCGTCCACATCTTCACCCCGGACACACGCGAGTACTACCGGCTGGAGCAGTTGTGGGGCGAGGCGCCGGCGCTGGCCGTACAGACCGGCTCGCCGGTCTAGGCGCCGCTCCCGGCGCCGGCCCCTACAGAGAGGTCATCAGCCGCGGAGCGACCTGCTTCTTGCGGCTCATCACGTCCGGCAGCTCGATCGTGCTGTCGAAGGCCTCGACGCCGAACGCCCGCGCCACGGCGCCGACGTCGCCGGCGACCAGCAGCTCGGTGCCCTTGGCGACGACGTCGGTCACCATCAGCGCGTACAGCGCGAATTCCTTGGCCTCGCGCTCCCGTGCCATCGCCTCCAGCAGCTCGTCCTTGCGCGCCAGCAGTCCGCCGCCGACGACCTCCACCTGGGCGATGCAGATCTCTTGATCGCCGCGGACCTGGTAGCGCTTGGCGTCGGCGCTGACGATCTCGTCGGCGCTCAGATCCGACACGTCGGCGGTTGCCTCGAACATCTCCCGGCCCAGCTCCTGCGCGTCGAGTGCCAGCACCCGCTCCAGGTACTCGACCACCCCGTGGTCACGTTCGGTCGTCGTCGGCGAGTTGAGGATCACCGTGTCGGAGAGCACCGCCCCGAGCAGCATCACCGCCGTCGAGTTGCTCGGCTCCATCCCCGCCTGGCGGAAGCGCTCGACCACCAGCGTCGCCGTCGAGCCTACCGGGTCAAAGGTCGCGGTGACCGGGATGCGCGTCTCGATCGAGCCGATGTGATGGTGGTCGAGGATCTCCAGGATCTCGGCCTGGCCGATGCCGACCACGCTCTGGGCCTGCTCGGCGTGGTCCACGAGCACCACCCGGCGCCGCGGCGGCGAGACCAGATCTGAGCGCGTCACCAGTCCCACCGGCCGGTTGTTCCCATCGACGGCTACGGCTGCGCCGTAGTACAGCTCCTTGATCTGCTCGGAGATGTCGTCGAGCAGAAAGTCGGGGGTGACCGTCAGCGGGTCTGACTCCATCAGCGCGCTGCACGGCGCCGCCAGTGTGATCATCCGGCCCGACACGTAGCTGTCCAGTGGCGAGACGACGATCGCGGTGCCGCGCTCGCGAGCCGCCGACAGTGCAGCCTGGGGGACCGGCGCCGAGTTGGACAGCACCACCAGCGCCGCCCCGAGCTCGATCACCCGGACTAGCGCGTCCGGACGGTTGCCGACCACGACCACGTCACCCTCGGTGATGCCGCTGTCAGAGGCCGGGTCCATCGCGTACACCCAGACCCGGCCCGACAGCGAGCGGTCCTCCCCTGTGATCAGCTCGCCCTCCAGCACCGAGACGACGGCGCTCACCAAAGTCGGCGCCTCCTCGAGCGTCGAGGTGCGCAGCGAGTCGCGGATGTAGCGGCGGGCGAGCGCGCGCTCGGTCAGCACGCCGGCCAGGCCACCGTCGTCGTCGACGATCGGCACCAGCTCCAAGTCGGCCTTGCCCATCGCCAGGCCGGCCTCGCGCACCGGCTCGTCGTACCGGGTGATCGGGAAGCTCGTCTGCATCACGTCGCGAGCGCGCACCATGATGTGCGGCAGATGACGGGGCTCCGGGGCGCCACTGCGCTCCAGCAGCCACCGGGTCTGCGAGTTGGAATCACCCAGGCGCACCGGGATGTACTCGTTGCGAGGATCGAGCCGGTGCTTGAGCTCGGCGTAGCCGATCGCGGCGGCAATCGAATCGGTGTCCGGGTTGCGATGACCGGTGATGTAGATCGGTGGCACGGTCGGATTATCGCGATACCTTCTGAGTCTGACCGCCGGGGGCCAGGAAAGCACGGCTGCCCCGAGGGCGTACCCGACGAAGGAGAGCCGATGCCGACCGCACCATCCATCCTGCCGACCTCGATCCCGCAGGGAGCCGCGCCCGGCCTGACCTACCGCCTCGAGGGCGAGCTCGTCCCGGTGCTGCACATGGCGCTGGACGGCCAGGTGCCCGTGTACTTCGAGCACCACGTGCTGCTGTGGAAGTACCCGAACATGCAGATCGGGCTGCACCCGCTGAAGAAGGGGCTCAAGCGCCGGGCCTTCGGCGGCATGCCGCTGCTGTTGATCGAGGCTCAGTCCGCGGGAGAAATAGCCTTCAGCCGCGACGCTCCCGGCCACATCGCCGCTCTGCATCTGCCGGCGGGTAACGGGATCGTCGTCCGCGAGCACCAGTTTCTAGCCGCCACCGGCAATGTCCAGTACGACTACAGCCGGATCAAGGGCTTCGCCAACATGCTCTACGGCGGTGGCTTCTTCGTCGACGAGTTCTACGCCGCCGACCGGGAGGGCGTGGTCTGGGTCCACGGCTACGGCAACGTGTTCGAGAAGCAGCTCGAGGCCGGGGAGTCAATCGACATCGAGCCGGGCGGCTGGGTGTATCGCGATCACTCGGTGCAGATGTCCCAGGAGGTCTACGGGTTCAAGACCGGCTTGCTGAGCGGGGGCGGCGGGAACCTGGTGTTCAACCGCTTCACCGGCCCCGGTCGGGTCGGCCTGCAGAGCGCCTATTACCATCCTCCCGTGGCCGAGGGCGCCGGCGGCAACGGCCAGCGCACGGGCGGTGGCGGCCTCGGCGGATTGGTCGGCGGGCTGCTGGACAACTAGCCGGGAGTCCTTCATGTCATTTGCATCCGGACATCTCGCCAGTCACCCAGCGCCCCCGGGGATCGTCGGCGCGCTCGGCCTCGGCGGCTATCAGCTGCTGGCCGACGTCGCCGGCGTCGGCGCCGGCCGGCTGGGCCCCCAGGTGTTCCTGCTGGTCGCTCCCGACCCCGATCCCAACCTGCCCGACGCCGGCACGCAGATCGCGCTGCACCACGGCAAGGTGCGCGACGACGCCGAGGCGCTCGCGTTCATCCAGCTGGCGGCCCAGCTTGGATACCTGCGTCTGTCGGGCTACCGGCTCGCGCTCGAGCGCCACGGCCTGCGCAGCCGGATCTCGGTCCTGAACCCCGCCACCGGTGCGATCGTGGCCACGATCCCCGACAAGCACCCGGGCGGACTGTTGCGCCGCGGGTCGGGCGTGGCCGGGCTACTGGCCGCGACCCGCTCGCTGCCGCCCGCCGGCCCCCCGGCGGACCTGCAGAACCCCGAGCTGCTGCGCGGAGTGCTGCTCGCCCTCGCGCTGCGCGACGAGAACGTCGGCGGCGCCGAGGCGGCGGACCTGGCCGATCGCGCGCTGGCGCTGATCGAAGCCGGTCCCCCCGACTCGACGCTGGACCCGCCGGCGGCGCTGGAGGCGGCCAAGGATCGGACCTAGGCTTCTCAAGCCGCGATCGGTGAGCGTCGATAGACCAGGGGAGGCCCGGCGCCCAGCTCGACGGCGACCAGCGCCGGTCCCGGATCATCGAGACCCAGCGCGAGCTCGCCGTCCGGCGACTCGACGAACGGCGGCCGATCGCCACCTCGATCGTCCGCTTCGCGATCGAGAGTCACCGGCCGCTGCTGATCGAGAACGCTGAAGGTAATGAACAGCTCCACCCCCCAGCCGCGGCCGAGCTTGAGGCTCGGCACGCCGAGGCTCAGGCGCTGATGCGCGTCCGATGCTCGCTAACCCACGCGCGCCAAGGTCGTGCTCGGCGAGCTCTCGGCGCTGGCATCCGTCTCTCGATCGACGATTGATCTCGCCCGCAACCTCGGCCTCGACGTGGTCGCGGAGGGGGTGGAGACCCGCGAGGTGTGGGACAAGCTGCGCGAGCTCGGTGGCCAGACCGCCCAAAGGGGTACTACCTGAGCCGGCCGGTGCCGGCCCAGCAGCTCACGCAGCGGCTCGAGGCCCACCAGGGGTCGGCGGCCGCGCTGGCGTCGGCGTCGGGCTAGGCATCAGTCCCGCGTCTACGCGGGGCTGAGCCGAATCCGCGGGCGGCCGTGGCGGGTGATCACCACCTCTTGGCCGGCGGCGACGCGGTCCATCCAGGACCCAAATCCGTCCCGGAACGCATTTGCCCCGAGCCGGGTCGGCTCAGGCGATGAAGTGGAGCTGAGGGGGCTCGAACCCCTGACCTTCTGGCTGCCAGCCAGACGCTCTCCCAGCTGAGCTACAGCCCCGTCGAAAGCGAAATCCTCCGCAAGCGTAGTACATGCCTGCTGCCCGTTGCGAGCCGGGGTGAGGCGCAGCCTGATTTCGCGCTTTCCGGCCACGAGTCGTATCGGCAATAGGTACGCGCGGTCCAGCCCACCGCAGTACACAGCGAACAGATCAGTCTCGTCTTCGCCATAGGTCGTAGCGATGTACCCGGCCGGCGAACAGCGGTTGCCACCCACGCGAACGACGACGGTGTCGCCGTTGGGCGCCAGCCCGCCCCACTTGCATTGCACACGCCAGATGCGGTCGCCGATCTCGAACGCCAGATCCGAGCGCCCGTGCTCGCTGAGCGGTTTGAAGACGGGGAGTCCGAGCCGAATGGCGGCCGCGGCGACCTCGATCTCTGCGATCGCTCCCTTAGCGTTCGAGCTCAGCATCGAACATATGTTCGCATCGACGGCGGACAGAACCCACGCCGCTCGGGCTCAGCGGCGGGGGATGAACTCCGGCACGTTGGGCACATCGCCTTCGTCGTCGGCGTCGAACGGGCCGCGCGCCAGCGACTCCCGGGCGCGGTCGCCCCGCGTCCGCGTGGAGGTGGTGAAGGACACTCCGCTGGTCCGCTCGATGCGCTCGATCTTGGCCATCATCTGCGAGTGAACGCCCTGCACGTCGCGCAGGATCCGCTCGGCGTTGGAGCGCAGCGCATCGCCCATCTGACGCAGGTTGGCGACGAGCTCCATGCCCTCGCTGCGGACCTCCTGAGCGGTCTGACGGGCCTCGGAGAGCAGCTCACGGGTGTAGCGATCGGCCTCCTCGCGTCGGCGCGCCGCGGACTGCTCGGCCTCGGCGAGCGCGGCGTCGGCGCTCTCATGGGCCTTGCCGACGATCGTCAGCGACTCGCTGGTGGCGGTCGTCTTGGCCTGCTCGTCGCGCTGCTGGCCCTCGCGGCGCAGCCGGTCGGCCTCGGTGCGCGCCGTTGCCAGGACCTCGCTGGCCTCTTCCTCGGCGGCGTCGACCCGGTACTGGGCGGCGCGGTCGCTCTCCGCGATGCGCTCGCGGACCCGGCTCTCGGTCTCGGCGCGCATCTGCTCGGCCAGCTCCTCGGCAGCCGAGACGATCGAAGCGACCCGGTCGGCGGCGGGGACGCGGACCCGGGACGGGGGCGAGGTGTCTTCGGTCACGGCGCCATGGTAATCGCGCGGGGGTCGCGGCGCGCAAGACTGCGGCCGGGCGCCAGAGCAGGGGGGAAGCGCGTCCGCGGCCCGGGCCACACTTTGGCCATGCGCGCGACCTCTCAGGCCAGGATGTTCCAGCGCGGTCCGCTCGGACCGCCGGCGGCGCCGACCCGGGTGGCGGCGATCTGCGTGATCGCCGCGGCGATCTCATTGTTCGGCCGGGCGGGCGGCGCGACGTGGCTGTGCGTACCGCTGGCGATGCTGGCCTGTGCGGCGTGCGCGACCCCCCGCGGCGCGGTCCTGGCCGCGGGCGCCGCGGCGGCGGCGGGGCTCGCTCCGGCGCTGGTGGTCTCCTCGTCCGGCCGGCCGTCAGCGGCGCTGCTGTTGCTGGTCCTCGCCGGCTGCGCCGCGGTCCTGATCGTGGTCCGCGAGCGGCTCGTGCGCGAGAGCGCCGCGCTGCGCGGCTACGCCCTCTCCGATCCGCTAACCGGGATCGCGAACCGGCGCTCGCTGCTGATTTGCGCCGACTACGAGGTCGCGCGCCACCACCGCGCGGGGCGCAGCTTTGCCCTCACGATGCTCGACCTCGACGGCTTCAAGGCGCTCAATGACCGCTTTGGTCATCCCGCCGGGGACGATCTGCTGCGCAATGTCGCGGCGTCGCTGCAGCGGGTGATGCGCGGCCAGGACACCGTCGCCCGCTTCGGCGGTGACGAGTTCTGCGTGCTGGCGCCCGAAACCGATGAGAAGGGTACCGAACGGCTGGCCACCCGGATCGCCCAGGCCGTCAGTGACGTCACCGTCGGAGTCGAGATGGTCCGTGCCAGCCTCGGAATTGCCGTCTTCCCGGATGACGGTGGTGAACCGTCGGAGCTGCTGCAGACGGCCGATCAGCGATTGCTGGAGGCAAAGCGCTGCTGCGCCGCCGGGCGCCAGGGGCAGCGCCGGGTGGCCTGACCGCGGCCCCCACGCTCCGGGCGTCGATCGCGCCCGTCACCCGCCCCCCGCCCAAGTAACCTCAGCCTCGGAGATGACCGAGCGCCGCTATGACCCCGCCGAGATCGAGCCCCGTTGGCAGCAGCTGTGGGAGCGCGAGGGCACCTGGGAGGTCACCAACGAGCCCGACGAGGAGGGCGGCGAGCGAGCCTATGTGCTGGAGATGCTGCCCTACCCCAGCGGCGAGCCGCACGTCGGGCATCTCAAGAACTATGCGCTCGGCGACGCGATCGCACACTTCCACCGCCGCACCGGTCAGCGCGTGCTGCACCCGATGGGCTATGACGCGTTCGGGCTGCCGGCCGAGAACAACGCGATCAAGACCGGCGTGCACCCGCGTGAGGCGACCGACAAATCGATGGCCGCCTACCGTCACTGGTTTCACCGCTGGGGGATCTCGATCGACTGGTCGCGCGAGCTTGCCACTCACCAGCCCAGCTATTACCGCTGGACGCAATGGATTTTCCTGCAGCTGCTGGAGCGGGGGCTGGCCTATCGCAAGGAGGCGGCCGTCAAGTGGTGCCCCCACGACCAGACCGTGCTGGCCAACGAGCAGGTGATCGACGGGCACTGCGAGCGCTGCGGCGCAGTCGTGGAGCTGCGCCAGCTGGAGCAGTGGTTCTTCCGCATCACCGACTACGCCGACCGGCTGCTCGACGACCTGGACCAGATCGAGTGGCCCGGCAACGTCAAGGCGATGCAGCGCAACTGGATCGGACGCAGCGAAGGCGCCGAGGTCACGTTCCGCTGCGACGAGCTGCGGCTCGACTACGCGGTCTTCACCACGCGTCCCGACACCCTGTTCGGGGCCACCTTCTTTGTGATGGCGCCCGAGCATCCCGACGTGCTGCGTCTGATCGCCGGTACCGAGCACGAGGCCGAGGTCCACGAGTACGTCAACCGCGCGCTGACCGAGTCCGCCGAGACGCGCGGGGACGCCGACAAGCCCAAGACCGGGGTGCCGCTGGGCCGGACCGTCACCAACCCCGTCAACGGGGAACAGATCCCGGTCTACGTCGCCGACTATGTGCTGATGGAGTACGGGACCGGCGCGGTCATGGGCGTACCCGCTCACGATCAGCGTGACTACGACTTCGCGTCCGCGTTCGGGCTGCCGATCCGCCCGGTTGTCGCCCCGGCCGGGACCGCGGATCCCGACGTCTCAGAGCAGGCGTTCACCGCCCACACCGATGACGAGCGGCTGATCAACTCCGGCGACTTCTCCGGGATGGACGCGGTCGCCGGGCGCGACGCGATCGTCGCCTGGCTGGACCGCGAGGGGGTGGGCCACGCCTCGGTGAACTTCCGGCTGCGCGACTGGCTGATCTCACGCCAGCGCTACTGGGGCTGCCCGATCCCGATCGTCTACTGCGAGCGCTGCGGGATGGTGCCGGTCGCGGAATCCGACCTGCCGGTCGAGCTGCCCGAGGTCGAGGACTACCAGCCTCGCGGCCGCTCGCCGCTGGCCGCCGCCGAGGACTGGGTCAACACCAAGTGTCCGGACTGCGGCGGCGCCACCCGCCGCGAGACCGACACGATGGACACGTTCGTTGACTCGAGCTGGTACTTCCTGCGCTACTGCGACGCTCGCAACAAAGAGGCGGCCTGGGACCCGCGCGTGCTGAACAGCTGGATGCCGGTCGACACCTACATCGGCGGGATCGAGCACGCGATCCTGCACCTAATGTATGCGCGCTTCTTCGTCAAGGCGCTGGCCGACATGGGCCTGCTCGAGGCCCAGGAGCCGTTCTCGCAGCTGTTCACCCAGGGGATGATCCTCGGCGCCGACGGCAACAAGATGTCCAGCTCCAAGGGCAACGTCGTCGCTCCGAGTGAGATCGTCGAGCGCTTCGGCGCCGACGCAGCGCGCTGTTACGTGCTGTTCATGGGGCCGCCGGAGCAGGACGCCGCCTGGTCGGACTCTGGCGTTGAGGGCGTGCACCGGTTCCTGGCGCGGCTGTGGCGTGCCGGCGATCAGCTGACCGAGGGTTCGCGCCCCGATCCGGGCTCGGTCCTGCAGCCGCCCGAACCCGACGGCGACGCCCTGACGCTGGTGCGCAAGGCCAACTGGGCGATCGAGAAGGTGACTGGGGACATCCGCGGTCGGTTCGCCTTCAATACCGCGATCTCGGCCCTGATGGAGCTGGTCAACGAGCTCTACCGCCACCCCGACACGCCGCCGCAGGCCCGCCGCTTCGCGGTCGCCACGGCGGCCTCGCTGGTGTTTCCGTTCGCACCGCACCTGGCGTCTGAGGTCTACGAGCGTCTCACCGGCGAGCGGATCTGGGAGCAGCCGTGGCCCGACGCCGACCCCGACATGCTCACCGCCGAGACCTTCCAGCTGGTCTGCCAGGTCAACGGCAAGGTCCGCGACCGGGTCACTGCTGCCACCGGTAGCTCGCGCGAGCAGCTGCAGGAGATGGCGCTGGCCAGCCGGGGGGTTCAGGCCCACATCAACGGCGGCCAGGTGGCCAAAGTGATCGTGGTGCCCGACAAGCTGGTCAACGTCGTCGTCCGGTAGGCACCGGCCGTGCACGCTGGCCCTCGGTACGTCGCGGTGATCGGCGCCTCGGCGGCCACGCCTGACCAGGAGCAGGCGGCCGAGGAGGTCGGCCGCGGCCTGGCCGAGGCGGGCGCGATCGTGATCACCGGCGGGGGACCGGGGGTGATGGCGGCGGCCAGCCGCGGCGCCGACCGCGCGGGCGGAGTGGTGATCGGGTACCTGCCCGGCGAGGATCGCCGCCGCGCGAATCAGTGGGTTGGGATTGCGTTGCCGACGGGGCTGGGCGAGCTGCGCAACGGGCTGATCGTGCGCGCGGCCGACGTCGCCGTTGCGGTCGGCGGCGCCTACGGGACACTCTCGGAGATCGCGCTGGCGCTGGTCGCCGGCAAGCCCGTGGTCGGGTTGGACACGTGGGCGATCCAGGGGGTGGAGGCGGCCGGCTCTCCGGCGGCCGCCGTCGCCCGGGCGCTGGAGCTGGCCGCCGCGAGCGACGTCGGCCGGCCTATCTAGACTCGGTCACGGCATGCCCGCGTTCAAGGCCGCGTACCTGATCCACGGAGACGACCACGGGCGGATCGCCGAGCGCCGCGCCCGGCTGCGCGAGCTGGCCGAGTCGCTCAGCGGCACCGAGGGCCTCGAGTTGCTGGAGGGAGAGGAGGCGACCCCGGATGCGGTGGCGGCGAAACTCGACTCGATGACGCTCGCGATCGGCCGCCGGTTCGTGATCGTCGAGGGGGCGGAGCGGTGGAAGGATCGGGATCTGGACGCGCTGCAGGCTTCCGTCGAGGGGATCGCGCCCGAGACCACGGTCGCGTTCTTCGCCCGCGAGGACAGCCGCAACCAGGCGCCCGAGCGACTGCACGCCGCGGTCCGCGCGGTCAAGGGGGACATCAGCACCGAGAGCAGCGTGAAGCCGTGGGAGCTGCCGAAGTGGGCGGTCGCGCGCGCGGCCGAGCTGGAAATCACGCTGCAGCCCGACGCCGCCCGGGCGCTGATCGGCCATGTCGGCGAGCGCCAGCAGCGGCTGCTGCGCGAGCTGGAGAAGCTGGCACTGGGCGCCGACGCCGACACCGATCCGGCGGGCGTGACGATCGATGCCGACGACATCACCCGGCTGACCGCCTCCTCGGCCGAGCGTCGCGCCTGGACGGTGGCCGACGCGCTCGTCGCCGGAGATCAGGCGGCAGCGGTCCGGATCTATCTGCAGCTCCGCCAGCAGGGCGAGCGCCTGCCCGGACTGCTCTACTGGATCTCGCAGCGCGTGCGCCAGGCCCATGACGTAGCCACCGCGCTGGACGCCGGCGAGCCCCCGGCGCAGATCAAGCGCCGGCTGCGGATGCCGTCGCGGGCCGCCGACCGGCTGATCGCCGATGCCCGGGACGCCGGCGCGGACCGCCTGCGGCGGGCCACCTGTGAGATCGCCGACCTGGAGCTCGCGTCGCGCGGCGGCGGGCCCGGTGGGGGCAGCGAGGACACCGCAGCGCTGGTGGCGATCGGTCGGATCGCCGCCTGATCGCGATCCGCTGCCGCCGCGGGCTCAGTGGTGCAGGATCGTTGAGTGCAGCACCAGCCACACGGCGACGATCACGCCCACGATCACCAGCAGGGCCATTGCGCGCCCGAGCCAGTTCGGCCGCGCGTTCAGCGCCGGATTGATCGGACGGTCGGGCCGGTGGGGCGCCACCGGCCGATGGCGAGCGTCGTGCGATTGCTCGGCGCGGGCCTGCTCGGCGCGCCCCCGGCGAGAGGGTGAATCGGGATTCTGAGTGACCCCCGCCGCCGCCGCCGGCTCGGGCCCGGGCTCGGTCACGTGCGTTCGCTCCTGGGACAACGCGTCGGCCCCTCGGGCCCGCTCCTGCGCGAGCGCCTCGGTCTGCCGGGTGCGCTCCTGGTCGAGCGCCACCGCGCCTCGGGTGCGCTCCTGCTCGACGGCGTCGCGTGCGGACTCCAGCGCCCCCGAGCGCTGCTGCAGCTCGGCCTGGAGCTGGGCGTGGGCGTCGATCACGCGCTCGTGCTCGTCGGACAGCTGGCGGTGGCGCGTGGTGATCGCCTGCAGCTCGCGTCGCGTCGCGTCGAGTTCGGCGGCCATCGCCTCGGATTCCCGCTGAACGGTGCGGGCGAGATCGAGCTCGGCCCGCGCGCGCCCCAGTTCGGCGCTGAGCTGGCGGACCTCGGTGCGCTGTTGCTCGAGCGTCTGCTCGGTGGCGGCGCGACGCTCGCTCTCGCGGTCCAGCGCTGCTTCGGTGGCCGCCAGCCGGGTGGTCAGCCGTTCCAGGTCCTGGGCCCGGGCCGACGGCCGGCGCGAGCTCGCGTTCTTGGCCATCGGGCTGCTGGCGCCGCTGGCGGCCACGGCTGTCCCGCCGTCGGCCTGCCGGTCGCTGGAGCGCAGCACGATCACGATGTCGGGCGCCACCGAGAGCTCGATCGTGGTGGCCTGATCCAGGTTGGCGTCGACCGGAAACGCGGCGAACCACAGCTCGCCGTCCTCGGCAGCCCAGGGTTTGTGCTCGAGCTCAGCCAGCCAGCGCTTCTCGCGCCCATCCTCGCCCTGCGTCACGGTCAACGACGGGCGCACGAAGCGACGCCCGCGTACTCCGAACCAGCGCCCCGAGAGCTCCACGCGCCCATTCTCGGCCGTCTCCATACGCTCCACCTCGAAGGTGACGCGATTGGGGTCGACGGTCGGGGAGGCGGCGATCAGTCGACGGGGTAGGGGCCAGGAGATCTGGCCTGACGACGGCTAGGCGCCGCGGCGCAGGCGGGCGGCGCGGGACTTCTTGCGAGCGCCGTTATTGCGGTGAATGGCGCCGTTCTTGACGGCTTTGTCGATCGTCTTGACCAGCGTGCGGTGCTCGGTCTCGGCGGTCTCTGACTCGCCTCCGGCGACCGCGGCCTCGAGCCGGCGGAAGTAGGTCTTGATCGCTGACGTGTAACGCCGGTTCTCAAGCCGCTCGCGCTCAGAGCGCAGGATCCGCTTCTTCTGGGAGTGAATGTTGGCCATGACAAGGAGCACCAGGATGTGCCCGGCGCCGCGCGTACTATAGCGCCCTCCGTGTCGATCCAGAGCACCGAGGGCGGGGCGTTGCCACCCCCGCCGCCACCGCCCCCCCACAGGGGCCCGACGCCACCGCCAGCCGGGCCTCCGCCGCGACGCAGGCTGGCGATCAGCACGGCGATCTTTGCGGTTGCCACGGCGCTCTCGCGCGTCGCGGGCCTCGGCCGCGAGGTCGTGCAGGCCAGCTACTTCGGGACCTCCGGGGCGGGCTCGGCGTTCACGATCGCCTCGCAGGTACCGAATCTGTTCTCCAACCTGTTCTCGCAGGCGGCGCTGTCGGCGGCGTTCGTGCCGATCTTCACCGAACTGCTGCAGGCGGGCAAGAAGCGCGAGGCGTTCCGGCTGGCGTCGGCGCTGTTCTGGCTGATCCTGCTGTCGCTCGGGGCCCTGACCCTGATCTACATGGGCGTGGCCGGGATCGTGGTACCGCTGTTCACCGGCACCGCGATCCCGACCGCCTTGACCGTGGGCCTGTCGCGCGTTCTGTTCCCAGTCGTGCTGCTGCTCAGCCTGATGGGGCTGCTGGTGGGCATCCTGCAGTCCTACGACCAGTTCTCGATCCCGGCGATCGCCCCCGCGGTGTGGAACATCGTGATCGTCGTCCTACTGGTGATCCTGCATGCGCAGTTCAAGGGCCACCAGGACAGCGTGTACGCGTACGCGGTCGCGTGGTTGGTCGCCACGATCGTGCAGTTCGCGATGATCGCCTGGGCGATGCGGCGCGTCGAGTTCCAGCTGTCGTTCGTGCTGGACTGGCGTGATCCCCGCGTGCGGCAGGTACTGATCCTGTTCCTGCCGGTGACGATGTCGATCGGGATCATCAACCTCGACATCTTCATCAACGCCGGGCTGGGCGCGCTGGTCTCCATCCATGCCCCGATCGCGATCAACGACGCGTTCCGGATCTACATGCTCCCGCAGGGGATCTTCAGCGTCGCCGTGGCCACGGTGCTGTTCCCGACGCTCAGCCGGATGGCCTCGGCGCGCAACCCGGGCGGGATGCGGCGCACGCTGGGCAACGGGATCCGGCAGATCAACCTGCTGCTGATCCCGTCGGCCGCGCTCCTGGCGGTGCTGGCGGCGCCGATCACGCGCCTGGTCTATCAGCACGGCTCGTTCGGTCCGCTGTCCACCGACCGCGTCTCGACGGCGCTGTTCTGGTTTGCCTTCAGCCTGCCGTTCGCCGGCGTGAACCTGTTGCTCAGCCGCACGTTCTTCGCGCTGCAGCGGCCGTGGATCCCGACCAAGCTCGCCGGGATCAACATCGTCGTCGACATCATCGTGTCGCTCGCGCTGTACAAGCCGCTGGGCATCGCCGGACTGGTGATCGGCACGGTGGCGGCGAACGTGGTGATGACGTGGCTGCAGCTGCGGCGGCTGCGAATCGGCTTCAACGGCCAGCTGGAGATGGCGCAAACGACGATGGTCACGATCCGCATCTGCGTCGCGACCGCGCTGATGGCCGCGTTGGGCTACCTCGTCTGGAAGGGCCTTGACAGCGTGTTGGGACTGTCGCTGATCGCGCAGATCATCGCCCTCGGGATTGCGTTCACGGTGGCCGGTGGGCTGTACGGACGGCTCGTCCTGCTGATGCGGATCCCGGAGGCGCGGCAGATCGAGTCGCTGGTGCTCGGTCGGCTACGCCGCGGATAGGCTGAGGGACGATGGCCGAGACAGGGTTCTACGCGCGCCACTTCGCAAAGCCTCGCCAGGAGCGGGCGTTCCTGAGTGCGGTCGGCTTCACGACGGCGTTCGCGGTCGCCCGTGGGATCACCCATGCGATCCGCGCCAACGTCGGCCCGTTTCGCAACGTCAGCGCCGGGGGGCGACACATTCACCACAGCACGTTCGGGATCTTCGGGCTGCTGGGGATCGGCTATGTGTGGACCTACCGGCTGGGCATCGGCAACCGGTCCCCGGAGTGGGCCTCACGCGTGACCGCCACCACCTACGGGATCGCCTCGGCGCTGACGCTGGACGAGTTCGCGTTGTGGCTCGACCTCCAGGATGACTACTGGGACCAGCAGGGGCGCAAATCGATCGACGCCGTGGCGCTGTTCGCCGGCCTGCTGACGATGGGCGTCGCCGGGCGCGGCGCGCTGGACGAGCTCGGTCTGCTGCCCGAGTTCATCGCCCGCCGGGTCACGGCGGAGGAGCATCACCACGCCGCCGCCGAGCATGGCCGCTGACCGAATCCGGCCGCCTCCGCGGCGCTTCTACCCTTCAGTGCGGCATGGCTGACCAGGCTCACATCCGCAACTTCTCGATCATCGCCCACATCGATCACGGCAAGTCGACGCTGGCCGATCGGATCCTGGAGCTCACGCACACTGTCGACCCGCGGGCGATGCGGGCCCAGCTGCTGGACTCGATGGACCTCGAGCGCGAGCGCGGGATCACGATCAAGAGCCAGGCGGTACGGGTCTTCTACACCTCCGCCAATGACGGTCAGACGTATCAGCTGCAACTGATCGACACCCCGGGTCACGTCGATTTCACCTATGAGGTGTCGCGTTCGCTGGCGGCATGCGAGGGCGCGCTGCTGGTTGTCGACGCCTCCCAGGGGGTCGAGGCCCAGACGGTCGCCAACACCTACCTGGCGGTCGAGGCCGGTCTCGAGCTGATCCCGTGCCTGAACAAGGTCGACCTGCCCGGCGCCGAGCCCGAACGCGTCGCCGAGGAAGTGGCGGACCTGCTCGGCGAGCCCGCGGACGCGGTCCGGCGGATCAGCGCCAAGACGGGTGAGGGGATCACCGACGTGCTCGATGAGCTGATCGCGCGTGTGCCGCCGCCCGACGGCGACCCCGAGGCACCGCCGCGGGCGCTGATCTTCGACTCCGAGTTTGACCAGTACCGCGGCGTGATCGCCTACATCCGGGTCGTCGACGGCACCTTCACCAAGGGCGAGGCGATCCGGGCGATGCAGGCCCGCACCGAGGCGGAGATCGACGACATCGGCTTCTTCACGCCGCAGATGACCCCGGCCAAGGCGCTGCACGCGGGCGAGGTGGGCTTCCTGATCACCGGGATCAAGGACGTCAGCGCGCTGCGTGTCGGGGACACGCTGACCACGCTTCACCACGGCGCCTCCGAGCCACTGCCCGGCTACCGCGAGGTCAAGCCGATGGTCTTCTGCGGCCTGTTCCCGATTGAGTCCGACGATTACCCCGACCTGCGCGACGCGCTGGAGAAGCTCACCCTCACCGACGCGGCGCTGCGCTGGGAGCCGGAGACCTCGGAGGCGCTCGGCTTCGGCTTTCGCTGCGGGTTCCTCGGTCTGCTGCACATGGACATCGTGCGCGAGCGTCTGGAGCGCGAGTACGACCTGGAACTGCTGACGACGATGCCCAGCGTCGAGTACGAGGTCACCCTCACCGACGGCACCGTGCTGCCGATCCACAGCCCGAACGATTTCCCCGATCCCGCCCGCGTGGCTGAGGTCCGCGAGCCGTTTATCCGCGCTTCGATCCTGTCGCCGAAGGAGTTCGTCGGCCAGATCATGGAGCTCTGTCAGGACCGCCGTGGCGAGCATGCCGGGATGCACTACCTCTCCTCGGAGCGCATCCAGCTGACCTATGACCTGCCGCTGGCTGAGATCGTGCTCGACTTCTTTGACCAGCTGAAGTCCCGTACTCGCGGCTACGCGTCGCTGGACTACGACCTGATCGGCCTGCGCGACTCTGATCTGGTCAAGCTCGACATCCTGCTCGCCGGCGACCCGATCGACGCGCTGTCGATGCTCGTGCACCGCTCCAAGGCCCAGAGCGCCGGGCGCACGCTGACCGAGAAGCTCCGTGAGAAGATCCCCCGCCAGCAGTACGACGTCCCGATCCAGGCGGCGATCGGCTCGCGGATCGTTGCCCGCGAGACGATCAAGGCATTCCGCAAGGACGTGATCGCGAAGTGCTACGGCGGCGACATCAGCCGCAAGCGCAAGCTGCTGGAGGCCCAGAAGAAGGGCAAGCAGCGGATGAAACAGGTCGGTCGGATCGAGGTGCCCCAGGAGGCGTTCCTGGCCGTGCTCGAGCTCGGCGACGCGCGCTGATCCGATCGCGATGCTGCGAGCCGAGCTGATCGAGCAGGACGACCCGCGGATCGGGCAGGAGATCATCCGCGTCACCCATGAGGATGGACGCACCGAGGATCTGCACCTGCACGACTACGAGCGCGTGTACGCGCTGCCCGGCGTGTACGAGCAGATCGTCCAGGAACGCCTGCAGTGCGCCTCTCCGGCGCGGCTGGCCGCGATCCTGGCGGCGGCGGTCGACGGCGCCGGCTGGCCCCGGTCGACGGTCCGGGTGCTCGACGTGGCCGCCGGCAACGGCGTCTCGGGCGAGGCACTGGTCGCGGAGGGCCTGCATCCGGTGCTCGGCACCGACATCGTCGCCTCCGCCCGCATCGCAGCGCTGCGCGATCGGCCCGGGCTCTATGACCGGTACCTGACCCTCGACCTGCTGGCGCTGACCGCTGAGCAGGCTCGGCCGCTGTACGAGCTTGATGCCAACGCGCTGTCCTGCGTGGCGCCGGTCGGCGAGGACGCTTCGCAGGTGCCGCCGGGGGTGTTGCTGGAGGCCGCGCGGCTGCTCGGCGGCGATGGACTGGTCGCCTACCTGCACGACCCCAACTACGGGGTCGATGACGTGGTGACCGCCGAATTCTGGCGAACGGGTCTGGGCGCGGCGGCGCAGGAGCTCGCGCGTGAGCGCTACCTGCACCGCCGCACCGTCAACGGGGCCGCGTTTGAGATGGTCGGCGTCGTCTGGCGGATCCGCCGCGGACCCCAGTAGCTCTAGTAGCTGCAGGTCCAGGCCACGAGCGCGGTTCCAGAGGTGTCGGAGCGATAGCGCGCGTTGCGGATCGCTCCGGCCCGGGTCAGCCCGAGGCCGGCGAAGAAGTAGCCGGGCGAGCGGACGACCGCGGCACAGCCGTTGCGCACCCACACGGCGATGTTGCAATAGCCGCGACAGGAGTCGAGCGCCTGGGTCTTGGCGTAGCACTCGGCGGGCGCGCCGTAGGACACGCCCGCGCCGCCGGTGCGCGGGTTGATGGCGATCGCGCCGTAGGGTCCGGAGGCGGCGGCGGCGGGGCCTGCCATTACGAACGCCGCGAGGATGCCGACAAGGGTGCTGGCGGCGAGTCCTCGCCGGCACCGGGAAAGGATCGAGCTGCGATTGCTCATTGCTTCCTCTTGGGTGTGAAGCTGGATGGTGTGGGGGGCGCCAAAAGGCATGCTCAGAGCATGCAGCCGGCGCCGGGTGCAGTCAGCCCACCCAAGGGGTAAACGTGCGCCACCTGCGAGCAGTGCAGGTGTGAACTCGCGGAGCGGCTAGGCCCAGTTGCCGCCGGCGCGGCGGCGGACCTGGCGCACGGCCTGGCGCCGGGCGTAGATCCAGGGCGGCGCCCCGACCCGGGGGCGTCCGCCGAGCACCATCACGACGATCATCAGCACCGACCAGACGATCGTCGCGGCCAGCACCATCGCGGCGGTCACCGCGACCAACGGGATCGCGAACAGCAGCAGCATCGGGTTGTGAGCGACCGTCGAGACCACCCATTGCCCGCCCGAGCGCCGCGCCGGCTCGCGCCGGTGGGCGGTGCGTGGTCCCGGGAGGTCAGAGACGGTCGCGTCCAGCTCCTGGTACGTGCGCGCCGTGAGCGCCGCGCTTACGCGCTGCTCCAGCTCCTCGGCGACGATCCGGCCCTCGGTGGCGGCCTGGTGCAGGCGGTCGACGATCAGCTCCCGATCGGAATCCGATGCCCGGAGGCTCTCGCGCCGTGCCATGGCGTCGAGGCTAGCGCGCCGCCTCGGCGGACTCAAGCATCACAGCGGACGCCGGACCCCCACCTCGTCCAGGTGCGCGAGCAGGTCGGCCGGATCCTCGTAGACGCGGAACGCGCCGGCGGTCAGCAGCTCCTCGCGACCGTATCCGCCCGACAGCAGGCCGATCCCGAGCGCGCGCGCCCGCTGCGCGGCCAGCAGATCCCAGACGCTGTCGCCGACGACGAGGCTGTTGCGGATGTCGACCCCGATCCGTCGCGCCGCGGTCAGGAACAGGTCCGGGTCGGGCTTGGCGTAGCGGACCTGGTCACGGGTGACCATCGGCGTGTCGGCGGGCAGCTCCAGGAGCTCGCGGGCCAGCCCGGCGTAGCGCTCGACGCCGCTGGTGGCGATCGCCCACGGGACCTGGTGCTCGGTCAGGGTCCTCAGCAGCTCGACCGCGCCCGGTAGTGGCGCCACGGTGTCGTAGTGGCGGATGTATGCCTCGGTGTGCAGCCCGGGCAGGCGGGCGAGCGTCTCGGGGTCGAGCTGGTCACCGAGCTCCCGAGCCAGGGCGCTGACGAACAGGCCGCCGCTCATCCCGATCCGGCGGTGCAGCTTCCACACCGACAGATTGAGACCGACCTCCTGCAGCGCCTCGCTCCAGGCGAGCACGTGCTGGTAGACGCTGTCGATCAGCGTGCCGTCGAGATCGAACAGAAACGCGGTCTGACCGGGACTGTCGAGCTGGGCATCGTCGGACATGTGCGCGAGGATTCTGACAAGCGACACCGTCACAACCCGGCGGCTGCTCGCATATACCCGACAGATGGACGACGAGAGACTGCTGGCGCAGACGGCGCGAGGCGACGCGGAGGCGTTCGCCATGTTCTACCGGCGCCATCTGGGGCTGGTGATCGCCTTCGGCATGCGCGCCACCGGCGATCCCGAGCTGGCGGCCGACCTGGCCGGCGAGGTGTTCGCGGTCGCGCTCGGCTCCTGTGGTCGCTACCGGGCCCAACATGACTCGGCGGCGCCCTGGCTGATCGGGATCGCCCACAACAAGCTGCGCGAGAGCCGCCGCCGAGGCCGCGTGCAGGACGCCGTGCGCCGGCGCCTACAGATCCACCCGCTGGCGCTCGAGGACGAGGATCTGCTGCGGGTGGAGGAGCTGGCCGCGCTCGGTGACGGGGCGATCGCGGCCGCCGTCGAGCGGCTGCCGCACGCCGAGCGCGACGCGGTGCGGGCGCGGATCGTCGACGAGCGCGACTACGGCGAGCTGGCGGCCGAGCTGCAGTGCTCGGAGTCGGTGGTGCGCCAGCGGGTCAGCCGCGGCCTGGCGCGGGTCCGGGCGCGCGTGGCCCAGCCAGAGACCAAGCAGGCGGGTTCATGAGCGATTACTTCGAGCAGCTCGAGTCCGAGCTGCGCACCGCGGTCCCGAGAGCGGTGGCGGCGCCGGCGCGCCGCTGGGGTCGCGATCGCGGCCGTCCCCGCCTGGGCCACGTCGCGCTGGGCTTCGGCGTGGCCGTGCCGGTGGTCGTGGCCGTGCTGGCGATCGCGCTGCTCGGGCACCAGGGTCGCAGTGGCGGTCAGCTGGGGCCGAGCGCGCCGCCCTCCTCGCAGGCCGTCGGCCGCGTGCCCACGCTGGCTCAGCTGAAGGCCAACTTCGCGGTCCTGCGGCGGCCCCAGACCGCCGCGGACCGCTCCTGGCGGCCCGACTACGGATCCAAGCGCCCGCACGAACTCCGTGGCCTGGAGCGGCTGGCACGTCGTCTGCCCGGCGGCGAGCGGGTCTTCCTGACCGTCGACCGGGCGGCCCCGAACGGCTATGTGCTGCGGCTGTGGATCGTGTTCGCCGACGGTGACGTCGCCGGTTCGAGCTTCACCGCGGGCGATGACTACACCGTGATCCCGTTGCCGTCCTCGGCGCCCGGCGAGCCTGCCACTCGGTGGACGAGCATCCTGCCCGACGGCGTGGTCGGTGTGCGGTGGAGGTTCTCCTGCCGAGCCCGCCGGGCCGGCTGCCCGCCGGTCGCGCAACGCGTCGCGGTCGGTGCCAACATCGCGACGGCGGAGGTCCCAGGCACCACCTCGTGCAGCGACGGCAGCTGCCGCGAGGCGCAGACGGCGAGCTGGCGGGGAAGCGCCGGCACGGTCCGGGCTGACTTCCGGGCTCATGAGCGTTTGGCCGCGCCGCCGTTCGTCGCGCCCGGCCCGTCGTCGGCGCACCACCCCGGGCGGGCGGTGACGCTCACCGGCGACGGCTTTGGACCCCTGCGCTTCGGCACCCCGCGCGCCGCGACGGTGGCCAGGATCGAGCGGACCCTGGGCAGGCCCGCGTTGCCGCCTTCGGCGACCGAATGCGGGGTGGTCCAGGTGTCGTGGCCGATCGTGATCAATCCCGCCACTGGAGCTCTGCTGCGCGCGCAGGAGCTGACGCTGGTGTTCGGCCACGGTCGACTGGTCGGCTATCAGTACCGCGGCAAAGACGCCACTGCCGCGGTCACCGCACGAGGATTGAGGCTCGGCGACACCCTGGCGCGGGGGCGCCGGCTCTACGGTCGCGCGTTCTCGATCAGCTCAGCGCAGCGCGGAACCTGGAGCGTGCGCACCCCGCAGGGCCGCATCGATGGGTACGCGAGCGGGCAGCCCGCCCACGGCGACGTCAGCCCGCGCAGCACGGTCGCATCGATCGACGCCGGCGAAGTCGGCTGCCCGGCGTTGTCGCCGTGATCGCGCGCCTGATCCGTCGATCTAAGCGTCTATACGGTGCACAATCGACCACAGGGCGGTCTCGACGGCCGTTCAGCGGTCCTGCGCGAGCGCCCGCGGCACGATCGCCGCGAACGCGACCACAATGAAGCCGAGCAGGCTGACCACGCCGATCGCGTGCGCCCACGGGGCGCTGGCGGCGTTGAGCATGCCGACGCCGATGACGAGCAGCGCGACCGCCAGCCGCGCGCCCAGCCCGCGTCCCCGGGCCGTGGCGACCGTGGGCCCATCCAGCGGCCGAGACGGCGGCGGCACGGAGTCCGCCGAGGCCGGGAACAGCCGCCCGCGCAGCGTCAGCGTGAACAGCAGCCCGAGCGACGGGAACAGGATCGCCCCACCGGCCAGCACAGCCACCACCAACGCGACCAGGGTGTCGTGCGGGGCAGTGACGGATCGTCTGCTCGTGCGGCGTCGGCGGCCAGATACACGGCCGCCAGGTACGCGGAGAACGTGACCGCCAGCAGGCCAACGAGCACCGAGACCGGATTCAGCGGGATGTGGACCGCGAACGACAGCGCCTGCATCTGGCGCGCCTCCAGCAGGTACTGCTGGTGCACCGGTGCCAGAGCGTCCGCGAACGCAGCGATGCTCACCGGCGGAAGGTAGCGCGCTCTGCTCAGAGCCGGCGGCCAACGTCGCCGGGGCGGCGTGGTCGGTGGACGGCGGTGCCGTCCCGGTGATCATCTGACGCCGCGGTCATAGACTGCGCCGCTGATGGCAGTCAACTCCGCCGCGATCGGCAAGACCTATCCGCCCACGACCTATGCGGTCGGGCGCGAGAAGGTGATCGAGTATGCCCACGCGATCGGGGAGCGCAACCCGCTGCATCTCGACCCCGAGGTCGCCCGGCAGGCCGGGTACGCCGACGTGGTGGCGCCGCCGATGTTCGCCGTCGTGTTCGTCATCCGGTCGATGACCCCGGCGCTGTTTGACCCCGAGGTGGGGATCGATTTCGCTCACATGGTCCACGGTAACCAGGAGTTCCGCTGGGGGCCGCTCATCGTGGCGGGTGATGAGGTCATAACCCAGACCACCGTCGACGACGTGTCCGAGCGCGGCGGGATGGAGTTCTTCGTGTTTGCGACCGACTCGGTGAACCAGCGCGGCGAGACGGTCACGACTGGACTGTGGACCAGCATCGTGAGGGCCGGCGGATGAGCGTGCAGCCCGGCGACGAGCTGGAGCTGACGGTCACCCCGGACCGCTATGTGACGGTTCGCTACGCCGGCGCCTCGGGCGACTTCAACCCCATCCACATCGACGAGGAGTTCGCGCGCCAGGTGGGACTGCCCGGCCGGATCCTGCACGGACTGTGGACGATGGCGCAGGTGGCGCGCGCCCACACCGAGGCTCTGGGCGGCCCGGAAAGTCTCGCCCGGCTGTCGGTGCAGTTCCGCGGGATGGGGATGCTCGAGCAGGAGATCATCGTCCGCGGCACCGTCCGTGAGCTCGACGGTGACACGGCGCTGGTCGACTCCGAGGCGACCCAGAACGGGAAGCGGATCATCCGCTCGGGCGTCGCCGAAATCCGCGTCGAATAAGCCGCGTCGGCGCCATCGCCCGGTTCGGCCGTCGGGGACCGAACTAAAATCGAGCGTCGATGTTGACCGAACGCCAGGAGCTCGTGATGCGCCGGCTCGTCGAGGAGTACCTCGACGGCGGCTCCCCTGTGGGCTCCAAGGCGCTGAGCGCCACCTTTGAGTGGGGCCCGTCGACGATTCGCCACGAGCTGGCCAGCCTCGAGGAGCTTGGCTTGCTCGCCCATCCTCACACCTCGGCCGGCCGGGTGCCCACCGAGGCCGGGTATCGCTATTTTGTCGACCGGCTGCTGCCGGAGCAGTCGCCCGGCCCCGGGCTGTCACTGTCGTTGGTGCGCCGCGAGCTCGACGAGGCGATGCGGGTGACGACCGAGACCCTGTCGCAGGTGACGAATCTGCTCGCGATCGTGTCTGCGCCGCCGATCGAGACCTCGACGATCCGCCACGTCGAGGTCCTGGCGCTACAGCCGCAGGTGCTGATGGTGGTCGTGATCACGTCCACCGGCGGCGTCTCCAAGCGCCTGTTCACGTTTCGCCGCCCGCTCGATCCGGGACTCTCGGACTGGGCCTCGAGCTACCTCAACGAGCGCTTGGTCGGGCTCGGGCTGGGCGCGCGGATGCTGCATACGCGGCTGAGCGATCCCTCGCTGAGCCACACCGAGCTGGAGTTCCTGGAGGCGGTTGCGCCCGTGTTCACGGAGCTGGAGGAGTCCGCGCAGGCGACGCTGTACTTCGACGGCACCGCCCACCTGCTGACGACCGAACGCGTCGGTGACGTCTCGGAGCTGAACCTGCTGATGGACACGCTCGAGCGCCGGGTCGCGCTGCTTGGCGCGCTGCGCTTTGCGCTGACCGCCACGCGCACCGTCGCGGTCCGGATCGGGGCCGAGAACGAGCTCCCCGCGCTGCGCTCGCTGGCGCTGGTCGCCGCCGGCTACGGGCTGCCGCAGCGCGCGCTCGGCGCAGTCTCGGTGATCGGTCCGCTGCGGATGGACTACGGCGAGGCGATCCGGGCGGTCCGCGAGGCCGCAGCTCAGCTTTCGAGCTTCGTCGCCGACATCTACGAGGAACGGTGATGCCGGCGTGAGCGCTTCACAGATGCCCCGCGATTACTACGAGGTGCTCGGCGTATCCCGCGATGCCGGCGAGGCCGAGATCAAGAAGGCGTTCCGCAAGCTCGCCCGCGAGCTGCATCCCGATGTCAACCGCCACGATCCCGACGCCGAGGACAAGTTCAAGGAGGCCGCCGAGGCTTACGAGGTGCTGTCTGATGCTGACCGGCGGGCGACCTATGACCGTCACGGCCACGACGGCCTGCGCAGCGGCGGCTATGCGCCCAACTTCGAGGGTTTCGGCTCGGTGGCCGACATCTTCGAGGCGTTCTTCGGCGGCAGCGGCGGCGGTGGTTTCGCCAGCGTCTTCGGCGGCGGGGCAGCCGGCGGTGCTGCCCAGGGCGGCGACGTCGCCGTCAGCGCCGAGATCACACTCCCGCAGGCGGCATCCGGCGCCGCGATCGAGGTCAGCTATGAGGCGGTGGTCCGCTGCGAGCACTGCAGCGGCAACGGCGCCGAGCCGGGCACACCGATCGAGACCTGCCCCAAGTGCGGCGGCAGCGGCCAGCTGCGCGCGGTCTCACGCACGCCGTTCGGCCAGGTGGTCCGGGCGGCCGCCTGCGACCAGTGCGGCGGCGACGGCAAGGTGCCCCGCAACCCCTGCCAGGAATGTTCGGGCCGTGGGCGGAAGGTGCAACGGGTCACGGTCTCCGTCGACGTGCCGGCCGGGATCGACGACGGGCAGCGGATGCGAATCACCGGACGCGGCCACGCGGGGGAGCACGGCGGCCCGGCCGGCGATCTGTACGTGCAGATCCGCGTCCGCGAAGACACGCGCTTCGTTCGCAGCCAGGACGACCTGGTGACCGTCGTCGACGTCGCCGCTCCGCTGGCGGCGTTGGGGACGACCGTGACCGTGCCGACGATCGAGGGTGACACCGAGCTCGAGATTCCGCCCGGAACCCAGCCCAACGAGACCCTCACGATCCGCGGCCAGGGGATGCCCGCGCTTCGCGGACGGCGCCACGGTGACCTCAAGGTGGTGGTCAACGTCGTCATCCCGCGCCATCTCAAGCGAGAGCAGCGCGAGCTGCTGGAGAAGCTTGCCGACAGCCTCACCGAGCACAACCTGAGCACCGAGGACGGCGTGCTCGGCAAGCTCAAGCGCGCCTTCGGCGGGTGATTCGGCTCGCGCTCCGGGTCGACCGCGCCGCGGCCGAGCTGGTCCTGGCCGAGCTGATCGAGCTGGCGCCGGGTGGGGTGGAGGAGGTGCAGATTGGCGATGACGTGATCGAGTACGCGGTCTACGGGGCGCCCGGGGAGCTGCCCGAGCTGCCCGCCCTGGAGGCGGCGGCCGGCGGCGCGCTGGTCGCGGTGCGCACCGAGGAGATCGACGATGACTGGTCAGAGCGCTGGCGCAGCTTCCACCGGCCGCTGGTGCTCGGCGACCGGCTGACGGTTCGGCCGCCCTGGGAGCCGCCGGGGGATACCGCACTGGACGTGGTGATCGACCCCGCCCAGGCATTCGGGACCGGCGCGCACGCCACCACGCGGCTGTGCCTGGAGCTGATGCTTGACCGTTTCGGCGCCTGCGGCCGCGCGCCCGGCTCGTTCGCAGACGTCGGCTGTGGCTCGGGGGTGCTGGCGATCGTGGCCGCCAAGCTGGGATACGCACCCGTGACCGCCCTGGACTACGACCCGGCCGCGGTGGCGGCGACCGACGAGAACGCCCAGCGCAACCGGGTCGCGCTGCGCGGGCAGCGGTTCGATCTGCGCCATGAGCAGGTGCCGGCGGCGGATCTGGTCGCCGCCAACGTACTCGCCGGCCCGCTGATCGAGTGGGCTCACGCGCAACGACAGCTGGCGCCCGAGCTGATCCTCAGCGGCATCCTCAGCGCCGAAGCGGATCGGGTGGCCGGCGCCTTCGCGGCCTGCGGATACGACGAGCGCGACCGTCGCACCCGCGCGGAGTGGACGGCGCTGCGGATGTCGCGCGCCGCCGGGGGCTGAGTCGAGCGGGCGGCGATCGGGCGCGACCGCGTGGACAACGGCGCAGCCCGCAATCTTGTCCACGCGGCCGATGTCGGCACACCCACGCTGAACGATCCTTCGTGACGTCGCTTGTGATCTCTGGAATCTGGATTGAGAGGAGGTGAGAACAGTTGCCCAATCCACTCGCAGTCGGCGTGACAATCGGTGGCCTGCTTCTCGACGTCGTCGCTCCGCGGCCCAAGCCTCGTGCCGGGCATCCGCAAGAGCCCTCTCTCCTCTCTACGCGTGCCGTCCTGAGGACACCGCAGCAGAGCTCGACGCTTGAGGGGTACGAAAGTCAGCCGGTCGCGAGCGGCGTTCGCAGCTGAGTCAACGACGGGGCCACGCGCCACCTTCTGGGCGCGTGGCCTCGTCTGCGCTCAAGTGCTGCCATCTGCCGTCCGTCCTGAGCGCCGCTATGGCGCCGTGCAGCCGTGCTGACTGCCGATCGGGTGCAGTAGGCCCACGAGCGCCTGGCCGTGGGCCTTGGGGTGCGTCTCCTCCGCGACGCGCAGCTCGGCCGCGAAGGTGTAGCGCGCGGTGGCGTCGACGTTCTGCAGCAGCAGCGAGTAGGTGGCCAGCTGGCCTGTCGTCTGACTCGCGTACGCGGTCACGCCGCTCTGGCGATCGCTGACCGTCGTCGTCTCCGAGCCGCCGGGGTTGTCGGTCGTGGTCAGGGAGAGGTCGTCCGGGTTTCCAGCTCTTCCCGATCGAGAAGCTGAACGCCTGGGCCTTGGCCGAGATCGTCTGCGAGTCATCGTAGGTCTGCTGGGTGATCGGATCCGACACGCCGGACGCCGACCCGGCCGGCAGTCCGCCGGTGTGCAGGAACTGCTGGTAGGCGTTCCAGCCCGACGCGGAGTCGAGATCGATCGTGACCGCGCGCAGGTTGCCGTTGGTCTGCGTGTCCGCGGAACCGATCGAGACGCCGACGTCGTTGTTGCCGACGCCCGCCTGGAGCGCGTTCTGGACGAGGTTGCCGTTGCCGACATAGACCCGCACCTGGTCGCCGGGCAGCGCGGCGATGCCGGTCGTCACCTGGGGCCCCGACTTTTAGTTGACCTCGCCCTGCAGCACCCCGTAGGCGCTGCTCAGCCCGAGCGTCTGGTACGTCCCCTGGTTGAGCACGATGCTCTCACCGGGGGCCAGCGAGGGCGGGTCGACCGGGTTCGGGCCCGTCGCGCCGGCGTTGATCTGGTTCGCCTCCGCCGGGCTGACGTTGAGCTGGTAGGAGGTGTTGACCTCGACGCCGGCGCTGCCCGAGACACTGCCCTTCGTACCTTCGCCGCCTTCGCCCTCCTGCCCGCCTGCGCCGCCGTCGCCCCCCTTCGTCGACGCCGAGACCGAGACCGATGTCGAGACCTGGAGCTGCTCGAGCTCGCCGCAGCCCGCGGACGTCAGCTTCAACGTCGGGTGGCCGCGCGAGATCACCCGCTCGACCTTCGCCGACGCGTGCCCCTTGCTGGCCTTCAGCGAGCCACTCGCGGTCGTCCCCGGGAACGACAGCACCGGCACGGGGTGACCGTGGCCGATCGGGGGCCCCGAATGCGGTGCCGACGGTCGATGATCTGGGTGTGGACCCGTGTCGCCCCGGGCGCGGGGCAGTCGGACTGCAGCACCCTGCAGATGTCCGACCGCAGGCCGTTCTTGATCGTGTTGGCCAGCCCGTCGTCGACGACGCCGAGCATCAGCGCGATCACGGCGGCGATGACCGCCAGCACGCCGGCGTACTCGATCGTGTCCTGGTCGCGTCCGCCGCAAGGGCCGCGTGCGCGCATCGACCGATTGTCGGCTCGCGGCCTGGCCCCGACAAGGGTCCACGGGCTCAAATCGGACGCGGCAAAGGGTCCAAATCCGACGCGGCAAAGGTCCCGATCGCGAGCCGCTGTGGGCGGCCGCGCCCTCGTCTATCCTTCAAGGGCGTCAGATGAGCGTTGCCGAGCGGCTCAGGGCCGACATTACGACCGCGATGAAGGCGGGCGAGAAAGTCCGCGTGGGAGCCCTGCGCCTGGTGCTGTCCGAATTGCAGCGCGACAGCAAGGAGGGCCCCGGCGATGAGCTGGCCGTCCTGCGGCGCGAGCGCAAGCGCCGCCTGGACGCGGCCGTCCAGTTCCGGGGCGGCGGCCGGCCCGAGCTCGCCGACCAGGAGGAGTCAGAGGCCGCGCTGATCGGCGGCTATCTGCCGTCCGAGCTGAAGGACGAGGAGCTGCGTGTGATCGTGACCAAGGCGATCGCCGACACGGGTGCCACCGATCCGCGGGACATGGGCCAGGTGATGAAAGCGGTGATGGCCGCCTCCGGGGGTCGCGCCGACGGTAAGCGCGCGAGTGCGTCTGTGCGCGAGGCGCTGAGTTCTTAGTGCCCAAGCGGACGATCGAGCTCGACAACGCGGTCGCCGCCGAGCTGGCGGGCAGCCAGGACGCCGTGCTGCGCACACTGGAGAGCCATCTCGACTGCGACGTGTTCCTCCGCGGCAACGTGCTCTCGCTGGACGGGGACGAGCCCGCAGTCGACGCCGCCGCCGAGGTGGTGCGCGAGCTGTCGGAGCTGATCGGGCAGGGACATGAGATCGCCCCCGGGACGGTGGAGGCCGTTTCCCGCGCGCTGGACGAGCACGAGTCACCCTCGGAGATCCTCGAGGACGTGGTCTGGCGCCACCGGGCGACCAAGGTCGCGCCCAAGACGGTCAACCAGAAGCGCTACGTGGACTCGATCCGCACCAACACGATCACGTTCGGGATCGGGCCGGCCGGCACCGGCAAGACATTCCTGGCGGTTGCGCTGGCGGCCGCGGCGCTGAGCCGGCGAGAGGTCAACCGGATCATCCTCACGCGGCCGGCGGTGGAGGCCGGGGAGCGGCTCGGTTTCCTGCCCGGCGACCTGATGGCCAAGGTCGACCCCTACCTGCGGCCGCTGTTCGACGCCCTGCACGACATGCTCGAGTCCGATCGCGTCTCCCCGCACCTCGAGCGCGGGGTGATCGATGTCGCGCCGCTGTCGTTCATGCGGTGGCGTACGCTCAACGACAGGTTCATCATCCTCGACGAGGCTCAGAACACCAGCCCCGAGCAGATGGAGATGTTCCTCACCCGGCTGGGCTTCAACTCCAAGGTGGTGGTCACCGGCGACATCACGCAGATCGACCTGCCCCGTGAGCAGGCGTCGGGGCTGGTCGCGGTCGCCGACGTGCTGGATCACGTCGAGGACGTGCAGTTCGTGCGCTTCGGCGACGAGGACGTGGTCCGTCACAAGCTGGTGCGCCGGATCGTGGCGGCCTACGACGAGCACGCGCAGCGGGCGGCGCCCGAACTGAGGCCACGCAAGCGTGCCTAGCGTCGCGAATCGGGGCACTTGCATCGAGGAGAGCCCCTGATGCTCGACGTCGAGGTGATCGGGATCGAGGTCGTTGAGTTTGACCCCACGAACCCACCCAACCCCATGACCCCACCCGACCCACCGGATCCCGCCCAACCGATCCGCCCGCCGACTGCGGTCGAGCTGGAGGAGCTGTGTGCGCTGGCCCTGTCCTCGGCCGGCATCGACGAGGGCCACGTGGCAATCGAGTTCGTCGGCGATGAGCGCATCCGCGATCTCAACCGCGAGCACCGGCTGATCGACGCGCCCACCGACGTGCTGTCCTTCGGTGTCGACGAGGACGCCCCCAGCGCCGGCCCGCGCGAGCTCGGCGACATCGTGATCTGCACCGCGTACACCGATGACGTGCGCGAGGCCGTCGTCCACGGTGCGCTGCACCTGAGCGGCATGGACCATGAGACCGACGCCGGCGAGATGCTGGCGCTGCAGGCGGAGCTGATGCGGTGGGTGAGTTAGCTGCCGGTGAGGCCCCGGGCGCCCCGGTCCAGAGCGTGACCCGCTCGGGGTTCGTCGCGCTGGCGGGCCGTCCCAACGTCGGCAAGTCGACGCTCGCCAACGCGATCGTCGGTGCCAAGGTGGCGATCGTCTCCGACAAGCCCCAGACCACCCGGCGGGCGATCCGAGGCGTCGCCAACGGCCCGGACTGGCAGCTGATCCTGGTTGACCTGCCGGGCGTGCAGCGGCCGCGCGACGCGCTCACCGAGCGTATGCAGCGGCGGGTGGAGCACGAGCTCGCCGACGCCGACGCGTGCCTGCTGGTGGTCAACGCCCAGCAGGGAATCGGTCCCGGTGATCGTTTCATCGCCGAGCTGCTGAGACGTTCTCCGGTGCCGATCTCGATCGCGGTCAACAAGATCGACCGGGCGCAGGAGGCGCGGATCGCGGTCACCTTGGCCGGCGCCGAGGCGTTGGATGTGGGCGCTGAGATCTTCCCCGTATCGGCTCGCCGGGGGACCGGGGTACCCACGCTGGTGGATCACCTGGTCTCGCAGCTGCCGGTCGGACCGCTCTACTTCCCCGAGACCCAGCGCTCAGACCAGGAGCCGTCGGTGATGCTCGCCGAACTGGTCCGCGAGCAGGTGCTGGCCCGCACCCGTGAGGAGGTTCCGCATGCGGTCGAGGTCGAGGTCGAGGAGATCAGCCATCCCCGGGCCGACCTGATCCGCATCGCGGCCGTGGTGCTGACCGAAACCGAGTCGCAGAAGGGAATTCTGATCGGCGCGGGCGGCCGGATGATCAAGTCGATCGGGACCGCTGCGCGCCGCACGATCGAGCAGGAACTGGCCAGCAGCGTGCACCTGGAGCTGTCGGTGCGCGTCCGGCGGCACTGGCGGGCGGACGAACGTGTGCTCGACCGTCTGGGGATCGAGTAGAGGTTCGGATATTACATTTGCCGAACTTCCAGCGCAAAACCTACAGCCGCCGGGCGAGGACCCTTAACCGGGCCGATAGCGAGGCTGACCGGAACGCGTTTTTTACGGGGGCCGATGAGCCGATGAGACGCAAGGAGGGAATTGCCGCCCTGAATGCCGGCGCGATGATCGTCCTGGCGCTGATGGCGGTGTTCGCGGTCGAGCTCTCCGCCAACCAGTCTCAGTCGCGCACGGCGCTGGAGTCCACCGCACATCAGCGCGCGGTACTGGTCGGCGGCCTGCTCGACACGGTCTTTCAGGCGACCAGTCAGCCGAGCGCCGCCGTGTTGGCGGCCTACGGCACGCCGACCGTCTCCAACCGTCTGCTGCAGCGAAATCGCGGCGCCAACATGTACCTGGCGCTGCTGGACTCGGGCGGCCGCGTACTGGCGCACTCCGCGGGTTTCACCGCACAGGCGGCAGCTACGATCGCGGCGCCGAGCGCCGTGTCGCAGATCCAGCACGGCCGGCCGTGGGCGCTGGGCAACGTCCGCCCGTACGGAAAGCTCGGCGTCATCAACTTCGCGACGCGGCTGCGCACGAAGGCGGGTCCGCGCATCCTGATGACCGGTTTCTCCCCGCAGGCCCTGGAGGCGTTCACCGCCTCCGAGCTGCACAAGATCCCCGGCGTGCAGGGCCATCACACGCTGCTGCTCGACGGCGACGGCGTCGTGCTCGCGTCCACCGACCCCCAGCGTCCTGCCGGTTACGTGTTCCACACCCCGACGCAGCTGGAGACGCTCTCCCACGGTTCCGGGACCGTTAAGAACCGCTACTTCGACCAGGTGCCACTGACCAACACCACGTGGAAGAT
This sequence comes from Solirubrobacteraceae bacterium, assembly GCA_050999585.1. Taxonomy (GTDB): domain Bacteria; phylum Actinomycetota; class Thermoleophilia; order Solirubrobacterales; family Solirubrobacteraceae; genus Palsa-465. Next base: position 25,398 of record JBPCPC010000191.1, on the reverse strand, counting down.
CATCCTCTCGGCACCCGCCGGCGACTTCTTCGCCAGCGTCTCCGGCCCCCGGCACTACCTGCCGTGGGTGATCTTCGTCGCCTTCGGCCTGGTCGCTTTCGCCTCGCTGCTGCTGGTGCGTCGCTCGTTCCGCGATGCCGACCGCGTCACCGCGATCAACGACAAGCTGATCGGCGCCAACGTGGAGCTGGCCGATGCCAAGCTCAGCCTGGAGGACGTCAACGGCGCCCTGGAGGATTCTAACCGCGCGCTCGCTCGTTCCAACGAGGAGCTCGAGCGCCAGGCGAGTGAGCTGGTGCGCTCCAACACCGAGCTCGACCAGTTCGCCTCGATCGCCTCCCATGACCTGCAGGAGCCGCTGCGCAAGGTGCGCACGTTCACCGAGCGGATCACCGAGACCGAGGCCGGCGTGCTGTCCGAGCGTGGCCTGGATTACCTGCGCCGCGCAAACTCGTCCGCGGAGCGGATGCAGACCCTGATCGAGGATCTGCTGCGCTACTCCCGGGTCTCGACCCACGCTCGTCCGTTCACCGCGGTCGACCTGAACACGATCGCCGCCGATGTGCTCGAGGATCTCTCTGACCAGATCAACCGCAGCGGCGCGCTCGTCCGCGCGGGCAAGCTGCCGACGATCAACGCCGACGCCCCGCAGATGCGCCAGCTGGTCCAGAACCTCGTCTCCAACGCGGTTAAGTTCCGCCGCGAGGATGTCACCTGCGAGGTCGATGTGAGCGCCACGCACGAGCCCGGTTGGGTGACGCTCAGCGTGAGCGACAACGGCATCGGCTTCGATCCCCAGTACAGCCAGCGCATCTTCCGCGTATTCGAGCGTCTGCACGGCCGCGGGACCTACCCGGGCACCGGAATCGGTCTGGCGCTCTGCCGCAAGATCGCCGAACGGCACGGTGGGACGATCGTGGCTCGCAGCGTCCCCGACGAGGGCTCGACGTTCACGGTGACGATGCAGACGCAGCGCACGGAGGCGGTGTCAGACGCCCCGCGGTCAGACGATGTGTCGCCCGGGTCCGCAACCACCAAGGAGCCGTTTGTCGCAGCCTGATGTCCCCACCCGACCGTTCACGATCCTGCTCGCCGACGACGACGAGGAGGACCGCGAGCTCGCGCGCGACGCGCTCCAGGACTCGCGTCTGGCCAACGAGATGAAGTTCGTCGTCGACGGTCAGGACCTGCTCGACTACCTGCGTCACGAAGGTCGCTGGAGCGAGGCGCCGGCCCCCCGCCCCGGGATCATCCTGCTCGACCTCAACATGCCGAAGATGGATGGGCGCGAGGCGCTCGCGGTGATCAAGGCCGATGAGTCGCTGCGGCGGATTCCGGTCGTCGTGCTGACGACGTCCAAGGACGAGGCCGACGTGCTCAGCACCTACGACCTCGGCGTGAGCTCGTTCATCACCAAGCCGGTCACGTTCGGGGGCCTGGTCGACGTGATGAAGACGTGGACCCAGTACTGGTTCGAGATCGTCGAGCTGCCCGACGGAGACATGCATGATCACGCCGGCTCCTGAGCCCGTGCGGGTCCTGCTCGTCGCGGATGACGAGGACGACTACCTGGTCACGCGCGAGATGCTCGTCCAGCCGCCGGGGGATGTGCACCGCGCCCACCCCGGCGCCGCCGCCCGCACGGGCGCGCTTCGCCGTGGACTGGCGCTCTGAGTACGACGAGGGTCTGCCGGCAATCCGCGAGCAGCGCCACGACGTGTATGTGGTCGACTACCGGCTCGGCGCCCACCCGGGCCTGGAGCTGGTCCGCGAGGGATTCGCCAACCGTCCGCCGGCGCCGGTGATCATGCTCACCGGCGAAGCGACGTATGAGATGGACCTCGAGGCGACCGCGCTGGGGGTCACCGACTACCTGGTCAAGCAGCAACTCGACCCGCTTGTGCTGGAGCGCTCGATCCGCTACGCGATCAGCCACCAGCGGGCGATCCGCGACCGGCTGCTATCCGAGGAGCGCTACTCGTTGGCCGTGCGAGCCACCAACGACGGCATCTGGGACTGGGATCTGAGCGCCGGCCGGATCTACTTCTCGCCCCGCTGGCACGCGATTCTGGGGCGGCCCGAGACGGCGCCGGACGACGATCCCGCCGCCTGGTTCGCGCTTGTGCACCCCGGCGACGTGCTGCGGCTGCGCGGTGCGATCGAGGCCTACCTGGACGGAAACACCCCGCACCTGCAGTCCGAGCATCGGATGCGCCACGCCGACGGCAGCTGGCGCTGGGTGATGACCCGCGGTCTCGCCATCCGGGGCCTGGACGGCCGCCCGACGCGGATGGCGGGCTCCCTCCCAGACATCACCGACCGGCGGGTCGCGCAGCTGCGCCTGCAGCACGACGCCCTGCACGACACGCTCACGGGCCTGCCCAACCGCACGCTGTTCGTCGATCGCGTCAACCAGATCCTGCAGCGGGCGACCCGCGACCCGCACATCGGCTGCGCGGTGCTATTCCTGGACATCGATCGCTTCAAGCTGGTCAACGACAGCCTCAGCCATGCCGTCGGCGACAACCTGCTGATCGCGCGGCGCAACGCGTGTCGGCGGCGCTGCGCCCCGGTGACACGGTCGCTCGGATCGGCGGCGACGAGTTCACGGTCCTGCTCGAGGACGTCGTCGGCGCGCAGGACGCCACGGTGGTCGCCGACCGGATCCTGCACTCACTCGACGAGCCGTTCGAGATCGATGGCAACGAGCTGTTTGTGACCGCCAGCATCGGCGTTGCCGTGAGCTCGCCCGGCCTCGAGTCGAGCGACCTGCTACGCAATGCCGACATCGCCATGTATGACGCCAAGCGCCGCGGCCGCTCGCGCAACGCTGTGTTCGACGAGAGCATGCACTGCCGGTCGTCGATCGCCTGACGCGGGAGACCGAGCTGCGCCAGGTCATCGAGTGCTCGCTGCTGGGCATCCACTACCAGCCGATCATCGACCTGGCCAGCGGCAACATCTGCGGCCAGGAGGCACTGGCTCGGTGGCCGGAAGATTGGGCGGGCGGGAACTTGTCTCCGACCGAGTTCATCACGATCGCCGAGGAGACCGGCGTGATCGGGGCACTCGGCCAGCAGGTGTTGGTCGGCGCGCTGGAGACCCTGGCCGGCTGGCGCGCCGACGGGCTGATCGGCGAGGAGGTCGGCATGTCGGTCAATCTGTCGGGCCGCCAGCTCGAGGACCCCGGGCTGCCCAAGCAGGTCCGCGCGGCGATCAGCTCGGCCGCGCTGCCCGCCAGCGCGCTCACGCTCGAGATCACCGAGTCCACCCTGATGCAGGAGGTCGAGCGCACCCAGCACGTGTTCTCCGAGGTCTGCGGCTCGGGCGTCCGGCTGCACCTGGATGACTTCGGGACCGGCTATTCGTCGCTGACCGCGCTGCACCAGTTCCCCGTCGACGCGCTGAAGATCGACCGCAGCTTCGTCTCCACGATCACCGCCGCGGACGACGGCAACGATGTGATCGTGCGCTCCACCGTCGCGCTGGCGCATTCGCTCGGGCTGCCGGTGATCGCCGAGGGATTGAGTGCGCCGACCAGCTGCGCCGCCTGCGCTCGCTGGGCTGCGAGTTCGGCCAGGGCTATCTGTTCTCCAAGACGTTGAGCACGGCGGAGATGCGCATGTTGCTGGAGAACTGGAGCCCTGCCGAGATCGTCGCGCTCGGCGCTCCGGTCTGAGCGGTCGCGATATTTGGCCCGGCCGGCGGGACAAATATCGCAATCATCCGCGCCCGTAGAATCGTCGGCGACGTGGACGACTCCCAGGTGGCATATGACGACCGTGGCCTGGTGCCCTGCATCGCGCAGGACTGGCGTACCGGCGAGGTGCTGACGCTGGCCTACATGAACGCCGAGGCGCTGGCCCTGACCCGAGAGACCGGCGAGATCCATTTCTTCAGCCGCGCGCGCCAGCAGCTGTGGCACAAGGGCGCCACCTCGGGCAACACCCAGACGGTCAGGGCGATCCGCTATGACTGCGACGGCGACGCGCTGGTGGCTCTGGTGCAACCCGCCGGCCCGGCCTGCCACACCGGCGAGCGCACCTGCTTTTTCCGCGGCGAATCAGAACCGCAGGCTCCGTATGAGGTGCTCCCCAAGCTCGAGCGCACGATCGCCGACCGGGCGGCCGTCCGTCCCGCGGGCTCCTACACGACCACTCTGCTCGACGATCCGGGGCTGGCCGGGGCCAAGGTCCGCGAGGAGGCCGAGGAGGTCGTCCGGGCCGCGCGCGAGGAGACCGACGAGCGTGTGGCCGAGGAGGCCGCCGACGTGCTCTACCACGTGGCCGTGCTGCTGGCCGGCCGCGGGCTGACGCTGGCCGACGCCGAGCGGGTGCTCGATGGCCGTCGCCGCTGAGTCCAGGCTCGGCCGGGCCGGGCCGTTTCCGTCGCTGGAGACGGTGCGCGAGCTCGCCCGCGACCATGACGTGATCCCGCTGCACCAGACCTACCTCGACGACACCCAGACGCCGGTCTCGGCGTTCCTCAAGCTCCGCGACGCACACCCCACCGACCCGGCGTTCCTGCTGGAGTCCGCCGATCAGGGGCGCGTCGGTCGCTATTCCTTCATCGGCGTCCGGCCGCGCAAGGTGGTGCGCTGGTCGCTGGGCGATCCGGGCGATCCGTACGCGCTGGCGCAGACCGAGCTGAACCGACTACGGGCGCCGCCCGACGTGCCGGGCCTGTCGCTCCCATTCGCCGGGGGTGCCGTCGGCTTCTTCGCCTATGACCTGGTGCGCTCGGTCGAGCCTCTGGGGCCGCCGAACCCCGATCCGCTCGGCCTGCCCGACCTGGCCCTGATGTTCACCGACGCGCTGGTTGTCTTTGACCACCTCAAGCACACCGTCACGGTGCTGTCCAACGTCTACGTGCAGGACGATCTCGAGGCCGCCTACGCCCGCGCCGCACGGCAGATCTCCGATATCCGCTGGCGCCTGGAGGGTCCGATCCCGCAGGGTGGACGGGGTTCGGTTCAACCCGACCCCGGCAGGGCAGCGCCCAGCTTTCGGTCCAACATGCCGCGGGAGCAGTTCGAGGCGATGGTCAGCCGGATCATCGAGTACATCTACGCGGGCGACGTCTTCCAGGTGGTGCCCTCGCAACGCTGGTCGGCGCCGGTCCCCGTGCAGGCGTTTTCGATCTACCGCGGTCTGCGCGCCGTGAACCCCAGCCCGTACATGTACTTCCTTGACTTCGGGGACTTCGAGATCGCCGGCGCCAGCCCCGAGCCGCTGATCACCGTCGGCGGCCGCCGCGTCGCCACCCGGCCGATCGCCGGCACGCGGCCGCGCGGAGCGACGATCGAGGAGGATCAGCGGATGGCCCAGGAACTGCTGGCCGACGAGAAGGAGCGGGCCGAGCACGTGATGCTCGGCGACCTCGGTCGCAACGATCTCGGCCGTGTCTGCGAGTACGGCTCGGGCGAGGTGGAGAGCTTCATGGCTGTGGAGAACTACAGCCACGTGATGCACATCGTCTCCAGCGTGATCGGCCGGCTGCGCCCCGGAGTGGGGCCGCTGGACGCGCTGCGCTCGGTACTGCCGGCGGGGACGCTCTCGGGCGCGCCCAAGGTCCGCGCGATGCAGATCATCGACGAGCTGGAGCCGGTCAAGCGCGGCGGCTATGGCGGCGCGATCGGCTGGGTCAGCTACACCGGCGAGCTGGACACCTGCATCCACATTCGCACGGTCGTGGTCAAGGACGGCGTCGCTCACATCCAGGCGGGCGGGGGGACCGTCGCCGATGCCAAGCCCGACTACGAATACCGCGAGTCGGTGGCCAAGTCCCAGGCCGTCCTGCAGGCGATCGAGCTGGCCGTCGCCCAACCCGACTGGCCATAGCCGTGCGCGTCCTGGTGATCGACAACTACGACAGCTTCACCTACAACCTTGTTCAGTACGTGGGCGAGCTCGGCGGCGAGCTCGAGGTTGTGCGCAACGACCGCGCGACCGTGTCGGAGCTGCTGATCCGCGGCTATGACCGGGTGATCGTGTCGCCCGGGCCGTGCACCCCCGACGACGCCGGGATCTCGCTGGAGGCCGTGCGACGGTTCCCCGAGGCGCGCATCCCCACGCTTGGCGTGTGCCTCGGCCATCAGGCGCTCGTGCAGGCGTGGGGCGGCCGGGTGATCACCCACCAGCCCGTGCACGGCAAGACGACGCGGATCGAGCACGACGGCCGGACGATCTTCCGGGGGCTGAGCTCGTCGCTGCAGGTCGGCCGCTACCACTCGCTGATCGCGGCGCCCGAGCTCCCGGCGGTGCTGGAGCGCAGCGCCGCCGCCGACGGCATCGTGATGGCCGTCCGCCACCGCGAGCTGCCGGCCGAGGGCGTGCAGTTTCACCCCGAGTCGGTGCTCACCGAGCAGGGCCGCGAGCTGCTGGCCAATTTCCTCACCCCCGCATGAGCGCCGACGCCGACCTGCTGCCCCGCGCGATCGACGCGCTCGCCTCCGGGCGGGACCTGAGCGCGGACCAGACCTCGGCGGTCCTGGCGCAAATCATGGCCGGCAACGCCTCCGAGGTCCAGATCGCCGGGTTCCTGATCGCGCTGCGCACCAAGGGCGAGACCGTCGAGGAGCTCGCCGGCCTGGCCCGCACGATGCGCGCGCTGGCCACTTCGGTGCCGGTCAATCGCGACGGCCTGCTGGACACCGCCGGTACCGGTGGCGGGCGGCGGACGTTCAATGTCTCCACGACGGCGGCGCTGATCGCCGCCGGCGCCGGCTGCGTCGTGGCCAAGCACGGCAACCGCTCGGCCACGGGACTGTCGGGCTCCGCCGACGTGCTCGAGGCGCTGGGGGCGCGGATCGATCTGACCCCGGCCGCCGTGGCGCGCTGCATCGAGGACGTCGGGTTCGGCTTCATGTTCGCCCCCGCCCATCATCAGGCGACGCGGTACGTGGTCTCCGTCCGCGCCAAGCTGGCGGTGCGCACGATCTTCAACTTCCTCGGACCGCTGACCAATCCGGCGGGCGCGATGCGCCAGCTGATCGGGGTCTCAGATGCCGCCTACCTGCCGACGATGGCCGGCGCGCTCGCGCTGCTGGGCACCGAGCACGCGCTGCTGGTCTCCAGCCTCGACGGGCTCGACGAGCTCAGCATCTGCGCGCCGACCCAGGTGGTCGAGGTGACCGCCGACGGAATCTCGGAATACCGGGTGTCGCCCGAGGACCTCGGACTAGCCACAGCGCCCGAGGACGCGATTCCGGGCGGCGCCCCGGCGCTCAACGCCGAGATCACCCGGGCGATCTTCGCCGGCGAATACGGCTCCGCGCACCCCGCCCTGGGCGTGGCGGTGCTCAATGGTGGCGCCGCGATCTACGCCGGCGGCGGCGCGTCGACGCTCGCCGACGGGGTCGGGGCCGCTCGCGCGGCGGTCGACTCCGGCGCCGCCGCGAACGCACTGGAACGCTTTGTCGACGCCACCCACCGGCTCGCCGACCCGGCGACGGTGGCGGGGTGAACGAGCTGGAGCGGATCGTCGCGCGCACCCGCGGGGATGTGGAGGGCCGGCGCGCCGCGGTGCCGCTGAGCGAGCTGCAGTCCGCGGCGCAGGAGCGGGCCGCGTCTGACCCGCCGCGCCCGTTCGCCGCGGCGCTGGCGCGCGTCGGCGGACGCGTTTCGGTGATCGCCGAGCACAAGCGGCGCTCGCCGTCGGCGGGCACGATCCGCGAGGACCTGAGGCTCGAGGACGTGGTCACCGCCTACGAACGCGGGGGCGCAGCCGCGCTGTCGGTGCTCACCGAGCAGGTCGGCTTCGGCGGCACGTTGGATGACCTGCGCCGCACGCGCGCGATCGTGAAACTGCCGATCCTGCGCAAGGACTTCGTCGTCGACCCGTACCAGGTGGTCGAATCGATGGCGGCCGGCGCCGACGCGATCCTGCTGATCGTGGCCGCGCTGGATGCCCAACGGCTGGGCCGGTTGCAGGCGCAGGCGCTCGCTCTCGGCCTCGGTGTGCTCGTCGAGGTCCACGACCGGGCCGAGCTGGAGATCGCCGCCGGGATCGGGGCCGCCGTGATCGGGATCAACAACCGCGATCTGGCCACGCTCCAGGTCGACACCTCGCGCACGCTGGAGCTGCTCGCCGACGTCCCCGCCGGGGTCACCGTGGTCTCGGAGTCCGGTCTGCGCACGCGGGCCGATCTGGAGCAGGTCGCGCAGGCCGGGGTCGACGCCGCGCTGGTGGGTGAGGCGCTGATGCGCTCTCCCGACGTCGAGCGCGCCTGCCGCGAGCTGACCGGAGTCGTCGTTTAGTGTCGGGGCCCAGCTCAAGCCAGGCCGGAGTCCGCCTACGATGGGGGGGTGGACACGATCGCCCCCAAGATCAAGTTCTGTGGGATCACCCAGCCCGCCGATGCGGACGCCGCGGTCGCCGCCGGCGCCTGGGCGCTGGGCATGATCCTGTGGCCGGGATCGCCTCGGCACTGCCGGGTGGGGATCGCGGCTGAGATCGCCGCTGCGCATCGCCGTCGCGTCGAACTGGTCGGCGTGTTCGTCAACCCGACGCTCGAGCAGGTGGCCCGGGCCGCCGACGAGATCGGCTTGACGATGCTGCAGCTGCACGGCGAGGAGGGCCCGTCGTTCTGCGCCGAGGCCGCTCGGCGCACCGGCTGCCGGGTGATCAAGGCTGCGCGGGTGCGCAGCCGTGCCGACATCCAGGCGCTCGGTCCGTTTCACACCGACTTCCATCTGCTCGACAGCTATGTCAAGGACGCTCGCGGCGGCAGCGGTGAGACGTTCGCCTGGGAGCTGGCCCGGACTCACGGACACAAGCTGCCGGCGATCCTCGCCGGCGGCCTGACCCCCGGTAACGTGGCCGAGGCGATTCAGATCGCGCGCCCGTTCGCTGTGGACGTCGCCAGCGGCGTCGAGGATCCGGCCCACCCGCCCCGCAAGGATCACGGCAAGCTGCAGGCGTTCGCCGACGCGGTGGCGTCGACCGCGGCCGTCGAGGTGGCATGAGCGTCGTTGAGCACCGCTTCGGTCCCTACGGGGGCCAGTACGTGCCTGAGACGCTGATGCCCGCGCTGGCCGAGCTGGAGCTGGCCTGGATTGCGGCCCGCGAGGACCCGGCGTTTCACTCAGAGCTCGATGCGCTCCTGCACCACTACGTCGGCCGTCCGACGCCGCTGTACGAGGCCGCGCGCCTGAGCGAGGCCGCCGGCCACTCGATCTACCTCAAGCGCGAGGACCTCAACCACACCGGGGCGCACAAGATCAACAACGCGCTTGGTCAGGCGCTGCTGGCGCGGCGGATGGGCAAGCGGCGGGTCATCGCCGAGACCGGGGCCGGGCAGCACGGCGTGGCCGCGGCCACCGCCTGCGCGCTGCTCGACTTGGAGTGCATCGTCTACATGGGGACCGAGGACATGCGCCGCCAGCAGCCCAACGTCGACCGGATGGGGTTGCTGGGCGCACGCGTGGAGCCGGTGCAGGCGGGCGCGCGCACGCTCAAGGAGGCGGTCTCGGCCGCGATTCGCGACTGGGTCGCCAACGTCGAGACGACGCACTACATCATCGGCTCGTGCGTCGGCCCGGCTCCGTATCCGGCGCTCGTGCGCGACCTGCAGCGGGTGATTTGCGAGGAGGCCCGGGCGCAGATCCTGGCGCAGGCCGGCCGGCTGCCCGATCGGGTGATCGCCTGCGTCGGCGGTGGGTCGAACTCGATCGGCATGTTCATCCCGTTCGTGGACGATGCCGACGTGCGGCTGATCGGGGTCGAGGCGGCGGGGGAGGGGCTGGACTCCGGGCGCCACGGGGCGCCCCTGACCGTCGCGGGACCGGGCGGGCGCGGCGGCGTCCTGCACGGCGCGTATTCGGCGGTGATGCAGGACGAGGATGGTCAGATCCTGGAGGCTCACTCGATCTCCGCCGGCCTGGACTATCCCGGCAGCGGCCCCGAGCATGCCTGGCTGCGCGACCAGGGTCGCGCCCGCTACGTGGGCATCACCGACGCGCAGGCGCTCGAGGCGTTTGCTCGAACGGCCCGCCTGGAGGGGATCATTCCGGCGCTGGAGAGCTCCCACGCGCTCGCCTGGGCGATGACCGATCCCGACTCCGAACTCGATCTCATCTGCATGTCGGGCCGTGGCGATAAGGACCTGGCGGAGGCGCTGGCCGTGATCCAGAACCCGGCCCCCCAGTGATCTCCGGCGAGGGCACCGAACGGATCGCCGAGGCGTTCGCCCGCGCGCGCGCCGACGGGCGCCGGGCCGCGCTGATGCCGTACCTGATGGGCGGCTATCCCGACCTCGAGGCCTCGCGCGCGATCGGCCTGGCCTATGCCGAGGCCGGGGCGGATCTGGTGGAGCTCGGGATCCCGTTCTCGGACCCGCTGGCCGACGGGACGGTGATCCACGCCGCCGCCACCGTGGCGCTGAACGCCGGCGCCACGCTGCCCGCGCTGCTCGAGGTCTGCTCCGCGATCGCCGAGCACGTCCCGGTGATCGTCATGTGCTACTCGAACCCGATCCTCGCTCGCGGGCTCGAGCGCTTCCTTGATGAGCTGGTGGCCGCCGGCGTCAGCGGCCTGATCGTCCCCGACCTCCCGCTCGAGGAGGCGGCTGACGCGCGGGCCGGCTGCGGCCAGCGCCGGCTGGCGTTCGTCCCGCTGGTCGCGCCGACCACGCCCGCCGACCGGATGGCACAGATCGGCGGCGGCGCCAGCGGCTTTCTGTACGCGGTCTCGGTGACCGGCACGACGGGCGAGCGCACCGACGCAGAGGCGACCCCGCAGGCGATGATCGCCCGCGCCGCCGCGCACACCAAAGTGCCGGTGGCGCTCGGGTTCGGGATCGGCACCCCTGAGCAGGCGGCCGCCGCGGCCGCCGCCGGGGCCGACGGCGTGATCGTCGGCAGCCGGCTGGTCCGCGCTGCCGGGGAGGCCGAGAACCCGGCGGAGGCCGTGGCGGAGCTCATCCGCGGCTTCTCGGCGGCGCTCTCAGAGCCCTTGGTCTAGGATCTCAAACCGATGGGTCTCGTCCTCACCGCCACTGCTGGCCTGTGCGCCTGGATCGTCATGTGGTCGCTCAACGTGAGCGGACTGGATGCGATCGGGCTCGCCATCCTGATGGTGCTGATCGCGATCGGCGTCCGCAACCTGCTGCCGTTCCTGCCCGGCCGGCGGGACTAGACATTCGTACCCGTGCGCGGCGTCGGGCTGCTACGGACCCGTGGGGCGTCGCTGGGCGCGTGCGTCGCCCTGCTCGCGGCGGTCCTCTCCGGATGCTCGTCGACGACGCCCACCAGCTCGGCGGTGACCGTCGTCGGCTCGACGCTGGACGTCTACGCGTCGCAGCCGGCGGGCCCGGTCGGGTCAGTCGCGGGCGACGTCGTCGACGCCGAGCAGCTCGCCTCCAAGCAGTCCGGCGGTAAGGCAGGCCGCTATCAGGTCAAGCTGATCTCGCGGCACGGCCACGAGATCTCGGCCAACGCCCGCGCGGCGGTGCAGGACAAGAAGGCGATCGCCTACCTGGGAGAGATCGGCCCCGGGACCTCGGGGGTCTCGGTGCAGATCACCAATCAGGTCGGCCTGCTGGAGGTCAGTCCGACCGACACCGCGATCTACCTGAGTCACGCCACCGCGGCGGTCAGCGGTGCGCCGGGCAACTACTTCCCGGCCAGCGGAACCTTCCACCAGACGTTTGCGCGTCTGGCGCCGACCACGGCTCAGGAGGCCGGGGCACTGGTCGCCGCGATGCAGTCACGCCATTTGACCAAGCTCTACATCGCCGATGATGGCAGCGCCTACGGCGCCTCGATTGCGCTCGAGGTTCGCCAGGCGGCACAGGCCAAGGGACTGACGCTGGCCTCAGGTGTCACCGATGCCGACGCGGTGTTCTACGGCGGACTCCCGGGCTCACGGGCGATATCGGCGCTCAATCAGGCGGCGAGCGCACGTCCCGGCGCTGACCTGTTCGCACCGTCGGCGCTCTACGACGACTCGTTCGTGGCCCGCCTGAGCGCCGCCGCCCAATCCCATCTCTACGTCACGTCCCCCGGCTTCACCAACGCGACGCTTACGCCGGCGGGCAAGCAGTTCGTGTCCGCATTTCGCACCGCGTACGGCCACGCGCCGCAGCCACAGGCGATCTTCGGCTATGAGGCGATGAGATCGTTGCTGGCGGTGCTGGCCGGGGAGGGGATCAACGCCAACAGCCGCGCGCTGGCGGTGGCGCGCTTCCGGACCCTGCACAGTGACGCCAATTCGGTGCTGGGCACCTATGCGATCAACGCCGGGGACACCAGCATCGCGCCGTTCGTCATCGCGCACCCCGCGGGCGGAAGGCTGGTTCCCGGCTCACAGCCTTGATCGGTCGCGCTCGGGCTCGGCTGACGGTTCTCGGCGGGCTGCTGGCGAGTGTCCTGCTGGTGGCCGGGTGCGGCAGCGCGGACAAGGCGCCGCCCGGCAACCGCGTCCACGGGCGGCGGCTCTCGATCTACGTCAGCCTCCCTTACATCGGACCGTCGGCGCCCGGCGGTGAGGCGGTGCTGGGCGGGGCGCGCATGGCGCTGGCGGCGATTGGGGGGCGCATCGGGCGCGATCGGATCGTCCTGCGCACGCTCGACGATGCCACCACGGCGAGCCGAGGCTGGGATCCCGGCCAGACGACCGCCAACGCTCACCTGGCGATTGTCGACCCGACCACGATCGGCTATCTCGGCGACCTCAACTCGGGTGCCACCGCCGTCTCGATTCCGCTGCTGAGCCGCGCCGGCGTGCCTCAGATCAGCCCCACGAGCAGCGCCGTCGGGCTGACCGAGGGCGGGCCTGAGGCCTCGCCCGGTGAGCCGCAGAAGTACTACCCGACGGGACTGCGGACGTTCGCCCGGGTGATCCCCAATGACTCCGTGCAGGCGGCCGTCCAGGTGACGCTCCAGAGCGAGGCGGGGTGCCGGAGCACCTATGTGCTCGATGACGGTGAGGTGGACGGCTCCGATGCGGCGATGAGTTTCCAGGCCGCGGCCAAGGCGGCCCACCTCGTGGTGGCCGGCAACGACCAGTACGACCCGCGTGTGACCGACTACACGGCACTGGCCCAGACCATCGCGCAGAGCCATGCCGACTGCGTACTGATCAGCGCTCTGGCGCAGGACAACGCCGTGGCGCTCACCGACCAGATCGCGCGGGCGCTGCCGGCGGTCAAGCTGTTCGCGACCGCGGGACTGGCCGAGGCCGGGTTCGTGGATCCGATCTCCGGCGGCATCCGCCCGGCGGTGGGCGCGCGCATGCTGCTCACCGTGCCGACGCTCGACGACCAGGCGTACCCGCCGCTCGGACGTCGCTTTGAGGCCGCCTACGCGCGCCGCTTCGGCGCCTGGGAGCCGGACGCGATCTTCGGGTATGAGGCGATGAGCCTGATGCTCGACGCGATCGAGCGCGGGACCGATCACGGCGCCCGGCCAGCGGTACGCTCGCGGGTCACCGACGCGATTTTCGACACGCGCAACCGCCACAGCGTGCTCGGCACCTACAGTATCGACGATCATGGTGACACCACGCTGCACCACTACGGGGTGTATCGGATCCAGGACGGACGGCTGGTGTTCTTCAAGGCGCTGTCGGGCTGAACGTCGGGTTGCGACACCCGGCGAAGCCGGCGGGCGTTGGTTTCGACACTTGCATCAACACCCCGCCGGGCGCGGCGGCTCAGCGACGTTTCCGTTCGGTTAAGCGGACCGCTCTCGGTGATGAAAAGTGCGCCGGTGCTTGCTGCGGTCTGAGCCCCGCACTACTCTCCCGCCACCGGTAACCGACGCCGGTTTCACTAGAGGAGGACGACTATGAGTTTGGCCAAGGCGATTAGGGTATGCCTGGTCGTGGGCACGCTGGCGGCGGTAACCGCCTGCGGCAGCAGCTCGAGTTCCAGTTCGAGCAGCAGCGCCGCCTCCAGCGGCAGCAGTGGCGGCAGCGGCGGAGGCTCGACCGTCGACATCTACTCCAGCCTGCCGCTGCAGGGGGCATCGAGCGCGCAGACCGGTCCGTTGGTGGACGGGATCAAGCTCGCGCTCTCGCAGGCCGGCGGCAAGGCCGGCAAGTACACCGTCAACTACACGTCGCTGGATGACTCGACGGCCGCGGCCGGCAAGTGGGATCCCGGTCAGACGGCGGCCGACGCCCGCAAGGTGGCGGCCGACCCGAAGGCGGCGTACTACATCGGTGAGTTCAACTCGGGAGCGAGCGAGATCTCGATCCCGATCCTCAACCAGGCCGGCGTCCCGATGGTCAGTCCTGCCAACACGTACGTCGGACTGACCACCAATCTCCCGGGCTCAGCGCCCGGCGAGCCGCAGAAGTACTACCCGACCGGCAAGCGAAATTACCTACGGATCGTGCCGATCGACTCGATCCAGGCGGCCGCCGACCTGATCGCGATGAAGCAGGCCGGCTGCACCAAGGTCGCGGTGGCCAACGACAAGGAGGCCTACGGCCAGGGCCTGGGGACGTTGCTGGGACTGGAGAAGAACGACTACGGCGTGACGATCACCAGTGACACGGGGATCGATCCGACGGCGCCGAACTTCCGCTCCTACGCGAGCACGATCCAGGGACAGGGAGCGGACTGCTTCTTCTTCTCCGGAATCGTCTCCAACGGTGCGGTGCAGATCACCAAGGACGTCCATGCGGCGCTGCCCAAGGCAAAGTTGTTCTCTCCGGACGGCGCCTGCACCGACTCCTACACGTCGCAGAAGAAGGGTGGCGTGCCGGCGGCGCTGTATCCGTTGATGCAGTGCACGGTGGCGACCCAGAACCTGTCCGCCTACCCCGGCGGCAAGTCGTTCCTCGCCGCCTACAAGGCCAAGTACGGCACCGCGCAACCCGACCCGTATGCGATCTACGGCTACGAGGCGATGAAGCTCGGCCTCGACACGATCGCCAAGGCCGGCCCGAGCAAGACGGCCGTGCTCAGCGCCCTGTTCGCGACCAAGAGCCGCGCCTCGGTGCTCGGCAACTACGGCTTCGACGCCAACGGTGACACGACGCTGAAGTCCTACGGCCTGTACAAGGTCAACAGCGCCGGCGAGCCGGTGTTCTACAAGACGATCACGCCAACCAAGACGGTCCACTAGACCGAAGTGCCGGGGGAGGGCGCCACGGCGCCCTCCCCTCACCTATTCTCTCCCGCTCGTGGAAGCGTCCTCGTTCACGCCACGCCTGCCCGCCCCGGCGGTGCGTCCGCTGGCGGCGATCCGGCGAGCCGCCGGGCGCTGGGGCCTGTTGGTGGCATTGGCGGCATTGCCGATCTACTACGGCGTCCGCGACCTCACGCACGGATATGCGGCGGGCTTCGCACACGGCCATCCGCTGATCCACCACGATCTC
This sequence comes from Solirubrobacteraceae bacterium, assembly GCA_050999585.1. Taxonomy (GTDB): domain Bacteria; phylum Actinomycetota; class Thermoleophilia; order Solirubrobacterales; family Solirubrobacteraceae; genus Palsa-465. Next base: position 10,071 of record JBPCPC010000191.1, on the reverse strand, counting down.
AGCCATCTCGGCTTCAACGTCGTGCAGGGGCTCTCCAACGGGGCGATCTGGGCGCTGATCGCGATCGGCTACACGCTCGTGTACGGGATCATCGAGCTGATCAACTTCGCCCACGGCGACCTGTTCATGATCGGCTCGTTCACGTCCGCGGGCCTCTGGGGCACGCTCGGGCTCGGGCTGGCCACCGGCCCACTCGGCCTGATCCTCGGGCTGCTGGCCACGCTGGTGATCTCGATGTTCGTGTGCGGCTCGCTCAACGTGCTGATCGAGCGCGTCGCCTACCGGCCGCTGCGCGGCGCGCCCAAGCTGGCGCCGCTGATCACCGCCGTCGGCTTCTCGTTCATCCTGCAGAACGTCGGCCTGCTGTGGCTGGGCGGCTCTCCGCAGGGCGTCAACGACCTGATCCACCAGGGCCAGACCGTATTTCACATCTCGGGTGTGCCGATCGTGCGCGGCTACCTGTTGGCGCTGCTGGTGATGCTGCCGCTGGTGTTCGGCCTGGGTTGGTTCATCGCCAGCACCCGTCCGGGGCGGGCGATGCGGGCCACCGCCCAGGATCCCGAGGCGGCCCGGCTGATGGGCATCAACGTCAACCAGACGATCTCGCTGACGTTCCTGCTCGGCGGGATGCTGGCCGGGGCGGCGGGCCTGGTCTACGCCCTGTACGAAACCAACGTCTGGTATTTCCAGGGCTTCGAGGCCGGCCTGATCGCCTTCACCGCTGCGGTGATGGGCGGGATCGGCAACGTCCGCGGCGCGGTCCTCGGCGGCCTGATCATCGGCGTGATCCAGGCGCTGTCGGACTCGCGCATCGGCCCGCAGTGGACCGAGGCGGTCGTGTTCGTCTACCTGATCGTGGTCATGATCCTGCGACCCCGCGGCCTGCTGGGCGAGGAGACCCGGGAGGCCGGATGACCGGCGTGCTGGGACCCGAGCGAGGCGAGGCTCGATGAGCGAGCTCCGAGCCCAGCTGCGCGAGTGGCGCGCGGCGATCGAGGGTCGCCTGCCGTCGTGGTGGTCACGCGGGCTGGCCGGCGCGCTGATCGTGATCGGGATCGTGCTGCCGTTCTTCTTCGCCCAGAACAGCGGCTTCATGAACGCGACGATCATCGCGGTCGCATTTGCGGTGATGTCGCTGGGGCTGAACGTGGTCGTCGGCTTCGCCGGTCTGCTGGACCTCGGCTATGTCGCCTTCTACGCGTTGGGCGCCTACTCGCTGGGCTGGTTTGGCTCAGACTTCTTCTTCAAGGCGCACGTCCACGTCGGCGTCTCGGGCGTGGCCGCGAGCGAGATCGGTGTGCACCTGAACTTCATCCTGATCCTGATCGCGGCGGCGGCGATTTGTGCGATCGCCGGGATGCTGATCGGCCTGCCCACCCTGCGGCTGCGCGGGGATTATATCGCGATCGTCACGCTCGCGTTCGGGGAGATCATCGGCGTCGTGGCCGTCAACGGCCAGAGCGTGCAGCTCGGTGGGGGGATGACGCTGACCGCCGGCCAGCTCGGGATCAGCGCCGTTGACCCGCCGTATTTCCCGGGCATCGGGTTATTTAACCTGCTCAATCTCAGACCCTGGTACTGGCTGATCTTCGCGATCCTGCTGATCGTCGTGTTCGTCAACCTGCGCTTGCGCGACTCGCGTCTGGGCCGGGCCTGGGTGGCGCTGCGCGAGGATGAGGTCGCGGCCATCTCAATGGGCATCCCGTCGGTGCGCACGAAGCTCTCCGCGTACGCGATCGGCGCCATGTTCGGCGGCATGTCGGGAGCGTTTCTGGGCACCTACTACACCGAGGTCAACGCCGGCCAGTTCCAGTTCGGGTTCTCGATCTTCGTGCTGGCGATGGTGATCATCGGCGGCCTGGGCTCGATCTGGGGGGCGCTGGTGGGTGGTCTGATGCTCGGCTACATCAACAACTACCTGATCCCCGACGTGCTCAACAGCTTGCCGCAGAAGCTCGGCCTGAACTTCTCGCTGTCCACGGTCGAGTACGGGATCTTCGGGTTCCTGCTGGTGCTGGTCATGGTGCTGCGCCCGCAGGGCCTGATCCCCGAGCGAAGACGGCGGATGGAGATGACCTCTGAGATCGCGGCCGAGGACGCTCAGCTGTCGGAGGCGCCCGGCTCGTGAGCGCCGAAGCACCGATCACCGCGCAGGCATCCGGGGGCGCAGGACCGGCTTCGGTGGCGATGCGCGTCGAGCACGTGACCAAGGAGTTCGGTGGCCTGGTGGCCGTCAACGACGTCTCGATCGAGGTCCCGGGACTGTCGATCGTGTCACTGATCGGACCCAACGGGGCCGGCAAGACGACGCTGTTCAACATGCTCACCGGGCTGTACAAACCGACGGCCGGGCGGATCCTGCTCGGCGACCGCGACATCAGCCGGGTCCGTCCGGACCGGATCACCGGTTTCGGCGTCGCCCGGACGTTTCAGAACATCCGTCTGTTCGGCGCGATGACCGCGCTTGAGAACGTGATGATCGGCCGCCACGCCCGGATGCGAGGAGGCCTGGTCGGCTCGATCCTACGCCCGCCGTGGATCCGTAAAGAGGAGCGCGACGTCCGCGATCGGGCCCGGGAGCTGCTCGCCTATGTCGGTCTGAGCCCGGCAGCGGCCGATCAGCTCGCCACCGAGCTCTCCTACGGAGATCAGCGGCGAGTTGAGATCGCCCGGGCGCTGGCGTCGGAACCGACGCTGCTGCTGCTCGACGAGCCGACCGCCGGCATGAACCCGCAGGAGTCCGGCCAGCTGACGGACTTCATGCGCAAGCTGCGCGACGACCTGAAGCTGACGATCCTGCTGATCGAGCACGACATGAAGGTCGTGATGGGCGTCTCCGAGCACGTCTGGGTGCTCGATCACGGCGAGAAGATCGCCGAGGGCTCGCCCGCCGTCGTGCGCACCGACCCGCGCGTGATCGAGGCCTACCTGGGCAAGCAGGACTGATGGCGCTCCTCGAGGTCGACGACATCCACACCCACTACGGGTCGATCGAGGCGCTGAAGGGCATCTCGCTGACCGTCGAGGAGGGTGAGGTTGTGACCCTGATCGGCTCCAACGGCGCTGGCAAGTCGACGACGTTGCGATCGATCTCGGGCCTGACGCCCGCCAGCTCAGGCCGGATCCGCTTCGCTGGCCGCGACATCACGCGAGTGCCGGCCCACGACATCCCCGGCCACGGGATCGCGCTCTCGCCCGAGGGCCGCCACTGCTTCCCGCGCATGAGCGTGCGTGAGAACCTCGACCTCGGGGCCCATCACCGCCGCGGGACCGAGGTCAACGCCGATCTGGAGCGGGTCTATGTCCTGTTCCCCCGCCTGAAGGAGCGCGAGAAGCAGAAGGCGGGGACGATGTCGGGCGGGGAGCAGCAGATGCTGGCGATCGGCCGCGCATTGATGGCCCGGCCCCGGCTGCTGATGCTCGACGAGCCCTCGATGGGGATCGCGCCGATCCTGGTGCAGCGCATCTATGAGACGATCGGCGAGATCAACCGCTCGGGGGTGTCGATCCTGCTGGTCGAGCAGAACGCCAACTACGCACTCGAGGCCTCGACCCGCGGCTACGTGATGGAGACCGGCCGGGTGGTCCTGGCCAACGCCTCCGATCAGCTGCGCGACGACCCCGAGGTCCAGCGCGCGTACCTGGGGACATGAGCGTGCGATGACCGTGTTCGCCACGATCGGCGCCACGGCGCTGTACCTGCTGTTCATCTGGCTGCTGTCGGCCGCCGGTGGCGCGTGGCTCGCCGAGCGCAAGGGCTACGGTGAGCGCCTCGGCCTGACCTTTGGGCTGATCCTGACCTTCGTCGGGTTCCTGATCGTGCTCCTGCTGCCCGGCCGGCCCGGGTCGGCGTGGAAGGAGGAGGGGCCGTTGCCCAAGCGCTCGCGCGGGCCGGGGGCCGGCGTCGCGGTGGCCGAGGGGCCGCCTGCGGTGGTGGACGCGCCACCCAATTCAGACACGCCGTCGGGGGGCGTCTCGGAGTAGCTCCGGACGTGGGTGCGCCTAGGCGTGGGTGTGCCCGGGTTGCGACGGTGGCTGGACCGGGTTGCGCGGACCCGCCATGCCCATTTCACAAGCTGCCCGCCAGATGACGTCATCGGGAGCTCCACGCCTGAGGCCTCCGCCGTCGCGAGTGCCTGGGCGAGCCGTGCGATCACGGCCAGCGGCTCGTCCTGCAGCTGACGCCAGGTGACGCGCATCAGGCTGAGCCCGTGTGGGCTCAGGATCGCGTCTCGCTCCCGGTCTCGCTCGAAGGCCGTTCGCGAGGAGTGATAGCGAAAGCCGTCGACCTCAAGCACGAGCCGCTCCCTGGGCCAGTGGAAGTCGACCTCGAACCCGTGCAGCCGATGATTGACCACGGGTTCGGGGAGGCCACTGGCGCGAATCAGCATCAGCATGCGCTCCTCGGCCTCAGACCGGGTCAGGGTCGTCTCGGTATGGGTGTCCAGGACCGACTGCCACCGCTTGCGTCCCCGATGCCCGTTAGCGCTCGCCAGGACCTGGCGCACGTCGGATGCGCGAGCCAGGCGCTTGACGAGCACATCGTCACACGCTCGCTCCAGCTCGCGATCCGTGGACTCAGCCGCGACATCCAGCAGCATCCTGTTTGGAGACGTGACCGGCAGGCCGTCGTGGATGCGGCGGTCTGCGGCTTGGAGTGAGTGGCTGCGATGCACCTGAACGCCGGCGCGGTGGGGGGCGGAGTCCACCGCCACCGTCACATGGGCAGGCTCGGCGTACTCGTTGATGCAGGTCACGCCCCACACCGCCGCGGCCGACTGGTGGCTGAGCCAGCCGGGCGAGCGCACGGCGAGCGCCGCGGCGGTCTCGCGAACGACCGGCACGTCCGCCGCCCTGTAGTAGCCGACGGCAAAGACCCCGGGATACACCTCGATCAGCCAATGTCGCCGGACCAGGCGGCGGATCACGTCATGGCTCAAGCCGGCCTGCAGGAGCTGGCCGCGTGAGACCAACCCGCGCTGCACGGTCGCGATCGCCCCGGCGCGGCAGTACTTCGTGCCCTCCACGCGCAATCTCTGCCCCTGCCCGAGCACCTGGACGAGGTACGGGCTTGAGGTGGTGCGTTTCGGCGTCTGAGCCCCGCGCCGGTCAGCGAGGTCCGGGGATTGGGAGGAATGCGAGTTCTTGTGGCTTTCCATGCCATCAAGAGCCACGAGCGCCCGCGCCTACACCCCTCGCTGTTGCCGATTTCACACTTTCGCCAAGGCCAAGACCAAGGCCAAGACCAAGGCCAAGGCCAAGGCCAAGGCCACGGCCACGGCAGAGGTCTGTGAGAAACGATCGCGCCCCGCGATCGATCAGTGCCCCGCCAACGACCCCTCGGGCGCTGCGAACCCCAGCTCGGATCCGTCGACCGTCGCCAGCCCGGTCTCGCGCGCCTCGTCGGCGACCGCGGCGGCCACCGCCGGCGCCACCTCGCGGTTGAAGACCGATGGGATGATGTAGTCCTCGCGCAGCTCGTCGTCGGAGACGATGTCGGCGATCGCCCGGGCCGCCGCGGTCTTCATCGTCTCGGTGATCTCTCGCGCGCGCACGTCCAGTGCGCCGCGGAAGACGCCGGGAAAGCAGAGCACGTTGTTGATCTGGTTGGGGTAGTCGGAGCGACCGGTGGCCACGATCCGGGCGAAGCGTGCAGCCTCCTCGGGCGAGACCTCGGGGTTGGGATTGGCCATCGCGAACACGATCGGGTCCGCGTTCATCGTGGCCAGGGCCGCGGCGGGGAGCGCTCGGGCCCCGGACAGGCCGATCAGCAGGTCGGCGCCCTCAATCACGGCCGCCGGAGTGCCGGAGCGATGCTCTGAGTTGGTCCGCTCGGCCAGCCGGCGCTTCACCGGTCCCATCGTCTGATCCACATAGTCCGCACGCTCGACGTGCACCGCGCCCCGGGAGTCGCATCCGATCAGGTTGCGGACGCCCGCCGCCAGCAGGATGTCGGACACTGCGACGCCGGCCGCGCCCAGTCCGACCACCACGACGCGCAGCTCTCCGATCCGCTGGCCGGTCAGCCGCAGCGCGTTGTAGAGCGCGGCCAGCACGACCACCGCGGTGCCGTGCTGGTCGTCGTGGAACACCGGGATGTCGAGGTCGGCCTTCAGCCGATCCTCGATCTCGAAGCAGCGTGGCGCCGAGATGTCCTCGAGGTTGATGCCGCCGAAGCCGGGCGCGATCGCCGTGACCGCAGCGACGATCTCATCCACATCGGTGGTGTCCAGGCAGATCGGGAATGCGTCGACGCCGGCGAACTCCTTGAACAGCATCGCCTTGCCCTCCATCACCGGCATCGCCGCGCGCGGGCCGATGTCGCCGAGCCCCAGCACCGCCGAGCCGTCGGAGACGACGGCGACCGTGTTGCGCTTGATCGTGTACTGAAACGCCTTGTCGGGGTCGTCGTGGATCGCCAGGCAGACCCGGGCGACGCCGGGCGTGTAGGCCATCGAGAGGTCGTCGCGGGTCTTCAGCGGACTCTTGTTGTGCTGCTCGATCTTGCCTCCGATGTGCAGCATGAACGTGCGGTCGGTGGCGTCGAGCACCCGCGCGCCGGTGACCGCGTTGACCGCATCGGTGAGCCGCGGCCAATCGCCGGCGTCGCCGGTCTCCACGGTGATGTCGCGGATCGTGTGGGTCTCGTCGACGGCCACCAGATCAACCGCGCCGATCGTGGCGCCGCCGGCGCCGATGGCCGAGGCGACCTTGCCCAGCATCCCCGGCACGTGGTCGATCTCGACCCTCAGGGTCAGGCTGTACTGCGCGCTCGGGGTGGTGGCCATACCGAGCGCCATGTTATTCCCGCGCGGCCGGTCGCGGAAGCCGTCTGCTCAGGGTCACACCGACTCGCGAGATAGGCTCAGATCACGATGGCTGACGAGCTCTTCCTGATCGACGGCAACAGCCTCGCCTACCGGGCGTTCTTCGCGCTGCCCGAGTCGATCGCGACCTCCACCGGGGTGCCCACCAACGCGATCTTCGGCTTCGCCTCGATGCTGGTCAAGATCCTCACCGACTACGGCCCCAAGGCGACCGTGGTCGTGTGGGATGCCGGCTCATCCGGTCGCAAGGAGGTCTACGCCGAGTACAAGGCGCAGCGCTCCAGCCGCCCCGACCTGCTCAAGGAACAGTGGCCGCACCTGGAACCCCTGGTGGACGCGTTCGGTTACCGCAACCTGAAGGTCGACGGCTATGAGGCCGACGACGTAATCGCCTCGCTGGCCGAGCTCGCCAAGACCCAGGATCCGCCGATCGAGGTGATGGTCGTGACCGGTGACCGCGACGCCTATCAGCTTGTCGACGACCAGGTGTCGATCATGACCACATCCCGGGGGATCACGGACACGCGCGTGTACGACCGCGACGGCGTGATCGATCGCTACGGGATCCCGCCCGAGCTGGTCCCTGACTTCATCGGGCTCAAGGGCGACACGTCGGACAACATTCCCGGCGTTCCGGGGATCGGCGACAAGACTGCGGCCGACCTGCTGCAGCGTTTCGGCTCGCTCGAGAGCGTCCTGGACAGCATCAACGAGATCTCCGGCGCCAAGCGCAAGCAGAACCTGACCGAGCACGCCGACAACGCCCGCATCTCCAAGCATCTGGCGACAGCGAAACGCGACATCCCGCTCGACGGCCTCGATGTCGCCGAGTTCGTCTCTGCGCAGCCCGACCGCTCGCGGCTGCGCGACGTGTTCCGGGAGTTCGAGCTGCGCGACCCGCTGCGCCGACTGGAGGAGGCGCTCGGTTCAGCCGAGGCTGCCGCACCCGCCCCGGTGGCCGAACAGGCGCTGCCCGCGAAGCTGCGCACCGGCTCGCTGACGGACATCGAGAGGATCCCCGCCGGCGCCGAGGTCGCGGTCGCGGTGCGCATGCCCGACACCCCCGAGGGCGCGCTGTTCGGTGAGAACCAGCGCTGGAGCTTTGGCGCCTACGTTGAGTCTCAAGGCGAGGTCACGACCGGAGCGTGCGACTGTGCCGAGGCGCTCGTCGTCGCCGTCGGCGCACGCCCGGTGATCGCTCACGACGCCAAGGCGCTCGGGGAGGTGCCACAGACGCTGGCCCACGACACCGAGGTCGCGGCCTATCTGCTGGAACCGGCTCGGCGCGCGTATCCGTTCCGCGAGCTGTGCGAGGATCGGGGCTTCGCCACCGATGTCGAGGAGGGGGCGGGCGCGGACGCGCGTTTGGTCGCAGCGCTGGCGCAGTGGCAGCGCGAGGAGATCCGCGGCCGCGGGCTGACCGATCTGCTGCAGGACGTCGAGCTGCCGATCGTGCGCATCCTGCGCGAGATGGAGCAGGCCGGCGTCAAGCTCGAAACTGAGCGCCTGCACGAGATCTCCGAGCGTGTGAAGGCCGAGGCCGACGCGCTGGAGTCAGAGATCTACGAACTGGCGGGTGAGGAGTTCACGCTCGGTTCGCCCAAACAGCTGGAGGAGGTCCTGTTCGCCAAGCTCGGGCTCTCGCGCAAACGCCGCGGCAAGACCGGCTACTCCACCGATGCCCGGGTGCTGCAGGCGATCCGTTCCGAGCACGAGATCATCCCCAAGATCGAGCGCTGGCGCGAGCTGACCAAGCTCGCCCAGACGTATTTAGACGCGCTGCCACTGCTGGTCGACCCGCGCGACCGTCTGCACACCACGTTTAATCAGACGGCGGCCACCACCGGCCGGTTGTCGTCGAATAACCCGAACCTGCAGAACATCCCAATCCGCACCGAGCTGGGACGCGAGATCAGGGCGTGTTTCGTGGCGGAGCCCGGGAGCCTGCTGGTCTCGGCCGACTACTCCCAGGTCGAGCTGCGGCTGCTGGCTCACATCGCCTCCGAAGACGTGCTCAAGGAGATCTTCCGCCGCGGTGAGGATGTGCACACCGCGACCGCGTGCCGGGTGTTCGGGGTGCAGCCCGACCAGATCGATCCCGGGATGCGCTCGAAGGCCAAGATGATCAACTACGGGATCGTCTACGGGCTGTCGGCCTACGGGATGGCCGACCGGCTCGACATTCCGCAGTCAGAGGCCGACGAGTTCATCCAGCGCTACCTGGCCGGCTTCCCGGCCGTCGAGCGGTTCATCGAGGAGACGATCGCCCAGGGCACCGAGCACGGCTACGTCTCGACCCTGTTCGGGCGCCGGCGCCAGGTGCCAGAGCTGCGCGCCCGGCGGTGGGAGCTGCGCAAGCAGGGCGAGCGCTTCGCGGTGAACATGGTCATCCAGGGGACCGCGGCGGACATCATGAAGGTGGCGATGGTCCGCTGTGATGCCGCGCTACGCGATGCGGACCTGCAGACCAAGCTGGTGCTGCAGATCCACGACGAGCTGCTGTTCGAGGGGCCCGCCGACGAAGCCGAGCAGGTCAAGCAGATCGCCGTACGGGAGATGGCGGGAGCGTATGCGCTCGACCCACCGCTTGCGGTGGAGGCCGGCGTCGGCACCGACTGGCTCGCGGCGAAGTGACCAGAGCTGGCTGGCGACCGTCGGGAAGGTGTTCGGGCTCGAGCACCTTGCAGCGGGAATCCAGCGTGGCCTCGCCGTTGTCGCGACCGGCACTGGGATCACCGCCGCCGACCTCGGGATCCTCGCCGCCCGAGCTGCCTTCGACCTGCTGGTTGCCGCTCGGTGGTTTCGTTGGGAGCCGCAGACGGCGCGAGGATAGATTGCTGTCAGCGGGAAGAGTCGGACACCGGTCCCTAACACCGGCGCCCCGGAACTCAAGAGCACTAGGAACGCCTCGGGAAATCACGCTGTAGCCCCCGTGGCCAAAGCGCTTCCGCGGAAACGGGTTTGCGCGAACCGTTTGCCAACCGAACCCCGGCCGGTGACGATCGATCGGCGGCTCGGGCTACGCGGTCGTTTTCGGCCATGACTGCTGCCGCCCAGGCGGTGAACGTCGTTCACCCTCGCCCCTGGAGGGAAATCGGCCATCAGCCGTCCGCCACCGCCACTCGTGGCCGTTTACCCCCGCGCGCACCCGGCCTGAACGACCACAGAGCAGCCAGCTGGATTCCGCGCGGGCCGGCTGGCGCTGCAGGCCCGCGACCGTGCCCGGCCGCGCCCGGGCCGCTGC
>JBPCPC010000104.1:0-10503 GCA_050999585.1 Solirubrobacteraceae bacterium | reverse complement strand
CAGTCGTAACACATCCCACGGCGTCGATCCGCGACCCTGGAACGCGCCCGATCACCTCACTCCTCGCCACCCCCTGCAGGGCGGGCGCGGCGTCGTCATAGCCGGCCACCGAGGCGTTCAGGCGCTCACGGGCGGCGAGCGCCACCGAGCCGCCGATCAGACCGACCCCGATCACCGCCATCCGCATGCTGCGCGCGCTATGCAGCGCGGCGGGCCCGCACCGCGGCGGCAAGGCCGTCGAGCACCTCGACCGTGGTGTCCCAGCCGATGCAGCCGTCAGTGATCGACTGGCCGTAGACCAGCGGGCGATTGGGATTCCCATCGAGTTCCTGGCGGCCCGCGACCAGGAAGGACTCGAGCATCACGCCGACGATCGCCTGGCTGCCGGCGGCGACCTGCGCGGCCACGGCGTCGCCGACCGCTGGCTGGCGCTCGGGGTCCTTGCCGCTGTTCTCGTGGCTGAGATCGATCATCACCCGCTCGGGCAGCCCGGCGGCGCGCAGCAGACCGATCGCCTCCGCGACCGACGCGGTGTCGTAGTTGGGGGCGCCCCGGCCGCCGCGCAGGATCACGTGGCTGTCCTCGTTGCCGCGCGTATAGAGGATCGCCGGAGTGCCGTTCTCATCGATGCCGGCGAACGCGTGCGACACGCCGGCGGCGCGCACCGCGTCGACCGCCACCTGCACGTTGCCGTCGCCGCGGTTCTTGAAGCCGACCGGCATCGACAGGCCCGATCCCAGCTGGCGGTGGATCTGGCTCTCCACCGTCCGCGCGCCGATGGCGCCCCAGCAGACGGCGTCGGAGATGTACTGCGGCGTGATCGGGTCCAGGAACTCGCAGCCGACCGGCAGACCCAGGGCGAGCACCTCGAGCAGCAGTTGCCGCGCCATCCGCAGGCCGGTGTTGACGTCGGAGGAGCCGTCCAGATGCGGATCGTTGATCAGTCCCTTCCAGCCCAGGCTCGTGCGCGGCTTCTCGAAGTAGACGCGCATCGTCAGGCACAGGTCAGAGCGCAGGCGCGCGACCTGGCCGCTCAGCCGCTCGGCGTATTCCCGCGTCGCCCGCGCGTCGTGGACGCTGCACGGGCCGACCACGACCAGCAGGCGATCGTCGCGGCCGTCCAGGACTGCCTGCACCTCCGCGCGGCCTCGCAGCAGCACCTCGGCGTGGTCGTCGGACAGCGGCAGCTCGTCGATCAGCTCACGCGGAGAGGCGAGCGGGACCAGCCGCTCGATCCGCTGGTCGCGAATCGAGTTGCTGCGCGACGTGCCGGTGAGCGTCACCGGAGGCCCGCCCGCAGGTCGCCGACGCCCGGCGCCACCAGCGTCTTGCCGGCGACCGCGGCCGCTGCGCGGACGCGCTCGAGGTAGCCGGCGAACTCGCTCGTCGCCAGCTGCTGGGCGGAGTCGCAGATCGCCTCGTCGGGATGCGGATGGACCTCGACGATGATCCCGTCGGCACCGGCAGCCGCCGCCGCCAGCGACATCGGGCCGACCAGGTCACGCCGGCCCGCGGCGTGGCTGGGATCGACGATCACGGGCAGGTGGGTGCGCTGCTTGAGGATCGGGATCGCCATCAGATCGAGCGTGAAGCGGTAGGCGGTCTCAAACGTGCGGATCCCGCGCTCGCACAGGACCACCGCCTCGTTGCCCTCCTTGAGGATGTACTCGGCGGCCATCAACAACTCGTCGAGCGTCGCTGAGAGCCCGCGCTTGAGCAGCGCCGGTCGTCCGCAGCGCCCGACCTCGGACAGCAGCGTGTAGTTCTGCATGTTGCGCGCGCCGATCTGCAGCACGTCGGCGACCTCCAGCAGCGGCTCCAGATCGCGCGCGTCCATCACCTCGGTGACGATCGGCAGGCCCGTCTGCGCCTTGGCCTCGGCGAGCAGCCGCAGCCCCTCCTGGCCCAGGCCCTGGAACGCATAGGGAGACGTGCGCGGCTTGTACGCGCCGCCACGGAACATCGTCGCGCCGGCATCGGCCACCGCGTGGGCCGCCTCCAGCACCTGCGCGCGCGACTCGACCGTGCACGGGCCGGCGATCATCGAGAAATGCGGACCCCCGAACGGGCGGCCGGCGATCTCAAGGACTGCATCCGCAGACCCTGGCCTTCGCTCCTCGGGGTCGGGCACCTGCAGTTCGGTGACCTGCTCCTGCGTCGCAATCATCTGAAACGGATCCTTTCCCACGCCTGGAAACTGTACGCAAACATGCCGACCGACCGGCGGCGGGGCCACGGGCGTGGCTCGCCTGCGAATTGGCGCCCGGCCTCCGGGGGTCCGCCGGTCGGTCGGCGGGTGCGGGGGCTGTGGCCGAGCGCCTAGCTAAATCGCCAGGCGGAGAAGCGCGCGTAGCAGGACCAGCCGGTGGCGGCGTCGGTGCGGCGGGACATGCGAGCAGGCTGGCTCATGCGCTCGCAGTGTTCTACCAGACCGTGGCGGGATCGCGCAAGGGTGGTGCACGATGGCTAGTTCATGTCGCTGTCGACCCGCAGCTGCTCGCAGGTCGATCGGGTCGCCGGCGCGAGGTTGTACGGGCGCACCTGCCAGCCGTGGTGATAGGGCTTGAACAGGACGATCGGCTTGCCCCGGTTGATTGACTTGCCCGGGTTGTAGCCGGTGTTGCCGACGTTGAGCCCGACCGCCCACGCGAGTGTGCTCTGATATTGGATCAGCGACACGGGCTGGCCGCAGGCGCGCACCTTAGAGCCGCCACCGTCGCGGTCGATCACGTCGTCGAGCCGGTCGATCGCCTTGGCGTCCAGGCGCGCCTCGGCGATCCCATCGCGCCAGACGCGCGCGCGCCGGCGCCCCGCCGGGACCAGCGTGACCGCCAGCGCGATCACCAGCACCGGGCCGAGCCACCGCGCCAGCGAGCCCCACGCCGACGTGTCGGCAATCAACCGGCCGACGAGCCCACCGGCGATCACGATCATCACCGCCGCCGGCTCGATCAGGTAGCGCGACACCGCCGACCAGCCGTGGTAGGCGAACGCGATCTCGATCGCGACCCACAGCGCGGCGGTGGCGGCCAGGCCGAGCGTCACCAGATCACGGCGGATGATCGCTACCAGCACCCCGAGGCCCGCCGCCAGCTGCATCGGCAGCTCGTAGAGGCTGCCCCAGCGCCGGATCACTCCCACCAGCTTGTTGCCGTGGATCACCGTCATCTGGTTGAGCGCCAGGTCGCCGGCGCGCAGCCAGCTCTTGGAGGTCAGGGCCGGGATCGCGAACCAGAACACCGGGATAAGCGCCAGTCCCAGCACCGCGACGATCCGCATCGAGGGCAGCCTCCACCACAGCCACGCGCCGTACAGGGCGGCGAACGGCCACACCTCGGGGCGCCCGAGCGCGGCCAGCAGGACCATCGCGAACGCCAGCCGCGGGCGTCGGCTGAGATGCGCGTCAATCGCCGCCAGGCACAGCGCCACGTTGAGCTGATCGGAGTTGGCGATCAGGATCAGGTGGGCATAGGTGTTCATGCCCAGCAGGCCGACCCCCGCGAACGCCGCGGCCACGTAGGGCGCATACGGGCGGGCCGGGCACGGCCCGCACAGCCGGTAGGCGATGCGCCCCGCGAACACGGCGCCGGCAAGCGTGCCGACGACCGACGTCACCATCCACAGCGACACGGCGGTGTGCCCGAACAGCGCGTAGGGCAGCGTGAACAGAAACGTCAGCGGCTTCCAGGACGGGGCGCCGTCGGTGTTGAGGTTCCAGTGCAGCACCTGGCGCCCCCACACCAGCCAGCCGTAGGGGTCATAGGACGGCCGCATCCCGATGAGCACCACGAACAGCACCGAGGCCGCGACCACGGCGACGCCCACGGCCGCCCAGATACGATTGTTGGGGCGCGCGCTCAGCGTTCCGGGCCCCCGTCAGGATCTACTGGACGAGCTCGGCCATCGCGGCCAGGAAGCGGCGGTTCTCGGCGTCGGTGCCGATCGTCACCCGCAGCGAGCCGTCGCGACCCAGCGCCCGCCCGGCGCGCACCAGCACCCCGCGCTCGCGCAGTCCGGCGATCACGGCGTCCTCGTCGCCGTCGGGCGCGAGGTGGGTCCAGATGAAGTTCGCGTCAGACTGGGCAACCCACAGTCCGAGCTCGCGCAGGCCGTCGGAGATCGCCAGCCGCGCCGCCACCGTGTGGGTGACGCGCCGTTCGACCTCGTCCTGGTGGCCCAGCGCCTGCACCGCGGCCGCCTCGGCGGCCATGTTCAGGTAGAACGGCTGGCGGACCTGGTCGACCGCGGCCCGCAGCTCCTCGGAGCCGCACAGGCCATAGCCGACGCGCAGCCCGGCCAGCCCGTAGGCCTTGGAGAAGGTCCGCAGCAGCACCAGGTTGGGCCAGCGCCGCAGCAGCTCCAGCGAGGCGTAGGTGTCCCCGACCGCCAGCGCGAACTCGACGTAGGCCTCGTCCAGGATCACGCACACGTGGCGCGGCACGGTGCGCAGGAACTCCTCGATCTGCTCCAACCCGAGCGCGGTCGAGGTCGGGTTGTTGGGATTGCAGATCAGGATCAGGCGCGTCGCGACGGTGATCTCGGTGGCCATCGCATCGAGGTCGTGGCGATCCTCGTCGTCGAGTGCGACCTCGATCGCGCGTGCGCCCGAGGCGGCGGCCAGATGCGGATAGACGCTGAACGCCGGCCACGCGTAGATCACCTCGGCACCGGGCTCCAGCAGCGCCTCGCCGAAGGACAGCAGGATGTCGCAGGACCCGTTGCCCACCGCGATCCGCTCGCGGGGCACCCCGTAGCGGTCTGACAGCGCCGCGCGCAGCGGAGCGTAGGCGGGGTCGGGATAGCGGTTGATCCCCGACAGCGCGCGATGGGCGGCGGCGACCGCCTCGGGGTGCGGGCCAAAGCAGGACTCGTTGGAGGCCAGCATCGCCATGTCGTCGCCGAGGTTGTAGCCGGCCGCCAGCGGATAGGCGGGAATCCGGCGGATTCGCTCGCCGAACTCGATCGCCATCAGCAGTTGTCCTCGCGCGCGGCCACGAGCCTATTGTGCAGATTCAAGGTCGCGTCGCAGGACCCGCGCCTCGCCCAGATACACGTGCCGGGGCTCGTGATCCTCGGCGGCGTAGTAATGGAGCATCGTGCGGATCACGCGCGGCAGCGCCCCGGGGACGGGAATCTCCCGAGTGCACAGCAACGGCACCTGATCCAGCCCCAGCTGGCGGGCGGCGACCGCCGGGAACTCGGCATCGAGGTCATCGGTGAGGGTGAAGATGCAGCTCACCATCGCGTCGGCGGCGAGCGTGTTGCGCTCCATCAGCTCGCGCATCAGCTCGGTGGTGGCGTTGAGGATCGCGCCGGCCTCGTTGGCCTTGACGCTATTGGCGCCTCGGAGCGCGAACAGCCGCATGGGGCGAGCATTCTGCCAGAGCCGGCATCATCGACGGCGACGACGGCGCTCATGCGGGGTGGCGCGAGCCGGCCGAGACGAACGTGCCACTCGGCCGCGGTGGCGCGGTGAGCTCATACACCGCCGCACACCCGAACCGACGCGTGGAGACGACCAGCGAGCCCAGCGATCGCCGCAGGTCGACCCCGCTGGTCTTGCAGCTGGCCAGCAGAAAGCGCGCGCCGGTCTGGAGCACGAACCGGCGCGCGGCGGGCCGCGAGAGCTCGCCGTCAAACAGCGCATCGGCGGCCTCTGAACGCGGGATACATCGCGGCTCAGACCACAGGCAGTCGCCCACGAACGCGTGACGGCCGGTGTGTCCGGGGACGTAATCACCGAGATAGAACTGGGAGAGCACGCCGCCCGGCGCCCGCGCGTCGGCCAGGTAATCCAGCGCGTCGCGTTCATCGTGGGTGATGAAGTTGGCGTTGTTGAGCTGCGGCTCGGTGTAGGTGTGGGAGTAGACCAGTGTGTACACGTTGGCCGGGATCGTCCCGAACAGCACCGCGATCACGACCAGTACTCGGGCGCGCGGAATCCGTGCCAGGCCGGTCTGGCGCACGCCCTTGACCGCCAGCAGCGCGAGCGGAATCGTGATCGCGTTGAAGGCGTGCAGCGGCGTCGCGCTCAGCGCCGTCGCCGAGAGCACGTAGATGACCAGCGCCGCCGGCACCCACATCCGCATCGTCAGCTCGAAGAAGTCCGCGGGCCGCCCGCGGTAGCCGAGCACGGCGAACACCGCCAGCGGCGCGGCGCCGAGCGCGATCGCCCAGAACGAGAACGCATGCTTGGACGCCTGGCGCGCCATGTCCCAGTTGATGTCCAGGTGCCCGAGCGCGAGGTAGTAGAGCAGCGGGGCCAGGGTCAGCGCGATCGTCACCAGCGGCAGCATCAGCTCCGGGTTGATCAACCGGAGCCGCCACGCTCGTCCGGAAGGCCCGCCGACTCCGCGCAGGAGCCGCAGCGTCTCCGGGGCGCGCACGAGCTCGGCCCCGCCCAGCACCAGGATCAGCAGCTCTCCCTGCCAGGGATGCAGCGAGCTGGCCAGCGCGCCCAGCAGCCCGGGACCCCAAGCCAGCTGCCCCGCCGTTCGCGCCCGGCCGTAGCGCAGCAGCGCGAAGACGATCAGCGCCGACGCGATCAGCCCGAACGGATAGCCCCACGACAGCCACATCGGCATCATGTCCCCGACCACCCCCAGCGACCCGTAGACCGAGCTCAGCGACGCGAATAGCAGCGCCAGCGTCAGCGCCACCCGGCGGTCGATGCGACGGGTGAAGAAATGATGAACGGCCCCCCGGGCCGCCAGGAAGATCCCGATCACGGCCACCGGCTTCCACAGCATCAGCGTCAACCACGGCGCCATGCCGACCTTCAGCAGCGCGGCCGAGATAAGGATCGCCGGCTGCAGGTAGTCGGCCGGCGTCGAGCGCAGCACGTACAGGTTGGAGACCAGCAGGTGCTGGGAGGCCGACTGGATCCACGCCAGATACTGCATCTGATCGACGATGAAGAAGCCGTCGGTGCGGGTCCACACGAGGCCGTGCTGGGCGGCCTGGTAGATGTCGGTCGCCACGACCCACATCGAGAGTGCGCCCAGCAACGCCAGCAGCCCGAGCTCATAACCGTCCACGCGCAGCCGCCGGACGCCCGTTCGCGCAGCCGGCGTTGCGGCCGCGACCGCCGCAGTCGATGGCACGCGCACGAGCGCGAAGTTAACAGGAAGCGTGTCGGCTCCCTGTTTAGAGGCCGGCGACCGTCCCGGCGTCAGCGGGCCAACTTGGACTGCAGGTTCATCGACGCCTGGCCGGCCGGCGTCTGCAGGGGATTGACGTTGTGGTCAGCCATGTAGTTGGCGGTCACCGGCAGGAACGAGAGGATCAGGAACACGGTCAGCACGATCGAGATCCGCCGCAGCGCGAGGTTTGAGCCCAGCGCGACCAGCGGCAGCAGCCAGATGACGTACCACGGCACCAGCCAGGCGAGGCTGGCGATCAGCGCAAACGTCGTCCAGGCGGCGCCGTCGAGCCAATCGCGGCGGCGAAAGAATTGATACGCAGCGACCACGACCACCGTCACGGTGGCGAACTTGAGCACGATCGGCGTCCCGCCGCCGACGTGCAGCAACAGCCCGACGACGTTGGGGATGCTGAAGTCGGTCAGCAGCGAGCTCTGCTGCTGGAGGTTGGGGATCGAGAAGCCAAACAGCAGCAGGCTGAGCGCCGCCAGCGGGATCGCCGCCACCCCGGCCCCGATCATGAAGCGCTTCTGCCGCGGGCGGTCGCGCACGGCCAGCAGCAGGAACGGCAGCAGCAGCACGGCGGTGAACTTGATCGCGATCGCGATCATCAGCACCGCCCCCGCGGAGCGATCGCGCCGCACCAGGAGCAGCGCGATCGCGGCCATCGACGGAACCAGCATGAAGAAATCGTTGTGAAAGCCGGCGACGGCGTAGATCAGGAAGATCGGATTGAAGGCGACGAACGCCACCACGTACCGAGGGTCGCGTCCCAGCCGGCGCGCGCAGTGCCAGACCAGCGCGATGAACCCCAGGCTGAGCGCCACCGTGATGATCTTCAGCGTCCAGTAGGCGACCGGCAGTGACACGAACGCGAGCGGGTAGCTGAGCGCCGTGAACAGCGGGCCGTAGGGGCTGCGCAGGCTGTGCCAGCTGGTGAACCGGTACACGGGATCGAAGATCTCCTGCTTGATCACGTGCTGGTAAGGGTTGAGGTGGTGCAGCGCCCCCAGCCGCGCGTACCCGAGGTAATTGAATAGGTCGGTGAGCTGCGGCGGCGGGCTGAGCAGCAGGATCAGGTGCAGCGCGACGACGACGATCGCGATCGTCCGCATCGAGAACGTCCGCGCCGCGGCCACCACCAGCAGGTAGGCGACGACCATCACCACCAGCACACAGCTGAAGACCAGCCCCAGCGTGTCGGGGTTGGTGATCAGCCGCACGGCGATGTCGTGCAGCGGTCCGGCCTCCCAGTTGGGGAACGTCTCGGGGCTGCGGGGGACGAGCACCGACGGCCCGGCGGCGGCGATGGCGACCACGGCGAGCGTGGCCAGCACGACGACCGCGAGCGCGATGCCGCCGACGGTCGGGCCGACCGTCACCCGCGTTCGGGGCAGCGCCCGCGGACGGCCGAGCTGGACGCGCGGCAGCCGCACGGTCGCCTCGGTGCCGGGAGCGACGACACCGGGGACCGGGGCGGTGGCCAGGCCGATCGACGGCTCGGCTCGGTCTGGATCGTCGAGCATGCGCTGAAGATAGTGACAATTCAGGCGTTTTCGCAGCCGACCGCGGCAGTTGCGATTGGGTTAGGCGCCGGGCCGCCGGGCCGCCGGGGGCGCGGCGCAACCAAATTCGCGGACCTCCTCGGCGGTCAGGCGCCGGTGCGCGCCGGACGCCAGATCCCCGAGCGCCAGCGGTCCGAAGCCGATCCGGGCGAGGCTGCGCACTGGGTGCCCGACGTGCTCGCACATGCGCTTGACCTGGCGGTTGCGGCCCTCGTGGATAGTGAGCTCGATCGTATCTGAGGAGAGCCGTCGCACCCGCGCCGGCGCGGTCAGACCATCCTCCAGACGCACTCCCGCGCGCAGCGCCTGCAGCGCCCGCTGGGTCACCGGGGGCCCGCCCACCACCGCCCGGTAGGTCTTGGGCACCTCATAGCTGGGGTGCATCAACCGGTGCGCCAGCTCGCCGTCGTTGGTGAGCAGGATCAGGCCGGTGGTGTCGATGTCCAGGCGGCCGACGGGATACAGGCGCAGCGCCGATGCCACCAGCGAGACCACCGTCCGCCGGTGCTGGGGATCGTTCGCGGTCGACACCACCCCGGCGGGCTTGTTGACCGCATAGACGACGCGCTCCTGAGGCGCCCGGACGGACTCGCCGTCGAAGCGCACTTGATCCTCGGCGGTGACGTCGCGTGCCGGATCGGTGACCGTCACGCCGCCGACGGTGACCCGGCCGGCGCGGATCAGCTCGTCGCTGGAGCGCCGTGACGCCACCCCCGCGGTAGCGAGGAATTTGACGAGCCGCATGGCGCTGTCACCATAGACAGCATGGACAGGCAGTTATTGGAGCGCACGCTCGCCGAGCTCGGCGAACCCGCCTACCGGTCGGGGCAGGTGTGGCACTGGACCGCGCACGGGGCCGGCGACTTTGACGCGATGACGAACCTTCCGGTCGCGCTGCGCGAGGCGTTGCACCAGCGGGTCCCGTTCTCGAGCCTCACGCTGCAGGACGAGGCCCGTGCGCGCGACGGGACGATAAAGGCGCTGCTGCACACCGATGACGGCCGGCCGGTGGAGGCGGTGCTGATGAGCTATCGCGACGGTCGGCGCTCACTCTGCCTGTCCTCGCAGTCGGGCTGTCCGCTGACCTGCAACTTCTGCGCGACCGGCCAGATGCGCTTCGGGCGCAACCTGACCGCGTCGGAGATCATCGACCAGGCGCTGTACTTCCGACGCTCGGGATCGGTCGACCACGCCGTGTTCATGGGCATGGGCGAGCCGATGATGAACCTCGATGCGGTCCTGGAGGCGTGCCGCGGGCTGCCCGAGCTGGGGATCAGCCACCGCCACACGGCGGTCTCCACGGTCGGCTGGATCCCCGGCATCCAGCGCCTGGCCGCCGACCCGATGCCGCTCCGCCTAGCGCTCTCGCTGCACGCCGCCGACGAGACGCTGCGCTCGGAGCTGATGCCGGTCAACGATCGCTATCCGCTGGCCGACGTGCTCAGCGCCTGTCGCGACTACTACGAGCGCAAGCGGCGGATGGTGTTCATCGAGTACGTGATGCTGTCCGCGGTCAACGACTCCTATCTCCAGGCGCGACAGCTGGCCCAGCTGCTGGACCCGCGGATGTTCAAGGTCAACCTGATCCCGTTCAACCCGACCGACGCCCCGTACGAAGGATCGAGCCCGAAGGCGATCGAAGCGTTCCGCGCCGAGCTCGAGCGCCACGGCGTGGGCGCGACCGTGCGCCTGACCCGCGGTCGTGACATCGCGGCCGCCTGCGGGCAGCTGGCCGCCCGCGCCGGGTGAGCGGCGCCGCAGCCCCGACCCTGCGCCGGCGGCTGGCGGCGCAGCTG
>JBPCPC010000310.1:0-5600 GCA_050999585.1 Solirubrobacteraceae bacterium | reverse complement strand
CAGCTGCGTCCGATCATCGAGGACCCCTGCCGGGAGCTGTATCTCGACCTGCCTGGCGCGCCAACGGAGTTCGTGTCCTACCCGGCCCCCGACCCAGATCCGGAGCGGTCGCTGCTGTTCGATGATGAGATCGACGTCACGCCCGGCGTCACCGCCCGAATCACCGTCAGGCGTGCCGGTGAGGCATTGACGGCCGGGTTCTCGCGCGCGACCCGTCGCGGGGGCCTGACGATCCGCTCCGGCCGCGCCGCGCACGAGACCACGCTGGCCGGATGCGAGGGCCGAGCGGGCGCCCGGCATCTCTACGGGGAGGTGGTGTGTGAGCAGCTCGAGGTCTTGCAACGCCGCGCGTTGGATGCGCCACGACCGGAGCTGGTGGTCAAGGTTGACCGCTCGGGCCTCAACGAGCACCACCCGCTCGTGCAGAAGCTCTACGCGGCGATCGACCGGGTCCTGAAGCCGATCGTGGCCGACGAAGAACGTCGCGCCAGCTCTCACTTGATCGGGACGGCCCGCGCGATCACCGCCCGTGACCAGGTCGGCCTGCGTGCGCTCAACGACGCGCTGAAGGCCGCGTTTGACCATCCCGGCAGCCGCGGTCGCGAGCCCGGTAGCGCCCCCGCGAGCGCCGCGCCAGACGAACCCAGCCGCGACACCGTCGAGCCCAATGATTCCGAACAGACCAGTGAGCGCGAGTCGGGCGAGCCGCCGACGCTCCCGGCGGTCGCGCCGTTGTTCTTCAAGCAGTCCCCGATCCGGATGCACCCCGGTGAGCAGCGCACGATCACGATCCACGCCAACCCTGACCAGGTGCCCGCCGGCACTCAGGTCCAGGTGGACACCGATCCCGGCCTCTCGCTCACCCTGCGCAGCACCGAGTTCTCCGAGCCCGGAGCGCGCGGGCTCTGCGCGATCGCTGGGAGCATTCGCGCCAAGGTGACTGTGGAACCCGGCTCCCGTCTCATCGTCACCGCGACCGCCGGCGAGCACCAGGCCCAGCTGGAGGTGGTGATCGTCCGCCACCGCGCGTCGGGGTGGGTGCGGGAGATCGCCCGCAAGGATGAGGACCAGCTGATCGAGGCCGAATTCGACCCTGAGACCGGGATCGTCACCGTCTATGAGGGCCGCCGGGAGTTCCGGGAGCTCGAGCGCGCTGCCCGCCGCGGCGGGTACCCCAAGAAACGGGTCGCGGAGTACGTACCCTACCGGATGCTTGAGGTTGAAGCGGCCGCAAACGCCGTCTACGCCTGGGCGGCGCACCAGATCCTCGCCCGCCGGCTCCCCGAAGAGCGCCCCACCGACCCCGCCGAGTACGCCGCCGCCGTCCAGCACGAACACCAGGCGCTGCGCCACCGCGCGCACCACAAGCTCATGCAGGCGTTCCACGAACCCGAGATCTACGACGGCACCGTCACCATCAAGCGCGCTCGGCGAGCCGACAGCCAACTTCGGCTCGTCGACCCCGGGACCTAACCGCGATCTGCGCCGCGGCGCGGACCTGCGGGCGCTCGCCCGCCCGGCGCGTCGTCTATTGGATTCCGGCCGGGCCGCGAAGTCCCGTGCTGAGCTCGCGTTCCATGTCGTCGACGAGCGCGAATAGTCCGACGCTTTCCCACATCCGGTTGCGTTTGCCGACGGTCACCTGTTCGAGTACACCGCGGTCGGTGAGGTTGTTGAGCGCTTGCCGGGCGGCGACCGCGCTGCGGCCCGTGAGATCGGCCGCCGAGCCGGCATCGAGTATCGGATACGCCGGGAGCGCGTCGATGATGGCGGCGGCGGCTGAGTCGCGCCGGGGGTGCCCTGACGCTTCGCGCCAGCGATCTTGGAGATCAGACACCCGGCCGGCAAGTCGGATTGACGCCAGCGCCGCGGCTTCGCACGCGGTGGCGAGCTCGACGATCCACTGGCGATGGCCGTCGATCTCAAAGCGCCAGGTCGTCAGCGCGGTGATGTACGCGTCGCGGTCGCGCGAGAGCACGAGGCTGACCGGTGGGATGACGTCCCGGCAAATCTGACGGCGCGCGAGGATCGCGCCGATCAGGGAGCGGCCGACGCGCCCGTTGCCGTCAGCGAACGGGTGGATCGTCTCGAATTGGGCGTGCATCGCGGCCACTTGGATCACTGGTGCGATGTCATCGCGGTTGGCGTAGGCACACAGGTCCTCCAGCAGCTCGGGAACCTCGCGCGCGGGTGGGGGGATGAAGTCAGCTCCGACGGGCGTGTAGGAATCGCGGCCGATCCAGTTCTGGCGCCTCCTGATCTGACCCGCGTGGGCGGAGAGATGGCGATCGGCGGTCGCGAGCCTGCGATGGATCTCACAGATCACTTCGGGCGAGAAGAGATCGCTGCTCGACGCGGCCCAGTCGTACACCCATCGAACGGCTTCGATGTTCGCGAGCACGAGTTGCGCGCCGGGCTTGTGCTGGTTGCCAGCGGCGGCTTTGGCGAGGGCCCGGTGTCCCGGCACATCGATGCCCTCGATCTGGCTCGAGGCGATCGCCTCAGAGCGCAGCAATTGCTGAGCGACGGTGTTGACGCCCACAGTGTCGGCGTACTGTTGGGCCTCGCGGACGGCGTCCTGCGCATCGATCACGGCCTGCACGGCCTCGGCGTCGAGCGAGAACGATCGCTCAGACAGCCCGGCCGGCACGTACGCTCTGATCCGCGCAGCGCGACGTGCCCGCCTAGGGATAACCGTGAGCTCGAGCGTCGAGGGCTCCCATAGCTCCTCCGACCACCGGAACGTCTCGGTGCCTTTCGTATCTGCGTCCATACGAAAGGATCGTACCAATAACCTTCGCAAGGGTGCGGGTGCGCAATCTTCGTCGAAGGAAAGCTCACGCCCCCATGAAGGGGCTTGGGAACGGAATGGCCCGTGGCCGTCAAGCGCCGCGTCGAGCGTCTCAACCGACGGTGCGTTCGGGGAGCCGGCGGATGAGGATGTTCGCGTCGGCGACGACGCGCACATCAGGCGGCTGTTTCGCGCTCAGCGCGGACCACTTCGAGCTCCGCGCGCGCGAGTGCGAGGGCCTGGTCTTCGTCGAGGTCAGAGCGCTCACGGATCTGTGCGAGGAGCGAGCGGAGGTCGTAGGCGCGGTCGATGATCTCACCTTCGCTGAGGTGCGTCTCGGCGGCGTGACCGCGCAGAATCGCAGCGACTTCAGCGTCGAGGTCGATGCTCAGCTGTTGCCGGGCGGCCATGAGATCAAAGGCTATTGACCCGTCTGCGGCGCTCAGCGGCGCCAGCGCCGGAAGGCGTCGATCCATTCCGCACCGCCCGGTCGCGGCACCGTAAGCGGCAGGTCAAGAAGCGGGATCGTCTGCTTGTGACCGTCACGGCGGCAGATCGCGACGATCTCATGCTCGACCGTCAGGTCAATCTTCTTCACCGTGACGGTGACCCCGAGCAGCTCAGTGTGGAAGGGAATCGCGAGGTGCTCGTCGAGCATCGTGAACAGGCCGGTGATCTGCTCGTGGTCGTTGTAGGCGTCGACGGTCGCCTCCTCGATCAACGCATCAAGCTCGGTCCGGGTCATCACGGGTGCCAGCGTAGGGCCGGTGGAGGACGCGTCGGCCTTCCGGGCCGCACGCAGCGACGCACGTCAACAACGACTCCCTCGGCAAGCGCGGTGACCGTATAATCTGACATATCTGGGGTATAAAGCCAGATAATCCCCCATATCGGTCGCTTTAGCTGATGGCTACACCAACTCCACTTCCCGTTCAGCGCGCCGCGCGCGAGATCGGCGAGCATCTTGTCGCCTGGCGCAAGCTGCGCGGGCTGACCATAGAGCAGGTCGCTGACCGCGCCGGCGTATCCGACAAGACCGTGAGCCGGCTCGCGAGCGACCCCGGCTCCGTCAGCCTGGAGAACCTGCTGCGCATCGCGCGCGCGCTCGGGATCCTCGACTCGCTCGTCACGGCCGCCGACCCGCTCAGCACCGACATCGGCCGGCTGCGCGCCGGCGAGCAGCTGCCGCAGCGCGTCCGGCACCGGAACGCTCGTGAGGATGCGTGATGGCCGACTCCGGCCAGGTCGAGGTGTTTGTCCAAATCGGCGGCGAGGACGTCACCGCCGGTGACCGGTGGATACGTCGTGCTGGCCGCAGCCAGTCGGCGAGCTTCGCCCATCGCCCCAGCTACATCGGCCGCGACGGCGCGTACGAGCTCGACCCTGACCTGCCGCTGCGGACCGGCCAGTTTCAGACGCCGGTGGGCCGCAGCCTGTTCGGCGCGTTCTCAGACACCGCGCCTGACCGTTGGGGCCGAAAGCTCATTGAGCGGACAGAGGCGGCCTCGGCTCGTGAGGAGGGGCGCACGGCTCGCTCGTTCTCGGACGCCGACTACCTGCTCGGCGTGCGCGACGATATGCGCCAGGGCGCGCTGCGCTACCGCCGGGCTGACAGCGACGCGTTCCTGGCGACCGAGGACACCGGCGTCCCGGCGCTGCTGCAGCTCGGCACACTGCTGAACGCGTCGGAGGCGCTCGAACGCGACGACCCTACCACGGCACGCGGATCGTTCATCGTGATCGACACGCCGAGGGCCTCGGCGACCCGCGGCGTCTCGGCGAGGCGGACCGTCGACTTGCCCCGCTCGAGCTCTCCCAGGAAGCGGCGACCCGACCCCGGCGGCGAGCGCGCGATCCTCGCGGCCTTCAATGCGGCTCCGAGCTCTTCGGATGTGGTCGCCGAAAGGGACGAGGTCATGATCCCGAGCGGGAACATTGCAGCGTTTTTATGGACGTCGCGCCTCTTCAGGTTCCCGTTCGGAACTTGGGCGGCAACGCCGTCGGTAGGGCCCGTGACGTGTCCGATCGGGAACGTGCACGACGTACCGTAAGGGGTCAATGGAGGGCCTGCGCCTGGCCTCACGACATCGCCACCTGACTTCGCCGAACCGGTCTCGGATCTTCCGGGACTACGGGTGGGACCGAAACCTCATCGACCGTAAAGCTGCTTGAACTCCCGCTGGTACATCGGGTCGTCCCGCTGGAGTTGGTCAACGACGGCGACGGGTTCTGTCAGATCTGGCTCAGAGGAATCAGGCCGGGTGACGCCAGTCGAACTTTCCGTCCGATCCATCCCGTAGAAGTGAGCTCATGGATCAGCAGGAGCTGCTTGGCACGGTCCGCACGCTGCGAGCGCGACGCTTCACGCCGGCCGAGATCGCCCGCGCGGTGGGCATCAGCAAGGCCGACGCAGCTCGGCTCGTTCGCGCCGTGGCATGCGAGCGAGAGAGCCAACCGACTTCGAATGGAAGCAACCATCGCGCAGCGAGCCAGAGCGGCTGCTGGGTCAGCCCCGGCTGGCGGCACGGGCTGCAAATCGACGGCCGCGCTGATTGGCCCGACGACGCCGGCGCGCCGAGTGAGGCAATCGACAGCGGCGTTGCCTGCGTGCTCATCGCCGTGCCCGAGCGACCCAGCAAGCTGTCCGTCTGCGGCTACCTCGTGGACACGTGGTGCCTCGGAGTCAAGAACGCAATCGGTCCCCGACGAATGAGCCAGCGCGAGCTCGAGGCCTTCAGGCGCCAGTACTTCGGGCCGTGGGAGTCGGTGGGCATACCAATCCCGCTCGAGCTTGCCCAAAACCTGGTGC